>NZ_JBRBUI010000016.1:0-420747 GCF_052826185.1 Heliomarina sp. | reverse complement strand
GCCGTCGATCTGGTCATAGGCACGGAAGTCGCCGAAATACTTGGTGATCGCCGCCGTCAGCGTCGTCTTGCCGTGGTCAACGTGACCGATCGTGCCGATGTTTACGTGCGGTTTGTTGCGTTCAAACTTTGCCTTACCCATATCGCTTGGCGCCCTTTTGTGTTCTGGGGTCTGCCGACCCACGGTTTCCTATCTGCGGGCGGCAAATATGCGCTTCAAAGAGGAAAATCAAGCGCGTCGTTATCGCTGGCCCCGGCTGGCCCGGTTCAGCCCTGAACCGCCGGTACCGTTGGCGGAACGACACCCTCGCTTTGGGGGACAAGTTCGTCTCGCGGAACGGTGGCCGAGGTTGCCGCACCGGCGCGCGGTTCGAACCATCCGCGCTCGGCTTTCATCTCGACCATCCAGTCTTCGATCTGGCGCACCGCGTTTTCGGCAAGGCCCTGCATCTGCTCTTCCTTGCTGCGCTGGTGCCCCGATCCGACAAGGAAGGATCCCCCGGTCGTGGTCTCCAGAACGGTGAACTGCTTGACCTCGGGGTTCAGCTTGGCATTCGCCGCATCGTCCCAGACCGTCACATTGATGATCAGCGCCGATTTCGGCGAATAGATCAGCGGCACGCCCGGAGGAGCCAGCATGAAGCCCTCGACGCTGATGCCGAAGTGATAAAGCTGGTTGCCCTCGTAACGGCCAAAGCGACGGGCGACCGCCGGTCTCAGCACATCGACCCATTCATCGCCGGTGGCGGCGCGCGATACCGGGCCGGTCCGCGCCTTGTCGGCGATGACAACATTATGGCCAAGCCGGAAAGCGCCCAGATCGGCAAGCGGTTCATTGGCCAGCGGAGTTGTGGTCGCACAGGCCGAGATCATCGTCAGGGCGCAGAGCAGGGTCATCAGTCGAAGCATTGAACGTCTCTTTCGGGGTGGTTCGCATTTGTACTGTCAGCGCCAGATAGCCCGCCGGGGCCACCGAAGCAAATCAAGACGCCGAAACTGCACGGCTGATGCACAGATGGTGTACAGGTGCTGTACAGATGTCACCCCCCGGTAAACCGGTTGTCCCGGGGAAATCCGCGCGGCGCCATGCGGCCGGTTCCGGCGCGCTTGCCCATCCATTCCGACAGGTCGGTCTGGGTGCGGGTACGGCCCGCCGGGTCAAGCCAGCTGAGCCCCGCTTCGAGCAGGAAGCTCGTCGCATCGCTGAGACCGCCGTCCTTGTACTTTTGCAGCCGCACGCCCTTGCCTCGGCCCATCTCGGGCAGTTCCTCGGCCATGAAGACAAGCACCTTGCGGTTCTCGCCGACCACGGCGATCGCATTACCGGTCAGCGGCGTGCAGACCTTGGCCTTGACGTCGCCCTTGACGTTCAAGACCTGCTTGCCCGACCGGGTCTGGGCCACCACTTCGGATTCCGGAACCACGAACCCGTCGCCCGCCGATGACGCCACCAGCAGGCGACGATCCGGCACGTGGATGAACAGATCGACGATCTCGGATTCGTTGGGCAGGTCGACCATCAGGCGCAGCGGTTCGCCCATCCCCCGCCCGCCGGGCAGGTTCGAGGCGCTGAGCGTATAGAACCGCCCGTTCGAGCCGAAGACCAGCAGGCGATCCGTGGTCTCCGCGTGGAAGATGAAACGCGGCCCGTCGCCATCCTTGAACTTCAATTCGCGTTCGAGGTCGATATGGCCGGTCATCGCGCGGATCCAGCCCATCTGAGAGCATACCACAGTGATCGGTTCACGGTCGATCATTGCCTCAAGCGGCACTTCCTCGACCTCGCCGGCCTCTTCCAGACGGGTGCGGCGCGCACCGCCTGGATAATCCTTGCCAAACTGCTTTTTGGTGGCGCGCATCTGATCGGCGATCTTGGCCCATTGCAGCTCTTCACTGCCAAGCAAATCCTCAAGGTCGGCGCGTTCCGCCATCAGCGCATCGCGTTCGCGTACCAGCGCTTCTTCCTCGAGACGGCGCAGGCTGCGCAGGCGCATGTTGAGGATGGCTTCGGCCTGAACGTCGGAGAGCCCGTTTTCACGGCCCGCATAGCTGCGCGGAATGCCTTCGGGCGCGGTCTCGGCCAGAACGCCCGGCGCGGCGGCCTCCAGATCCTGCACCAGTGTCAGCGAGGACACATCAACCCCAAGCAGAGGCGACACGTAATCGCGTTCCGAACTCGCCCGGGCAATCGTCTGCTGGTGCGGACGGCTCCAGTCCTCGTACATCAGCGCTGCCTTCGGATCGTCATCATAGCGGATGATGTCGATCACGCGGTCGAGGTTGAGGAAGGCGGTGATCAGGCCCGAAAGTACCTCGAGCCGATGATCGATCTTGCGCATCCGGTGACGCGACCGGCGCAGCAACACCTCTTGGCGGTGATCGAGGAAGGCGCGCAGCACCTCTTTCATCGAGCAGACCTTGGGCGTTACGCCGTCGATCAGCACGTTCATGTTCAGCGAGAACCGCACTTCGAGTTCCGAGTTGCGGTAGAGCATACCCATCAGAACCTCGGGATCGACGTTCTTGGACTTGGGCTCAAGCACCATGCGGATGTCATCCGCCGATTCATCGCGAATATCGGCCAGAATCGGGATCTTCTTGGTCTGGATCAGGTCCGCGATGCGTTCGATCAGCTTGGATTTCTGAACCTGATAGGGAATCTCGGTGACCACGATCTGCCACTGGCCGCGCCCGAGGTCTTCGATCTCGTAGGAACAGCGCAGCCGGAACGAGCCGCGCCCCGTGCGATAGGCCTGTGCAATACTTTCGGGCGGTTCGACGATTACGCCGCCAGTCGGGAAATCCGGCCCCGGCACGTAGTTGAGCAACGTATCGTCCTGCGCATTGGGCGTGCGGATCAGGTGCAGACAGGCGTCGCAGAGTTCGGCGATGTTATGCGGCGGAATATTCGTGGCCATGCCAACCGCGATGCCGGACGACCCGTTCGCCAGCAGGTGCGGAAATTCGGCCGGAAGCACGACCGGTTCGGTCAGCGTGCCATCGTAATTCTCGCGGAAATCGACAGCATCCTCGTTCAGCCCGTCGAGCAGCGCCTCGGCGACCACGGTAAGGCGCGCTTCGGTGTATCGGCTGGCGGCTGGGTTGTCGCCGTCGATATTGCCAAAGTTTCCCTGCCCGTCGACCAGCGGGTAGCGGACGTTGAAATCCTGCGCCAGTCGCGCCATCGCGTCATAGATCGCGCTATCGCCATGCGGGTGGTAGTTCCCCATCACGTCGCCGCTGATCTTGGCGGATTTACGGAAGCCCCCGGTGCTCGTCAGGCGCAGCTCGCGCATCGCGTAGAGGATTCGCCGATGCACCGGCTTGAGCCCGTCCCTAGCATCCGGCAGCGCGCGATGCATGATCGTCGATAGCGCATATGTCAGATAACGCTCGCCGATCGCGCGACGCAGCGGTTCAGATACCTGCCCGAGATTCCCGGGGCGCTTCATGTTGGGGTCATCGACGTCATCGTTCATATATGGGGTGGTACAATGGCCGATCAGCCGGGTAAAGGCGGTGCTTGACCTTATCCACAGGCGAAAGCGGCGATCCTCTCGAAACAGCCCTCCTGTGTTTTTTATACCGCACAACGTGTCCCGAATCGTCGTTTTGGAGTAGGCTAATTGGAACCGAATGCTGCTTTTCGGGGTATTTCACAAAGTTACTAGTTTTTAGGGGGTGTTCAGTGCCTAAGTTTATCATTGTCTCATTTGGCCTTATGGCCTGGGTTTTCTACGAGCTGAGCGGCGGTGCCGATTTCAAGCCCCCGCATGCAGGTGAGGCGTTGATGGCACAGGCTCAGAGAACGACTGCCGCCCCCGCTGCATCTCCGGCCACAAAATCCTTGCTCAAAAAGGTTCGCGAAGAACGCGCACTGCAGGCGTCCCAGCCTGCCAAGACCGAAAAGGTCGCGATGGCCAAGACGCCAGCGCCTGCCGGAAACCCGATGATCCAGCCCGCTTCGCTGAAGGTTTCCGAAGAAGCGTCCAACAGCCTGCGCGGTCTTTCGCAGTTCGAAGGTGAACCGCTGAGCCAGTACAATGTTGCCTCGTTGCGTGATGTCAGCGCCACGTCGGACGCAACGGTCGAGGAAGCGGCCGTTCGCCCTGCCCCCGAGCCCGAAGCTGACCTGCGTGAGATCGTCGCGACCCGCGTGAACATGCGCGCCGGGCCGGGCACGAACAACGATATTGTCGATCGGCTTGATCGTGGTCACACGGTTGAAGTGCTCGAGAACAACGGCCGTGGCTGGCTGCGACTGCGCGCCCTGCCCGAAGATCGGGTCGGCTGGATCGCTGCACGGCTCGTTTCGACCGCGGACTGACGCGAAAGCTTATCGGGCGAACTCCTTCTCGATCACTGCCGTCCATTGCGCTTGCCCGTATTGCAACGCATGACTTGCGCGAATTATCGTGGGCAGGACATGCAGAAAACCATTTTGATTACGGGGTGTTCCTCGGGCATCGGTCTGGACGCGGCGCGCACCCTGCGCGGCAGGGGCTGGCGGGTCTTTGCCTCGTGCCGGAAGCAGGCGGATTGTGACGCTCTTATCGCCGAGGGCTTCGAGTCGCCGCGGCTCGACTATTGCGATACGGCAAGCATCGCCGAGGCTTTGGACAGCGTGCTGACCGTCACGTCGGGCCAGTTGGATGCGTTGTTCAACAATGGCGCCCATGCCCTGAACGGCGCGGTTGAAGATCTGCCGACCGACGGGCTGCGCGATATTTTTGAATCGAACTTCTTCGGCTGGCACGACCTGACACGGCGGGTGATTCCGGTCATGCGGCGGCAGGGACACGGGCGGATCGTCCAGTGTTCCTCGGCGCTGGGGCTGACCTATATGCGATGGCGCGGGGCCTACACCGCAACCAAACACGCGCTCGAAGGGCTGAGCGATGTGATGCGCATCGAACTGCGCGGCTCGGGTATCGACGTCATCCTGATCGAGCCGGGGCCGATCACCACCGCCTTTCGCGAAAAGGGCATCCCCTATTTCGAGACCTATATCGACTGGCAGAATTCACCGCATCACGACGCTTACGAATCCGGACTGGTCAAGCGCATGTACAACCCGTCTGGCCCGGACCGGTTCGAGCTTCCGGCCTCGGCGGTCACGGCGAAACTGGTACACGCGCTTGAAGCGACACGACCGCGCCCCAGATACTACGTCACGACCGCGACATATATCGCGGCCTATCTTCGGCGTGTGCTCAGCACCTCGATGAGCGACCGGGTCATTTCGCGCCTGTAGCCTGCGCCAATTTGGGATTCGCAAACCGGCGGGTAACAGGATAGGCACCTGACAAGTTCTACCGAGAGGATGCGATGTCTCCGTTATATATATTTATCCTTGTCATGCTTGGTGCCGTCGTCCTCGTTCTGGCCATCGGCATCGGCGGTTTTGCCAAGGGCGGCAAGTTCAACGCGAAATACGCCAACAAGATGATGCGTCTGCGCCTGTTGCTCCAATTCGTGGCAGTGCTGCTCATCCTGCTGTTCATCTACCTGCGCCAGAACGGAGGCTAACCGATGGTTGTCCTGAACAAGATCTACACCCGCACCGGCGACAAGGGGCAGACCGCGCTTGGCAACAATGTGCGCGTCGACAAATACGCGCTTCGGGTCGAATCCTATGGCACCAGCGACGAGTTGAACGCGCAGGTTGGCGTCGCCCGGCTACACGCTGAGGGAGACGTCGACGCGGCGCTGATGCGCATTCAGAACGACCTGTTCGACCTTGGCGCCGATCTGTGTCGCCCCGATATGGCGCTGGATGCGCAATCCGAATACCCGCCCTTGCGGATGGTCGATGCGCAGGTCGACAGGTTAGAGGCCGAAATCGACGCAATGAACGCCGATCTCGCCCCGTTGCGCAGCTTTGTCCTCCCCGGCGGCACCGCCCTGTCCGCCTATCTGCATGTCTGCCGCACCGTCGCGCGCCGGGCCGAACGGCTCGCCGTGGAACTTGCCGCCAGCGAAGAGGTTAATCCGGCAGCGATCCGCTATCTGAACCGGCTCAGCGACTGGTTTTTCGTGGCCGCGCGGCATGTGAATGACAACGGGGAGAAGGATGTGCTGTGGGTGCCGGGCGCAAATCGCTGAAAATTGCAGAATAAAATTCCGCATAGCGAACAAAAGATAGCGCTCCCATACTTGCAAGAAGACGCCAAAGCGGCGAAAACGCGGCGTCGTTGGCTGTAACATGACGATTTTGCACTGTTTCCGACCCGTAACGCCCGTTATCAACTGCGGGGATGATTCAAATCGGGGCCGATTTCTCGGCTCGAAAGACCAAGGAGAGAACCGCAGATGAAGGTACTGGTACCTGTCAAGCGCGTGATCGACTATAACGTGAAAGTCCGAGTGAAATCGGATGGCAGCGGCGTCGATCTGGCGAACGTGAAGATGTCCATGAACCCGTTCGACGAGATTGCCGTCGAAGAGGCCATCCGCCTCAAGGAAGCCGGCAAGGCAGAAGAAATCGTCGCCGTCTCCATCGGTGTGAAGCAGGCGCAGGAAACCCTGCGGACCGCTCTGGCGATGGGTGCCGACCGCGCGATCCTCGTTGTTGCGACTGATGACGTGCACAACGACATCGAACCGCTCTCCGTTGCCAAGATCCTTGCCAAGGTCGTCGAGGAAGAGCAGCCCGGTATCGTTCTCTGCGGCAAGCAGGCAATCGACAATGACATGAACGCCACCGGCCAGATGCTTTCCGCATTGCTCGGCTGGTCGCAGGGTACTTTTGCCTCCGAACTGGACATCGACGGCGACAAAGCCGTTGTGACCCGCGAAGTGGACGGCGGTCTTCAGACCATCAAGGTCAACATGCCGACCATCATCTCGGTCGACCTGCGCCTGAACGAGCCGCGCTATGCGTCGCTGCCGAACATCATGAAGGCGAAGAAAAAGCCGCTGGATGAAAAGACGCCCGAAGATTACGGCGTTGATATTTCCCCGCGTCTTGAGATCGTGAAAACGACCGAGCCCGAAGCCCGCGCAGCTGGCGAAATGGTGCCTGATGTCGACACGCTGGTCGCCAAACTCAAAGAAAAGGGAATCGTGTAATGGCTGTTCTTCTTCTCGCAGAAGTCACCGATGGCGAACTCGCGATGGACGCCACCGCCAAGGCGATGACCGCTGCCAAGCAGCTGGGTGACGTGACCATTCTCTGCTGTGGCGCCTCTGCTGCCGCAGCCGGTGAAGCCGCCGCCAAGCTGGACGGGGCTTCCAAGGTTCTGGTTGCCGAAGATCCCTCGCTGGGTCACCGCATGGCCGAAACCACCGCGGCGCTAATTGTGTCGCTGGCCGATGACTACGAACACATCGTTGCCCCCGCCACCACCGACGCCAAGAACGTGATGCCCCGCGTCGCGGCGCTGCTCGACGTAATGGTGATCTCGGATGCTTCCGGGGTGGTTGACGGGTCGACCTTTGAACGCCCGATCTATGCCGGTAACGCGATCCAGACGGTCAAATCCGCAGATGCGAAAAAGGTCATCACCTTCCGCACCTCGACCTTTGACGCGGCTGGCGAAGGCGGCTCCGCCTCGGTCGAAACCGTTTCGGCAGCTGAAAACCCCGGCCTGTCCGAATGGGTCGAAGACAAGGTTGCCGAAAGCGACCGCCCCGAGCTGACCTCGGCTGGCGTTGTCGTATCCGGCGGTCGTGGCGTTGGCTCCGAAGAAGACTTTGCCCTGATCGAGAAACTGGCCGACAAACTGGGCGCCGCCGTTGGTGCGTCGCGCGCAGCCGTCGACTCGGGCTTTGCCCCGAACGACTGGCAGGTTGGCCAGACCGGTAAGGTCGTCGCCCCTGATCTCTATGTCGCAGTCGGCATCTCGGGCGCGATCCAGCACCTTGCAGGCATGAAGGACTCCAAGGTCATCGTGGCCATCAACAAGGACGAAGAAGCGCCGATCTTCCAGGTTGCCGATTACGGTCTGGTCGCGGATCTTTTTGAAGCCGTACCGGCGCTGATCGAAAAGCTTTAAGTTCCCGTTAAAGAATTGTGGAAAGGCCCGTCGTTCAGGCGGGCCTTTTTCTTTGTGCCCCGGGTATGAGTACCCGGCGCAGTTCCTTGGCGATCCGATGGTGCGTCGCCTGCCCGATCATGTTCGCCGCCGCTTCCTGTTCGGCCATGGCGAAAATCATCGCGTTCATTTCCTGTGCCTCCGAGGCCGGTTGAACTGGAATCTCGACCACTTGCCGCAGGTGCGGCTTGAGCTCGGCCACCATCGCCTCATCCACGAGAAACGGGTTATGCGTGGCCTCACCAAACCCCGACACGGTTTCATAACGCAGCCAGAGCAGGATCGGCCTGCGTGCGAACTGACGCAGCAAGAGGTGCATCCGACTCACCCAAGCCTGTTTCAGCTCGTGCGAAATCAGGGAGAACCGGCGCGGCGATACTTGCTGAAGACTGTGCATCATGTGGTTGGTAAAGGCGAAATCGGTAAAATCGACCTCGGGAAAGAGTTCGGCCAGCACGGGGGTCGGTTCGAGGAACCGGTCATTGCGCCGGGGATGAACCCGGAAGAACCGATTGGTCAGGTTCTGCGCGCCCATTGCCTGAATGATCGCAAGATCGGCCTGTTTCGCGATGCGGATCAGGTCCGGGTCCTGCAACAGCGCATCAAGCCCCGAATTCGGCGACCCGAGATTGACACAAGGCATACCGATCGACTTTTCAAGCAGAGAGGCAAACGGATATTTCACGAACTTTCCGAATGTCTCGCTGTCGCCCATCGCAACCATATACGGCGTATCGAACTGACGCGCCGGTCCGCGGCATTGTAATCTGGACGCCCCGTATTGGCACGCTTCTTCACCGGGCGCATCTGCGCCAAAGGTCTGAAAACTCATAACACCCACCAAAATTTCTTTCACCCGGTCCAAGGTATGAAGCAAAGCGATTGCCAAAATCCTAAGAGACCAGATCTAAATATTTTTCTCCGGCGGTGGCCCCTTGTCCCTGCCCCGCCCGCACAGCTAAACTCGGTCAGCAAAATTAGGGAAAGATGCGATGGCTATTCAGACAATCGGGGTGATCGGCGCAGGCCAGATGGGCAACGGAATCGCGCATGTGATGGCCGTCGCGGAATACGATGTGCTGCTGACGGATGTGTCGCAGCAGGCGCTCGACAAGGCACTGGAGACCATCCGCGGCAACCTCAGCCGGCAGGTGTCGCGCGGCAAGCTGGAAGAGAGCGTGATGGAAGCCTCGCTCTCCCGCATCAAGACGACCCTGCAACTGGCCGACCTAGGCCAGTCCGATCTGGTGATTGAGGCCGCGACCGAACGCGAAAGCGTAAAGCGCGCGATCTTTGACGATCTGCAACCGCATCTTCAGGACCACACGATCCTGACCTCCAATACCTCTTCCATCTCGATCACCCGTCTGGCAAGCCGCACGGACCGGCCCGAACGGTTCATGGGGTTCCATTTCATGAACCCGGTGCCGGTGATGCAACTGGTGGAACTGATCCGAGGCATCGCCACCGACGAACCGACGTACAAGGCCTGCCTTGGCGTGGTCGAACGGCTGGGCAAGACCGCCGCCTCGGCCGAAGATTTCCCTGCCTTCATCGTCAACCGTATCCTGATGCCGATGATCAACGAAGCGGTCTATACGCTCTACGAGGGCGTCGGTAATGTGAACAGCATCGACGAGGCGCTCAAGCTTGGCGCGAACCACCCGATGGGTCCGCTGGAATTGGCCGATTTCATCGGGCTCGACACCTGCCTTGCAATTATGAACGTGCTACACGACGGACTCGCGGACACGAAATACCGCCCCTGCCCGCTGCTGACGAAATACGTCGAGGCCGGATGGCTGGGCCGCAAAACCCAGCGCGGATTCTACGATTATCGCGGCGAAACCCCGGTCCCGACGCGCTAAGCGCGTCAGTCGGTCAGTGAAAGCGTGTGGTTGCGCAGCCAGGCCATAAAGCCGCGCGGATCGTCGGCGAAACCGTCAATGGTTTCCTGATCCAGCGGCTGGCCCACGATCGGCCCCTGCGGCTTGTTCAGCGCATGGACGATTTCATGCAGCAACAACCCCTGCCGCAGGATCGGCGACAGCTTGTTGGCGATCTGGTAGGCGCGTGAATTGGCGCCGGGGAATTTCATCGGCACGACCGTCGCGCCTGAGCGGCGGATCAGCTTGGCCGTAAAGACGTTCCACTCGGCCTCAATGGCCGGGCCGAACCAAGTCTCTGACGCCGCGACGACGCCCGACGGGAACAGCGCCACAACGCCACCGTCTTTGAGGTGCGCCATCGCACGGGCGCGCATCTCGACCCCCTTGCGCTGCGCTTCCGGATCGTGCGGAAAGGGCACGGGGATCATGTAGCTCCCGGCTTCCTCATCGATCGCTGTCAAGAGTGAGCGGGTCAGGATGCGGTAATCAGGCCGGACCTGCCCGATCAGATCGGCAAAGATCATGCCGTCGACCATGCCGTGCGGGTGGTTCGCGACCACAATGACCGGCCCTTCGGACGGGATGCGTTCAAGCTGGTGCTGCGGCGTTGTCAAGTCGATGCCCATCACATCAAGACAGGCCCGCCAGAATTCCTGCCCCCGCGGTGCACCGCGCCGTTCAAATTCGCGGATCAGCCGAACGATGGTCAATTTACCGGTGCAAAATTCAATCGCACGGATCAGGTTCGCTTTCCACGGGTCGTCGAATGTCGTTGCATAGGAAAGCGTGCTGCGGTCGTATTTCTTGAAATCAACCGTCTGTTCCGCCTCTGCGCCAGCGCCGCCATTGGGCACCACGCCGCGACCGGCAGGTGAAGTGTTGTGAAAACTGTCTACCACAGGCTATCCCCACCCTGTATCAACAAAATCGTCCGGTCTGCGTCAGAAACCTTCGCCGAACTTATCCGCCACCAGTGCCTCGATCGCCTTGGCCAGTGCCTCAGCATCAGGTCCGGATGTTTCCACGTCAATAGTCGTTCCGCGGGAAGCTGCCAACATCAAAAGGCCCATAATACTGTCACCTGATGCAGCAAGGCCATCCCGCGACACCTCGGCCTGCGCATCGAAAGCTTCCACCACTTCGACGAGTTTGGCCGATGCGCGCGCGTGCAGCCCTTTTTCGTTGACGATCTTCAAGGTCAGCTGCGTCATCTTCTGCGGGAGCCTTTATTCGGGACTGACATTTTGCGTGTTGATGTATTTGCGCCCGGCATCCATTGCGATACGCACCGCATCGCCTACGGGCAACTGGCGACTTTTGGCCAGTTTCAGCAGCATCGGCAGGTTCGCGCCGTACAGGATCCGGCGATTGACAGGGCGGCAGGCCAGCAGGCTCAGGTTGGAGGGCGAACCGCCGAACAGATCGGTGACCATCACAACACCGTCACCCACGTCCACCGCATCCGCCGCAGCGCAGATTTCCTGCTGCTTGGCGTCCCGGTCGTGGTCCGCTTCGATAGAGACAGCGATCATGCCGGGCTGCTTGCCCACGACATGCTCGATGGCGGCCAGATACTCCTTGGCCAACCCACCATGCGCCACGATTACGATACCGATCAAACCTTACTCTCAGTCGCCAAGCGGCCCTGGTCGAGCTCGCGATGCCTAATTGACACTTGCTGCCCCCCCTCTGCAAGAGCCTTGGCGAGGCTTTCCGCAAGGGCGACAGAGCGGTGTTGCCCGCCCGTGCAGCCAAAGGCAATCGACAAATGCGATTTGCCCTCATCTACATAGGCAGGGAGAAGCATTTTTGTAAGGTCCAGCACCTTTTCAAAGAAGGGTTCGAACCTCGGGTCATTCGCAACATAGTCCGCAACCCGTGCGGATCGCCCATCGAGCCCGCGGAGATCGGGCTGCCAATAGGGATTGTTCAGGAACCGGCAGTCGAAAACCATGTCGATCCCGCGCGGCAGGCCACGCTTGTAGGAAAATGAATGGATGGATAGCGCCAGTTCACGCTTTTCGTTGGGTGCAAAGAGACGGGCGATCTCCGCCCGCAGTTCATGCACGTTGAATTCGGAGGTATCGACGAGCGTATCCGCCCGCTCGCGAACTGGTGCCAGCAGGTCCATTTCCCGCGCAACGCCAATGTCGGGACTTTCCGCGGGGGCCAGCGGGTGACGACGCCGCGTTTCCGAGAACCGGCGCAGCAGCACGTCGGGCTGGCAGTCGAGATACAGAACGGTCAGGTCGATTTCGCGCCGCGCGGCGAGCGCATCGATCACATCCAGCAGACCCGAGGTCGAGAAATCACGATTGCGCGCGTCGATGCCCAGCGCCAAGGGACGATCCGCTCCCGGACCTTCGAGCAAGCGCGGCACAAGGCCCAGCGGCAGGTTGTCAATGGCCTCGAATCCGAGATCTTCGAGCACGTTGATAGACGTGGACCGTCCGGCGCCCGAGGGCCCGGTGACCAGAACCAGTTTCGATGGCTGCGGCTGCGTCAGCATGGGTTATCTTCCTGTCGTCCGGCCTTCAGGAGTTGCAGCACGGACGCGGCAAAGTGAGGCGATTTGACCGCGTGAAGCAAGGGGACAGAGTGCCCCAGCAGATCAATTTTTCGATTGTGAGGCAGGCGTTCCGTTTCTTCGTGATCAAGATCCAAAGCCCAAGCAACCCGGGCCTGCACCAGAGTCTCGGCATGCAAGAGACCGATACCCCGTGCCTCGATCAGGCCGCGGATCGGGTCGGGGCAAGAGGCGATCAGGTCCGGAGGGGAGGAGGAGAGCGCCGTCCGGTCATCCGCGACGAGCTTGCAACCGCAGGCCATCAACTGCAGGGCAAGGCCCGATTTACCGGCCCCCGACGCCCCGAGGATCAGTAACGCCCGGTCATTCCAGGCCACGCAGGAAGCGTGAATGATGGCATCGGATGGGCGCTCCATCGCGGAGCGGGCGGATCAGACCGGCAGGCCCACGACAAAGCGTGCGCCCAGCGGGTCAGACGTGATGTCGGCCTGCGTCGGCCGGATATTCTCGGCCCAGATCACCCCGCCATGCGCCTCGACGATCTGTTTCGAAATCGCCAGACCAAGACCCGAGTTATTGCCGAAATGCTCTTCGGGCCGCTGAGAGTAGAACCGCTTGAACACCTTGCTCAGCGCCTGATCGGGAATACCGGGGCCGGTATCCTCGACCACGACCAGCACCCGGTTTTCGCGTTTGCGCACCCACACACGGATCGCGTCGCCTTCCTCGCAGAAAGAAATCGCATTGGTGATCAGGTTGACGAAAACCTGCGCCAGACGCGCCTCGAGACCCTGAATGACGATGGGTCCGGACGGCAGATCGGTGATGTAATCGACGCCCTTCGCCTTTGCATCCTCGCCCAGATACTGGTTGAGGTTGGTTAGCATCGACAGGAGATCGAAAGGTTCTTCTTCTTCCTTGACCAGTTCGGCATCAAGCCGGGAAGCGTTGGAGATATCGCTGACCAGCCGGTCAAGCCGGCGCACGTCATGCTCGATCACATCCAGCAGCTTTTCGCGCTGGTCGTCACGCTTGACCATGCGCAGCGTGCCGACGGCGGATTGCAGGCTTGCCAGCGGGTTCTTGATCTCATGGGACACGTCGGCCGCGAACTGCTCGTTGCCGTCGATCCGGTTGTAAAGCGCCGACACCATGCCGCGCAGCGCCCGCGACAGGCGCCCGATTTCATCCGGGCGTTCCGACAGATCGGGGATTCGCACGCGGCCCGGTGACATCGCGCGGGCATTGCGGTCGCGGTCAAGCTCGGCCGCCTCCGCCAGGTCGGCAAGCGGGTTCGCGATGGTCGACGCCAGCACAAGGCTCAGGCCGATGGAAACGAGGATCGCGATAAGGAACATCTGCAGCACACGTTCGCGTCCGCTGCGCACAAGCGCATCGATTTCACCTGAACGGCTGGCCATCGCGACGACGCCAATGGCGCTGCCCTCATGCATGATCGGCGCCATCGCCGACAGAACCGTGCCGCCGACCGTATCAAGCCCGGTTTCCACCATCATGCCGTTTTCTACCGTGGGCTGCACCGCCTCGCGCAGCTGGTCTTCAAGGCTGCGGATGTCGGCAACCTCATTCGGTGCGAAAATCGAAGTAGCCGCATTCCAGAGTTTCGACAGACCGTCCGTCAGCACCGTCCGCGAAGCGGATTCCTGGGTAAGCGCGGTGAGCGTTGCGCTCTGGTCCGATCCCTTTGTGCGGCCCACCAGCCGACCGGAGATATCGAAAACCAGCACCTCTACCCCGTTGCGAAGGCTGAGAAGTTCCAGCGTCTGCTGGACCACAGGATCGTTGCGGCGCGCGAAAGAGGCCTGATCAAGTTCCCCGATACGGGCCTCGAACACATTCGCGACAAGCCCGGTTTCCCCGGCAAGCGCATTGGCGCGCTGCACGATAAGACTTTCGCGGGTCTCGTTGAGATAAAGAATGCCGGCGACGAGGATGATCAACGCGATCAGGTTGAACATTACGATCTTACGCGTCAGGGGCGACCCCTTCAACGACAGAAGGTTACGCCGGGCGCGCTTGACCCGCAGTTCTTCGGCAACATTGTTGTTCGGGGCGACCCAATCGTCCCCCAGCACAACATCGCCCCTGCGATGGTTCGGCGTGGTGCCTGCGTCGCGCACGAATGTCCTTCCGGCGATGCTCATCCGAGCTGCTTATTCTTCGTTGTAGCGATAACCGATGCCGTAAAGAGTCTCGATGGCCGAGAACTCATCGTCGGCACTGCGCATCTTTTTGCGCAAGCGCTTGATATGGCTGTCAATCGTACGGTCGTCGACATAGACCTGATCGTCATAGGCCACGTCCATCAGCTGATCGCGGGATTTCACGAAACCGGGCCGCTGGGCCAGCGCCTGCAGCAACAGGAATTCGGTCACCGTGAGAGAGACGTCCTTGCCTTTCCAGCTCACCGAATGGCGCAGCGGATCCATGCGCAGATGTCCGCGCTCCATAACCTTGGCCTCGGGGCCGGTGCCGGTCGCGTCGCCCTCAACCGCGTCCTGACGGCGCAGAAGGGCACGAATACGTTCAACCAAAAGGCGCTGAGAAAAGGGTTTCTTGACGTAGTCGTCCGCGCCCATGCGGAGGCCAAGCACCTCGTCGATCTCGTCGTCTTTCGAGGTCAGGAAGATCACCGGCATCTGGCTTTTCTGGCGGAGGCGCTGCAGCAGATCCATCCCATCCATGCGCGGCATCTTGATGTCGAGCACGGCCATGTCGGGCAGGTTCTTGTTGAACGCATCTAGCGCCGCCTGACCGTCATTGTAAGTTTCGACTTCGAAGCCTTCTGCTTCGAGTGTCATGGACACGGATGTCAGAATATTCCTGTCATCATCCACCAATGCTATCTTAGACATAAAGCGCCCCTATTCTGCCCATTATATACTGTTTTTTTCCGCATACATTGCCGCTTTGCCCAACCGAATCAATCCTTAACTACGAATCATCACATCCTTTGAATGCGATTAGTGCAAAAAAACATTATGATTGGCTGAATTGTCGCATAGATAGCGCATGATTGTCGGTACCGAAATTCTTGGTTGCGCTAAACCTCGCCTTGGTTGCGCTAACTCAGCCAAACCCTTCTGTTCATGGATTAAACCGTCATGTTAAGAGGCCTTTACGACACGTTGTTTGGTGTCGGAATTGGGCCAGTGCCGCCAAAGGAGACAACACGATGACATCAGGACGGGTAAACCCGAATTTCCAGCTTGAAGACCAAGGTATCGAAGGTCTCGGCAATGTCTATTACAACCTGATGGAGCCTGCGCTTGTCGAAGCCGCGCTCAAGCGCGGCGAAGGTTCGCTTGGCAACGGCGGCGCCTTTCTGGTCAGCACCGGCAAATTCACCGGTCGTTCCCCCAAGGACAAACATGTCGTCAAAACCGATTCGGTGGCGGACAAGGTCTGGTGGGAAAACAACGCCGAGATGTCGCCCGAAGGGTTCGACGCGCTTTACGCGGACATGCTCGAACACATGAAGGGCAAGGACTACTTTGTTCAGGATCTGGTCGGTGGCGCCGATCCGGCGAACTCGATCGATGTGCGGATGATCACCGAACTGGCCTGGCACGGTCTCTTCATCCGCCACATGCTGCGCCGCCCCGACCGCGCCGACCTCGACGAATTCGTGGCCGATTACACCGTGATCAACTGCCCGAGCTTCAAGGCGAACCCGGAAAAGCACAACTGCCGCTCCGACACCGTGATCGCGATGAACTTCGACAAAAAGGTGATCCTCATAGGTGGCACGGAATACGCGGGCGAAAACAAGAAATCGGTTTTCACCCTGCTGAACTACCTGCTGCCGGAAAAAGGCATCATGCCGATGCACTGCTCGGCAAACCATGCGACCGGCAACCCGGTCGACACCGCCGTTTTCTTTGGCCTTTCCGGCACCGGCAAGACCACGCTTTCGGCCGACCCGGACCGCACGCTGATCGGTGATGACGAACACGGCTGGTCCGACCGCGGCACCTTCAACTTCGAGGGCGGCTGCTATGCCAAGACGATTTCGCTCAGCCCCGAGGCCGAGCCCGAAATCTACGCGACCACCAGCAAGTTCGGCACCGTCATCGAAAACATGATCTTCGACGAGGAGACCTTTGAGCTCGATTTCGAGGATGACAGCCTGACCGCGAACATGCGCTGCGCCTACCCGCTCGAATATATCTCGAACGCATCCAAGACGGCGCTAGGCGGGCACCCCAAGAACATCATCATGCTGACCTGCGACGCTTTCGGCGTTCTGCCCCCGATCGCGCGACTGACCCCGGCGCAGGCGATGTATCACTTCCTCTCGGGTTTCACCTCCAAAGTGGCCGGAACCGAGCGCGGCGTGACCGAGCCCGAGCCGACTTTCTCGACCTGCTTCGGTGCCCCCTTCATGCCGCGCCGCCCCGAGGTCTATGGCAACCTGCTGCGCGAAAAGATCGCCCAGCACGGCGCGACCTGCTGGCTGGTGAACACCGGCTGGACCGGCGGCGCCTATGGCACCGGCAACCGGATGCCCATCAAGGCCACCCGTTCGCTGCTGACCGCCGCGCTGGACGGTTCGCTCGCCACCGCAGAATTCCGCAAGGATCCGAATTTCGGCTTTGACGTGCCCGTCGACGTGCCGGGCGTGCCGCAGGTTCTGCTCGACCCGCGCCGCACTTGGGGCAACCCCGAAGGATACGACAAGCAGGCCGCCAAGCTGGTGCAGATGTTTGCCGACAACTTCGAGCAATATGTGCCCTATATCGACGATGACGTAAAAGCCTGCGCCATCGGCTAAGACCTGCCTCGAATTGACAGACGCCTCCCTTACGGGAGGCGTTTTGCGTTTTGGTGATCCTCCCTGCGCTTGACATCACCCCGGTGCGGGCGTCACGTGAATGCATGCGTTTTCTAGCCGCCGCCCTGATACTGCTGGCCCTGCCTGCCCAAGCCGCCGAAGACGGCCCGAGTTTCGATTCCGAGGTCCTCTCGATCAAGTTCGGCGCATTCTGCAAGCTAATGTCTGTCGGCGAGGTCCCCGCACCCGAAACACATGCTCAGAAAATCGACCTTCTGCCCGAGACACCGGAGATCCGTTGGGAAACGCGGGTGATCCCCGCCGCGCCGGGCATTTCCTTTGGCGTGCGCACGCAGACGCACAGCGATGACGTCCTGTCGCCCGTGCTCATCGAACTGATCCACCCGCCCTTTTCCGCCTCGGGTCAGAACGCCCAACGATACGTAACCGTGCTGGGCGGCGAAGGCCCGTCGATCAATGCCTACAGCTTTGACCTGATGGAAGAGATGGTGCCGGGCGAATGGATTCTCTCGGCCTATCACAACGGCGAAATGCTTTATCGTGTGCCGTTTCAAGTTGTCCCGGCCGAAGAACTCCCACAGATCGCCGGCGGCTGCGAAGGTTACATGGGCGCCTGATTAAAGACCCAGACCACGGCGCACGAGGTTCAGCCCCGCAACCAGCAAAACCGCAAGGGTAATCTTGCGAAAGGTCGTCTGGTCGATCCGGTCCTGCAATTTGCCGCCGATCCACATGCCGGTCAGCGCGGGCAGGATCAGAAGGGCCGAAAACGGAATGCTCTCGCGGTTAAGCACGCCGGAGCCAAGATGCGCGATCACAAGCGCAACCGCCCCCATGCCGTAAATCACCCCCTGCACCCGCATCTGGTCGGCCTTGGGCGTGTTCAGCGCGGTCAGGTACAGCACCGTGGGCGGCCCCCAGACCCCGGACATGCCACCGATGAACCCCGCAAAGGCCCCGACCCCGGCCTCGATCTTCTGGCTTGGCTCGGCAAGCGTCATGCGCACCCCGAAAAGCTGGATAAGCGCAAAGATCGAAACCGGCACGCCGAGCATCAACAGCATCGTCTGCGGATCGAGAAACCGGACAAGCTGAGCGCTGGCCAGAAGGAACACGAGGCCAACCAGCAGGAAAACCCGGAACCGCTTGATCGATTCCACCGCCGCCGCCCGGCCATGGCGCAGCGCCTGAAACCCGTTCGTCGCGACCGTTGGCAGGATCAACCCGGCAAGCGCGATCTCGGGCGGCAGGAAAATACCAAGCCCCGAGATCATGATCATCGGCATGGCAAAGCCCACCATGCCCTTCACGGTCCCCGCCACAAGCACCACGGCAAGGGCAAGAGTGAAGCTGGCGGGGGTCAGCAATTCGAAAATTATGTTCATTTCGCACTCATACCATTTGCCAAGTTAAGTGCACGGCCAAAATGCGCGCGCAATTTTTGAACACGCAGGCGTATGCGGGCGTATTATTGTTGCGCTGCACCTGCAAAGTGATTAGGACCAAGCAACACCAGCAAAGGAGCCGATTCATGCCCCATGATGGCCAGGACATTTCAAGCGCCGCCGATATTCTTCTTCCCGATCTTCTGTCGCTGACCGGCGCTGCGGTCGCCCCTGTCGAAGACATTCTCGAGCGGGCGAAAGCCGTGCTGCGGAACGTGGTAAGCGTGGATGGCAAGGTTTCCGCCAAGCTGATCGAAGCAAACCAGACCGCCGCGCACGGGCTGGCATGGCTTGCCACCTACACTGAAAGCCTGCGCCAGATGCAAGCCTGGGCAGAAAAGCTGTCAGCCGAGGGCAAGTTCGGCGAGATCGAGCAAATCATCCACCAGATCGCTTTCGGCGAATACCTTTGGCAGATCTATGGCGGCATCCCGATGAGCCAGGGCGAAATCCTGCGGCTTCAGGATATCGGCCTGTCGCAGGACGACATGCGCGGGCTGATGTCCGATGCGGTGATGACCCTCACCCAGTCCGGCAACACGCAGGCTGCACGCTCGCGTCTGGTCGAGTTGATGCAGGAGCAATCGGCAAATATCACAATGGGCGCCTCGGGCCTTGATGAAGAGCTCGAGATGATCCGCGAACAGTTCCGCCGCTATGTGGTCGACAAGGTCGAACCGCACGCCCATGACTGGCACCTCAAGGACGAGCTGATCCCGATGGAAGTCATCGGCGAACTGGCAGAAATGGGCGTCTTCGGCCTGACCATTCCCGAGGATCATGGCGGTTTCGGCCTCTCCAAGGCGTCGATGGTTGTTGTCTCCGAGGAACTCTCGCGCGGCTATATCGGTGTCGGTTCGCTTGGTACCCGGTCCGAGATCGCGGCCGAGCTGATCCTCTGCGGTGGCACCGACGATCAAAAGGCCCAGTGGCTGCCCAAGATCGCCAGCGGAGAGATCCTCCCTACCGCCGTCTTTACCGAACCGAACACCGGATCGGACCTCGGCTCGCTGCGGACCCGCGCGATCAAGGATGGCGACGATTACCGCGTGACCGGCAACAAGACATGGATCACCCATGCGGCGCGGACCCATGTCATGACCCTGCTGGCCCGCACCGATCCCGACACCACCGATCACCGCGGCCTGTCGATGTTCCTTGCCGAAAAGACCCCTGGCACGGACGAAGCCCCCTTCCCGACCGAAGGCATGACCGGCGGAGAGATCGAGGTACTCGGTTATCGCGGCATGAAGGAATACGAGCTCGGCTTCGACAATTTCCACGTCAAAGGTGAAAACCTTCTGGGTGGCGAGGAAGGCAAGGGCTTTAAGCAGCTCATGGAGACCTTTGAATCCGCCCGCATCCAGACCGCCGCCCGCGCCATCGGCGTGGCGCAATCGGCGCTGGATATCGCGATGCAATATGCGCAGGACCGCAAACAGTTCGGCAAGTCGCTGATCAATTTCCCCCGCGTGTCGGGCAAGTTGGCGATGATGGCCGTTGAAATCATGATCGCCCGCCAGCTCACCTATTTCTCTGCATGGGAAAAGGACCATGGGCGGCGCTGCGATCTTGAGGCCGGGATGGCCAAGCTGCTGGGCGCACGGGTCGCATGGGCGGCAGCCGATAACGGGTTGCAGATCCACGGCGGCAACGGCTTTGCGCTGGAATACAAGATTTCGCGCGTGCTCTGCGATGCCCGGATCCTGAACATCTTTGAGGGGGCCGCCGAGATTCAGGCGCAGGTCATCGCGCGACGCCTTCTGGCCTGAACCTTTCCAATCTAGTGAACCGGGCTGCGCATTCGCGCGGCCCGTTTTCGTCTCCACCCCTCTCAAACGACTGGGCAGCAGGCTCTTGCCATTTCCCACGGAACCATCTAATCGGAAATTGTAATGTTATAACATTACGAATCACGAACAAAAGAAGGCACCCCGATGCAAAAGACCATTGTCAGTCACCTCGCCGTCGCTACCACGGCCGCTTTCCTGCTCGCGCCGATACAGGCGCAGGCCGAACAGGCGGCCAAGGACACCAGCGCTCATACCCATGATCACGCGCATTCCCACGATCACGACCGCGACATCTACAAAGGATATTTCGACGACGACCAGATCGAAGACCGCGCGCTTTCGGATTGGGGCGGCGACTGGCAGTCGGTCTTCCCGTTGCTAGAGGATGGAACGCTCGACAAGGTCATGGCCCACAAGGCCGAACACGGGGACAAAAGCGCCGATGAATACAAGACCTATTACACGGTCGGTTACGAAACGGACGTGGACCGCATCGAAATCAAGGGCGACACGGTCGTTTTTCATCGCGGCGATGAGGCCGTTACCGGCGTCTACGAGTCTGACGGATACGAGATCCTGACCTATAAAAAGGGCAATCGCGGCGTGCGTTTCATCTTTGAGAAAACAACCGGCGACGAAGCGGCCCCCGATTACATCCAGTTCAGCGATCACCGCGTGGCCCCGGCCAAGTCGGATCACTATCACCTCTACTGGGGCGATGACCGCGCCGCGTTGCTTGAAGAAGTCACCAACTGGCCGACCTATTACCCCTCTGCCCTCGATGGCAAGGAAATCGCGGCCGAGATGATGGCGCACTGACAGCCGACCGCCCCGGACCTGATGCGTGCCAGAGCGTGCCCATCAGAGCCGGGGCGCATCAAAGATTCGAAAGCCGGGTGAACAATTCAGTGAAACGGGCGCGCGCCTCGGGCAGAGGTTTGTGCCCCAGCGCCGGGGCGAGCTTGTTTTCGAGGAAATACCCCGTCATGCGATACCCCTCGGCAATGCCCGCATCGGTGATGTCCGCCCCCATGCCAAGGAAATCAGGCAGGGGCAGCATGCGGTCGGTCCATTCCCCCGCCCCCTGCCGCGACACGGCCTTGCCCGAGCGGGGCGAGACATAGATCAGCTCCTCATTGGTGCCGGTGGCGGCGCAGGCGCTCAGGTCGAGACCAAACCCCATTTCCTCGAGCAGGGCCATTTCCCATTTCAGATAGGCGAGCGGCCAGATGTCGTCCTGCCCCAGCAGGTCGAGAAGCTGCTCACTGCGCTGGTAGAGCGCATGATGCGCTTCGCGTTCGGGCAGGCAAAAGCGCAGCAGCGCACAGACCGCGTTGAGACCGGCCAGCGCCAGACGCCCGGACATGGCCGCCGCCGCGCGGCTGCGCATCGGTTCGACGGTGAAGCTGCCCATGTGATCTTCGAGCCGGGCGCGCCATGTCACGTCGAGCTGGGCGCCCGGTTGCAGGATCGGCGCGATCTTGCGGCTGGTGCCGCCGCGCACGATCCCCGCATGACGGCCATGGTCGCGGGTGAAGACTTCGATGATGGCAGAGGTCTCGCCGTGGCGGCGTTGACCAAGGAGTATGCCATGATCGCGCCAGTCCATCTCAGTCCGCCAGCCCCGGTTCGTCGAGCAGATGGCGGCCCGCCCGGTCCTCGACCTCGATCACCCAGAGGTCGGGATCGAAGCCCCGTTGGCGGGCAATCGCCGCGTCAACCTCTGGTTCTTGCCCCTCAGTAAGGACGGCCCAATTCCGCGCACCGGTCATCAAATCGAAGCTGCGCTGGAACGCACGGGCCTGCCCGTCGAGCGTGTTGAGCTTGACAAGAACCGCCCCCGCCGTGTCATCGCCCCGCGCCACCACGAAAGCGGGGATATCATTCAGGCGCAGCCGTGTGAGATAGGCCTGCACCCAGAATTCGGCGGCAAGTCGTGTCATGCCTTCGCTGCGCCTGCGCCCGTCGAGGGCGCGGATGCCTCCGGCGGGAGTATTTTCGGCAAGAGGAAAAGGCCGGTCATACGATCAGGCTCCGTCTTTGAAATCGAGGCCCATTTCCGAGTAGCGTTCCGATTCCTCGAGCCAGTTTGGGCGCACCTTGACCTGCAGGAAGAGGTGCACCTTTCGGCCCAGGAATTCCTCGAGCTCTTCACGGGCGGCTTTGCCGACGGATTTGACGGTTTCGCCCTTGTGGCCGAGCACGATGCCCTTGTGGCCGTCGCGGACGACGTAAATGACCTGATCGATTTTTGCGCTGCCGTCCTTGCGGTCTTCCCAGTTCTCGGTTTCCACCGTCATCTGGTAGGGCAGTTCCTGATGCAGGCGCAAGGTGAGCTTTTCACGGGTCATTTCGGCGGCGATCATCCGCATGGGCAGATCGGCGATCTGGTCTTCGGGGTAAAGCCACGGGCCTTCGGGAAGCTGCTGCGCGAGCCATTGGCGCAGGGCATCGACGCCGTGGCCCTTTTCCGCCGAGATCATGAAGGTTTCGGCGAATGCGTAGCGGTCGTTCAGGGCTTTGGTCAGGCCGAGCAGGGTTTCGGACGCCACCCGGTCGATCTTGTTGATGGCAAGCGCGACGGTACGGCCCTGACCGATGTCGGCAAGGCCTTCGAGAATGCTCTCGACGCCCTCGGTGATACCTCGATGTGCCTCGACCATGAGGACGACAACGTCGGCATCGGCGGCCCCGCCCCAGGCGGCGGCGACCATCGCGCGGTCGAGCCTGCGGCGCGGTTTGAAGAGGCCCGGCGTGTCGACGAACACGATCTGCGTGTCGCCCTCCATGGCGACGCCGCGAATACGGGCGCGGGTCGTCTGCACCTTATGGGTGACAATGGAAACCTTGGCCCCGACCATGCGATTGAGCAGAGTGGACTTGCCCGCGTTGGGCTCTCCGATCAGGGCGACAAATCCCGCGCGTGTGCTCATCATGTGATCCTTTTCTCTCGAAGCGTCGGCGTTACCGGAGAAACACGTGCTACGCCAGCGCCTTCTACCGCTTGGGTTCCTTCTCGATCCGTTCCGGATCCATGAAATGGTCGATCATCACCGAAGTCGCATGCACATAGGCCAGTTCCAGCGGCATTTCGAGCTGGCGGTGGAGCGTCTGCTTGCCCGCCGCGATAGCGGGCTGATGGCGGGTGGCGAGCCGGGCAGCGAAGTCGTTGACAAAAGGCAGAAGCTCATCGGCCGGCATCGAGCGGTTGATCAGCCCCGTGGCGCGGGCCCAGTCGGCATCGAACATCTCGCCCGAAAGCGCCATTTCCATCACCTGTTTGCGCCCGATCACCCGCGCGACCGCAACGGCCGGGGTCGTGCAAAAACCGCCGTTGTTGACGCCCGGCAGGCAGTAACGCGAGGCGTCCGATGCAAAGGCGAGGTCGCAGGCCGCGACCAACTGCAAACCGCCCGCCGTCGCAACTCCTTCGACCGCCGCGATGGTGGGTTTCGGGCAGAGCGTGACGGCCTTCATCATCGCACCGCAGCTGTTGAAAAGCTGTTCGAGATAGGCGCGTCCCTTGTCACCATCCTCACGGTGGCGGGCGATTTCCTTGAGATCATGACCGGCGCAGAAGATGGAACCCGGTCCGTGGATCACGACGACCCGGACCGACGTGTCCTCTGAGGCGCGGTGGATGCTGCGGTGCAAGGCCGCAATCATGCCGAGAGACAGCGGGTGGGCCTTACCGCCCCCGAGAGTCAGCGTCAGCACACCATCGGCCAGCGACTCGGAGACGAGATCGGGCGGGGACATCTGGTTCATCGCAACATACTTTCCTTGGGCAATCCACCGGAATGGTCAGCGCATCCGGCTGACCCCAGATTGCCCGCATTCCCCGGCCACTGGCAAGCCTTGCTCAGCCCTTGTCGAGCTTGGTCATCAGTGCGGCGGCGGCGGCCTGCTCGGCCTGCCGCTTGGATCCGGCGCTGGCGCGGGCCTCGGTGCCGTCGCTAAGCCGCGCAGCAATGGTAAAAACCGGGGCATGATCGGGGCCGTCGCGCGAGATCTGCGTGTAGGTTGGCGGGGTATCGCCCCGCGCCTGTGCCCATTCCTGCAAAGAGGTCTTGGCGTCGCGGGCGTCTTCCTCGACATTTGTGATGCGATTGCCCCAGAGCCGCAGGATCATGTCCCGCGCCGCATCGAAACCCGCATCGCGATAGACCGCCGCAATCACCGCCTCGATGGCATCGCCCAGCAGTGCCTGTTTGCGTCGACCACCGGAAAGCATCTCCGATCGGCCCAGTTTCAGCACCTCGCCAAGGCCCACCTCACGCGCCACATCGGCGCAGGTTTCCTTGCGCACCAGCGCGTTAAAACGCGGGGCCAGCTGGCCTTCGGTCGCGCCCTTGTCATGTTCGAGCAGGGCGCTGGCCATGACCAGCCCGAGCACGCGGTCGCCTAGGAATTCCAGACGCTGGTTATCCTCACGCGTGGGGGAAGAGACCGAACCGTGAGTCAGTGCCCGTATCAGCAAGTCGGGCTTGGTGAACCGATGCCCGATCCGCCCCTCAAAGGCACGCAGTTCGGCCGAAAGTTTCACTCGATCCCCTTGAAGAACCGGTCACCCCGCCATGTCCAAAAGAACAGCATCGACCGTCCGGCAGAGGAGAACATGATCCGGTCGGCGCGACCGATCAGGTTTTCATAAGGTACGTAGCCGACGCCTCCCGCGGTCTGCGGTACACGGCTGTCGGTGGAGTTGTCACGGTTGTCACCCATGAAGAAGTAATGGCCTTCGGGCACCGTATAGATGCCAGTGTTGTCCAGCCCCATGTTGCCGACATTCAGGATCGGGTGGCTGACACCGTTGGGCAGGGTTTCGATCTGGCGCGACTTGGTGCAGACAGCGCCCATGCCGACCGGCGCGTTTTCGCAGCGCGGGGGCGAGCCTTCGGGACCCTGACGTTCCATGATCTCTTCGAAATCACCGTCAGCCTTCAGCTCGACCGGGGTATCGTTGATAATCAGCACGCCATCTTTCACCTGGATCCGGTCGCCGGGCAGCCCGACCAGGCGCTTGATGAAATCGCTGCCGTTGACCGGGTGACGGAACACGACCACGTCTCCCCGTTCGGGTTCGCCACCGAAGATGCGGTCATTGTCGCCCTTCATCCAGCCGCAGATATCCTCGGCGTCAATGTTGATCCCGATCTGGGGGATCTTCACGCTCGGACAGGAGGCATAGGAATAGCCATAGGCCATCTTGTTCACGAAGAGGAAATCGCCGATCAGCAATGTCTCTTTCATCGACCCTGACGGAATCCAGAACGGCTGGAAGAACAGGGTACGGAAAATCCCGGCGATGAGCAGCGCATAGACGATGGTCTTGATCGTCTCGATGACGGAATTTCCTGACTTCTCTTTGCTGGCCATTCGGCTCTCCGGGGCTCGATAAGGTTCGCGGGCTACATGCGGCTGCGCCCCGCCGGTGTCAAGGCAAAGCCCGTCCCTGCGTTACATGGTAGCGCCGGGAACGGGCCGGAAACGCCGGGGGGTACCGATGTCTGCCCTTTGATCCGGACAAGGCGGACAGGTATGCTCAAGATCCGGCCTTTTCCGGCAGGGGCCTTGCTTCGATTACCACCATCGCCTGCGCCCAAGGGTGATCGTCGGTCAGCGTGACATGGATGATGGCCTCGTGCCCTGGCGGGGTCAGTTCCTCAAGCCGCGACTTGGCCCAGCCTGTTACCTCCATCACCGGCTGGCCGGTGCGCAGGTTCTTGACCGACATGTCCTTCCACGCGATGCCCATGCGCAGCCCGGTGCCCAGCGCCTTGGAACAGGCTTCTTTCGCCGCCCAGCGTTTCGCATAGGTGCCGGGCGTATCCGCGCGACGTTCCGCCTTGGCCTGCTCGATATCGGTAAAGACGCGGTTGCGGAACCGGTCGCCGAACCGCTCGAGCGTGGCCGAGATTCGGTCGATATTGGCAAGATCCGTGCCGATTCCGATGATCATGTCAGACGCGCCGTCAGGATCTTGAAGCTTGCCGCGCCGAAAAGCACCGCGAATGTCAGTTCAAACCAGCGTTTGGCCCGCGCATAGCCCAGAGCCACCGGACGCCATGAAAAGACCAGCGCATAGCCAAGGAACACCACCGACGAGGCCGAAACCAGCGACAGGAACAGCCGCCAGACCGACGCCGTTCCCGCATCCGGTGCCAGCGCGATGGCATAGATCGCGCCCCAGCTCAGGATCGCTTTGGGATTAGTCAGGTGCAGCAGCAACCCCTTGTATAAGAGAGACTTCTGTCGCCCGGGCGTCACCGGCACAACCGGGTCGCCGCGCCATGCCGAACGCAAGGATTTCACCGCCAGATACATAAGATACGCGGCCCCTGCATATCGCAGCACTTCGAAGAGCCACGCGTTCGCGACCATCACCGCCGAAAACCCGAGCGCCGCCGCGATGCCCCATGTGGCCGAGCCCATCAGTACGCCCAGCGCGATGGTCACCCCTGCCCTGCGGCCGAGTTGCATGGAGGTGCCCGAGATCGCCAGCGTTGCCGGACCGGGGCTGCCGCCCGCCACCATCCAGCCGGTCAGCACCGCCGAAAGCGGCAGGATCAGCGCCGGGTCAGCCATCGCGCGCTTCGTCCATCAGGCGGCGCATCTCGGTAATGGCGGGTTCCAGCCCGCGAAAGATCGCCTCGCCGATCAGGAAATGCCCGATGTTCAGCTCGCGCACCTCGGGGAAAGCGGCGATCGGTTTGACGGTGTCATAGGTCAGACCATGTCCCGCGTGCACCTCAAGGCCCAATGAGTGCGCAAAGGCGGACATCTCGCGCAACGCTTCAAGTTCACGGTCGCGGTGCTCGATCCGGCCCTCGGCATCCGCGTCGCAATAGGCGCCGGTATGCAGTTCGATCACCTCGGCCCCGATGCGATGCGCCGCCTCGATCTGGCGCTTATCAGCGGCGATAAAGATCGACACGCGGCACCCGGCCTCGCGCAGCGGCGCAATGAAATGCGCCAGCCGGTTTTCCTCACGGGCGACTTCCAGCCCACCCTCGGTCGTCCGTTCCTCGCGTTTTTCCGGCACGATGCAGACCGCATGCGGCTTGTGTCGCAGGGCAATCGCCTGCATCTCGGGCGTGGCGGCCATCTCAAAGTTCAGCGGCACGCTCAGCGTCGCCATCAGCCCGTCAATATCCGCATCGCTGATGTGACGCCTGTCTTCGCGCAGGTGTGCGGTAATTCCGTCGGCCCCGGCGGCTTCCGCGATACGCGCAGCGCGCAGCGGATCAGGATAGGCACCGCCCCTTGCATTCCGCACTGTCGCAACATGGTCGATATTCACCCCGAGGCGCAGCTTTTCCCGCGTCATGGCCGACTCCTTCATGGTCATTTCGCGGCCAAACTAGTGAGTCATGCGCAGAAGGTGAACACCTCTTCACAAGCGCGGCAAGCATAGGTGAACCGGCTTACTCGACGCCCTGCCCGCGCGGATCATGCTGTGCGGCAGCCTTTTTCTTGATCGCCTCGAACTTGGCCTTGATCGCGCCCTTGCGGCGCTTCTTGTAGGCCCGGATCAGCGGTAGCGACAGGTAGGCCGCCACCAGCCCGGCCACGATCCCCGGTAGCAGCCCGCCAATCAGGTAGGGAAAGAAGACCTCGTGGTAGAACACGCTCAGCCCGTGCCAGTCAGCGGTACGCTCGGTGAACAGGGCAAAAAAGTTGTCCTTTAGGTCATCCGCCGCGTCGACGAACTTGCCACCAAAGGAACGATGTGCCCGGTCGTCAAAGTTCGTCCCCAGGATGAAATGCCCCATCTTCAGCGAGATCAGACCAATCGGCACATAGGTCAGCGGGTTGCCGAAAAACGTGCCCATAAGCGCGGCAAGAATGTTGCCCCGGCACAGCTTGGCCACGATGGCCGCCACGATAAAATGCATCCCGTAAAACGGCGTGAAAGTCGTGAAGACGCCCGCGCCGATGCCCCTTGCGATGCGCTCTGGCGTGTCTGGCAGACGGCGGACCCGGTGCTTGACGTAAAGAGCGGCACGGGTCCAGCCCCCACGCGGATACAGAAAGTCCGAGGTCGCGCGCAAAACGGAGCGTCGGTCACGGCGTCTGAATACCAAGGGGACGTCCTTCTTGATCCCGAGTTAAAATTATCCGGCCCTGGCCGGTACCTGGGCTTTCTCGCGGTAACGTTCAACCGCAGCGACATCGCTATCCGCTTCGAGTGTCAGCATTAAGGAGTGAAGTTGTTCAGCGTCCCTTAATTCCACGTCGATCATAAGGCGATAAAAGTCGGGCTTTCGATCTACAAACACAAGATTCGAGATATTTGCCTTCTTTTCCCCAATCAATGTGCAGATGCGGCCCAAAACACCAGCATCATTGCCGATGGTAAGATCAATGGTCGCACCATAAACCGCCGGATGCGTGCCGCCCTGCCACTGCAGATCGACCCAGCGTTCCGGCTGGTTTTCGTACTCGCTCAACCTGTCGCAGTAAATCGCATGGACGACCACACCTCTGCCGCGAAAAGTGATTCCCACGATCCGTTCGCCGGGCAGCGGTTGACAGCAGGTGGCGCGTTCAAACGATTGCCCCGGCTCAAGACCGACGACCGCGCGGCGCGGTGAAATCTGATCGTCCTCAGAGCGGATCAGGTCGGGATAAACCGCCTGCACCACGTCGTGCGAGGTCAGCTCGGCGCTACCCAGCCGCGCCAGCAGCTCGCGCCGCCCGTCGATGCGCAGGTGTTTCGACGCGGTCTCAAGCACCTTGTCCGTCGCCTTGCGCCCCACATGTTCGAAAGCCGCGCGCGCAAGTTCCTTGCCGAGCTTCACGAACCGGTCGCGGTCGACCTCGCGCAACGCACGTCGGATCGCCGTCCGCGCCTTGCCGGTCGTGGCGATCTCAAGCCAGCTGACCTGCGGCACCTGCCCCTCGGCGGTAATGATCTCGACCGACTGCCCGTTCTTGAGCCTTGTCCAGAGCGGCACGCGGATACCGTCCACCTTGGCCCCGACGCAGGCCGAGCCGATCCGGGTATGAATCGCATAGGCGTAATCAATCGGCGTCGCCCCGCGCGGCAGCTTGATCACATCGCCCTTGGGCGTGAAACAGAACACCTGGTCGGAATACATCTCGAGCTTGACCGCCTCGAGGAAATCCTCGTGATTCTCCTCGGCATCGAATTGCTCGGTCAGCGACGAAATCCAGCGCGCCGGATCGACGGCAAAGGGGTTCTCGCTGCGCACCCCGTCACGGTAGGACCAGTGCGCCGCCACCCCGGTTTCGGCCACGTCATGCATCTGCCGGGTGCGGATCTGCACCTCGACCCGCTTGCCGTCCCGGCCCGACACGGTGGT
Organism: Heliomarina sp.; assembly: GCF_052826185.1. Classification (NCBI taxonomy): domain Bacteria; kingdom Pseudomonadati; phylum Pseudomonadota; class Alphaproteobacteria; order Rhodobacterales; family Roseobacteraceae; genus Heliomarina; species Heliomarina sp. The sequence goes on along the minus strand of NZ_JBRBUI010000016.1, from coordinate 390,913 downwards.
GTGGATCGAGCGATAGCCGTTGCTTTTCGGCTGGCTGATGTAATCCTTGAACCGTCCCGGCACCGCGCGCCAGCGCTGATGGATCGCGCCCAGCGCGCGATAGGCGTCTTCCTCGTCCAGCGTGATGATCCGGAACCCGTAGATGTCCGAGAGCCGGGAAAACCCCTGCTTCTTTTCCTGCATCTTGCGCCAGATCGAATAGGGCTTTTTCGCGCGACCGAACACTTCGGCTTCGATCCCTGCCTTCTCCAGCTCGTTGCGCATATCGCGGGTGATACGGGGAATTACGTCACCGGATTCCCGCTGCAAGGTGATGAACCGGCGGATGATCGATTGCCGCCCTTCCGGATTCAGCACCCTGAACGACAGATCCTCAAGCTCTTCGCGCATCCACTGCATCCCCATGCGCCCGGCCAGCGGGGCGAAAATGTCCATGGTTTCGCGCGCCTTTTGCAGCTGCTTGTCGGGGCGCATCGACTTGATCGTGCGCATGTTGTGCAACCGGTCGGCCAGCTTGACGAGGATGACCCGCAGGTCCTTGGACATCGCCATGAAAAGCTTGCGGAAATTCTCGGCCTGCTTGGTCTCGACGCTCGAAAGCTGCAGGTTCGTCAGCTTGGTGACGCCATCGACCAGTCCGGCCACCTCGTCGCCGAATTTCTGCGCGACCTCGCCATAGGACGCCTTGGTGTCCTCGATCGTGTCATGAAGCAGTGCGGTGATGATCGTCGCATCATCCAGCCGCTGTTCCGTCAGGATCGCGGCAACCGAAACAGGATGGCTGAAATAGGGCTCGCCCGAATGCCGGAACTGCCCTTCGTGCATGGACGCCCCATAGGCATAGGCGTCCCGCAGCCGTTGTACGTTTGTCTTGGGATTGTAGTTGCGGACCAGCTCGATCAGATCGTCTGCTGAAATCATCTGCCCCGCATCCTAACGCCGCTCAGCCCTGGCCTTGCGCTTCCATAAGAGCCCGAAGCAGTTTTTCCTCGGACATATCGTCATCCGCCGGCTTGTCGGCCTCGGCCCCCATCAGCAACGCCATCGAATCCTCTTCGGGTTCGTCGACCTCGATCTGGCTCTGGTTGCTTTCGATCAGGCGCTCGCGCAGGTCGTCTGCACGCTGGGTTTCATCCGCGATTTCACGCAGGGACACGACAGGGTTCTTGTCGTTGTCACGATCCACGGTCACGGCGGACCCTGCCGAGATCTCACGCGCCCGATGGGCTGCGAGCATCACCAGTTCGAACCGGTTCGGAACCTTGTCTACGCAGTCTTCAACCGTCACGCGGGCCATTGTATAATCTCCAGCTTCGCAATTTGTCTGTACAGAGATAGCGTATCTAGGACGGAACGCGCTGGAACACAAGGCGATAAGCTTCACGAATGCGGGTTCTCCGCTGCCCGCACGCTTGGTTTTAAAGGGGCCGGACGGCCTCGCGATCCGCTTCCGGCAGGTCAGCCGCCATCTCGCGCACGGTGGCGTCGAGGACGGGATGGCGCCAGTCCGGACAGAGATCCATCATGGGAACAAGGACAAAGGCCCGGTCCTGCATCCTTGGATGCGGCAGGATCAGTTGATCAGGCGCGTTTTTTTGCTGCATTTCCAAAGGGAGATCCCGCCACACCTGATGCGATTTCACGTCAGGCGCGACATTCTGCCCCACGAACAGCAGATCAAGGTCGACAGTTCGAGCGCCCCAGCGGTCCCGCCTTTCGCGACGAAAGTCGTTTTCCACCGCATGTAATTGATTCAACAATCCTTCTGCCGGAAACTTAGATTCAATAAGAATAACAGCGTTAACAAAATCTGGCCCCGCGCCAGCCGGAAAACACGGCGTCGCGAAAAACCTGCTTACTGCGCGAATCATTACGCCTCGATTGGCCAGCCGCTCGACCGCGCTGACCAGCGTCATCGAGGGATTCATTTCCCCAAATGGCAGGTTGCCGCCGAGCGCAACGCAGGAAACTGACCGGAATCCGTTCATTTCTGTCACCCGTTCATGATGTCTTTACCCTTGCGGTCAGACATAGTTTTCTTATTTTATTAGGACCGCTTCGCCGATTTTAGCACTCACTCACGGAACTCCAAGGTGGGGCGGATTACCGGAAGGACAACTTGATGTTTTACAAAGACGAACGGCTCGCGCTGTTCATCGATGGTTCGAATCTTTACGCAGCGGCCAAGGCTCTGGGTTTTGATATCGACTATAAATTGCTTCGTCAGGAATTTATGCGGCGAGGCAAAATGCTGCGTGCGTTTTATTATACCGCACTGCTCGAGAACGATGAATATTCCCCGATCCGCCCCCTTGTCGACTGGTTGCATTACAATGGTTTTTCCATGGTGACAAAACCGGCCAAGGAATACACCGACAGCCTCGGACGCCGTAAGGTCAAAGGCAACATGGATATCGAACTGGCAGTCGACGCGATGGAACTCGCACCGCGGGTCGACCATATCGTGCTCTTCTCCGGCGATGGCGACTTCCGTCCGCTGGTCGAAAGCCTCCAGCGTCAGGGCGTGCGCGTCTCCGTGGTTTCCACGATCCGCAGCCAGCCCCCGATGATTTCCGATGACCTGCGTCGTCAGGCCGACAACTTCATCGAACTCGAAGAGCTGCGCGATGTCATAGGACGTCCGCCGCGCGAAACGCCCGAAGAAGCGACCCGTGTCGCAGCCGCAGGCGCAAAGTAAGTAAAGGTCTGGCCACCCCGGAACCGGCAACTCACCCGGCACCGTATCAGCCACGCCATATCCATAGCCCGTCGCAGCCAGAATGGCAGCGTTTCGCGTTGAACCCCGGTTCGACGCGAAACGGGTTTGGGGACACCAATTATTCTCCGACGCAGGTGGTGGACGACGCCGCTCTGCCGGTTTACCCCTGTTGCCAAGGAGAACCCGATGACGAAACCGCCTCTCACTCTCTATCTTGCTGCTCCCCGTGGCTTTTGCGCCGGGGTCGATCGCGCCATCAAGATCGTCGAGATGGCCATCGACAAATGGGGTGCCCCTGTCTACGTCCGGCACGAAATCGTCCATAACAAATACGTGGTCGACGATCTCAAGGCCAAGGGCGCGGTTTTTGTCGAGGAACTCGAAGACTGCCCCGACGACCGCCCGGTGATCTTTTCCGCCCATGGTGTCCCGAGGGCCGTTCCGGCCGAAGCCGCCCGGCGCGAGATGATCTACGTGGACGCCACCTGCCCGCTGGTCTCCAAGGTTCATATCGAGGCCCAGCGCCACGCCGAGAACGGGCTCCAGATGATCATGATCGGCCATGAGGGCCACCCCGAAACCATCGGCACCATGGGCCAGCTCCCCGCGGGTGACGTGTTGCTTGTCGAAACAGTGGACGATGTGGCCCGCGTCGAGGTGCGCGATCCCGAACAGATCGCCTATGTCACCCAGACCACGCTCAGCATCGACGATACCGCCGAAATCGTCGCCGCGCTCAAGGCCCGGTTCCCGTCCATCGTCGGCCCGCACAAGGAAGACATCTGCTACGCGACCACCAACCGGCAGGAAGCGGTCAAGGCCATCGCCCCGCGTGCCGAGGCGATGCTGGTGGTCGGTGCCCCGAACTCCTCCAATTCCAAGCGTCTGGTCGAAGTCGCCGCCCGCAACGGCTGCGGCTATTCGCAGCTTGTCCAGCGCGCCACGGACATCGACTGGCGCGCCATCGAGGGCATCTCGACCCTTGGCCTGACCGCCGGCGCCTCGGCCCCCGAAACCTTGGTCAACGAGGTGATCGACGCGCTCGGTACCCGGTTCGACGTAACCGTGGAAATGGTTGAAACCGCCATCGAAAACGTGGAATTCAAAGTTCCCCGCGTGCTCCGCGTCCCGGCATGAGAAACGTTCCCACGACCGCCCTGCTGCTTGGCCTTGCCGGGCTGATCCCCTTTGTCTGGGGCGCGCTGACCTATCTGAATGCCGGTCTTGCCAACTGGGGCGCCTCGGCGCTGGGGCCGCGATTTGTCGGGCCATACATCCAGCTCGCCTATGGCGCGGTTATCCTCAGCTTCATGTCCGGAGTGCTCTGGGGCTTTGCCTCCAAGACCAGCGGCGCCCGTGCTGCCATTGGCTATGTGCTGTCGGTGATCCCCGCACTCTGGGCCTTTTTCATGACCGGCGGCGGCCCTGTCAGCGCCGGACTCAACCTGATTTTCGGCTTTGCCGGGTTGCTGCTGCTCGACATGGCCTTTGCCTCGTGGGGTCTGGCCCCGCGCTGGTGGATGCCCCTGCGCCTGCTGCTTACGGCCGTCGTCATCGCCTGCCTCGCTGTTGGAGTATTTCTATGAGCGATCAAAGAACCCTCGACGTCTATGCGCGCAAGGCGTCCGATTACAGTGCCATGACCAACGAATACGAAGCCCCGCAGCTTGCCGGTTTCATGGCCGACCTTCCCCCGGGCGGGCATGTGCTCGACCTTGGTTGCGGCCCCGGCAAGGAAGCCGCGGCAATGGCGCGAGCGGGCTTCAAGGTCACGGCAGTGGACGCGGTGCCGGAAATGGTCGAACTCGCCAGCGCCTACTCCGGAGTCGAGGCGCGCTGCGAAACCTTCGACGATCTCTCGGACGAAGACATCTACGACGGCGTCTGGGCCAATTTCAGCCTGCTCCACGCCGCGCGTGAGGATATGCCGCGCCACCTCGCCGCGATCCACCGCGCGCTGAAAACCGGCGGGCGTTTTCACATCGCCGTCAAGACCGGGACCGAAGCGAAACGCGACCGGCTCGACCGGCTCTATACCTATTTCACCGGCCCCGAGCTGACCGGGCTTCTCGAATTCGCGGGGTTCACCTGCACCGCCTCCGAAGCGGGCCGCTCCAAGGGGCTCGACGAAACCTATGCCGGATGGATCGCGATCTCTGCCCATGCCTGAACTTTTTGCCTATACAGACGGGGCCTGCTCCGGAAATCCCGGTCCGGGCGGCTGGGGTGTTCTCATGCGCGCGATGGACGGTGACCAGATCGTCAAGGAACGCGAGCTCAAGGGCGGCGAGGCCGCGACCACCAACAACCGCATGGAACTGTTGGCCGCGATCAACGCGCTCGAGGTGCTCGAAAGGCCCAGCCAGCTAACCATCGTGACCGACAGCAACTACGTCAAGAACGGCATCACCAGTTGGATTCACGGCTGGAAAAAGAATGGCTGGAAGAACGCGGCGAAAAAGCCGGTGGCCAACGCCGAGCTGTGGCAGAGGCTCGATACCGCGCAGGCCCGGCACAAGGTCACGTGGAAATGGGTCAAGGGCCATGCCGGTCACCCGGAAAACGAGCGGGCCGATGAACTGGCCCGCTCGGGAATGAAACCCTTCAAATCATAAGCCGCTGCCTCAAGGGCACTGGTAGAACTTGGCCCGGTTTCCCCGGCATTCCGCCAGATTGGTGCCCGCTTCCGGCAGCAGCTTCGTGCGGCGCGGCTCGATACTGCCGTCCGGCAGGGCCGGCTGGCGCGGCGAGGTCCTCGGCGCGGGGTCCTGCACCAGCGGCTCGGGCTTCGGCGGCTTGGGCGTGGTCCTCGGCGGGGTGTGGCGCACAACCACGGGCGCCGGGCAGTCCACATCCGGGTTTTCCTCGACACGGGCCAGCGCCTCTTTCAGGGCATCTTCGCTGGTCCCCGGGTCGCGCGGCACGTCGACACCCGATTGCTCGATAAAGCGATCGATCGCCGCCTTCGATCCACGCCCGATGATCCCGTCGATTGCCCCGCGATAGCACCCCGCATCGCCCAGCAGCCGCTGCAACCGGCGCGCCGCCTCGTCACGGCTCAGGATGGACTGGACTGGCACGATGACCAGCGTCCGCGACTCGCCCTCCTGCTCGGGCAGGGCCGCGATCTCGCTGCTTTCCTCGGGATCGGTCGCCGGGGTGAAATAGGCATCCGCCTCGCGCAGGGCCTCGCGCTTTTCCAGTGCAAAGGCATAAAGCGGGTGATCCGCCTGATCCTGATAACGCACGAGGAATTCGTTCCAGTCTTCAAAGGTGCCGTCCCGGTCGATGCGGACGAAATCCTCGCTGATGCCCGGCGTGGCTGGGGCAGCCTGAACCGGTGCGCGATCGCTGTTCGGGTTGATGACAAACTCACCTCCCCCAAGCAAGGCATAGACAAAGGGCGCCGCATCTGGGACTGACTTGCGCATCTTGTCCCGCACCCGGCCCAGCAGCCGGCGCACATCGGTCGGCGGCTCCTGCATCGCGGCAAGAAAGGCAGTGGTAAAGGGAGAATTCTCACCGGCGACGCCATCCGGGGTAATACCGCCCGCCGCCGCCGCATAGGCGATCAGCGTATCGGACTGCGCCGTCTCGACCCGGCCAAGCCCGCTTGAAACGCTGCGCCCCCCGGTCGAAGACTGCATCCGCGTGACAAAGGGGTTGTTCCGGCAGGCGTCCAGCACCACCATCCGCAGTTTGCCCGCGCCGGATATCTGGCCCAGCACAAGGTCGAGATCGACCATCTCAAGCTCCGCGTCGCGAGCGTCTTCAAGCCGGGCATCCACCGGGATCAGGTAGTTGCGACCGCCGACCTCGATACCGTGCCCCGCGTAATAGACCAGCGCCATCTCGGCAGCATCCGCGCGCTGGCGAAAATCGCGCAGCGCATCGCGCATCTCGTTGCGGGTCAGGTCTGTGGCTGCGATCACGTCGAACCCCTGACGGGCCAGCGCCTGCGCCACATCCCGGGCATCGTTATGAGGATTATCCAGCCGCGCCACCGCGCTGTACTCGGCATTGCCGATCACCAGCGCCACCTTGGAGGCCGCGGCGGAAAGAGGAACGATCAGAAGGAAAAGGACAATCAGAAAATGTTTCATGGCTCTCATGAACCGAAAAGCGGTCCAAGCCTCTCGTGGGTTGGGAAGGGTCTGAATTGTACCCCGATTACATCATGAGTGGTCGCAACTGTCTGTGAACCGGGTCACCCAGTCAAATTGCTGTTTTGAGGTGCGCTCTTATGGGGAAGCTCAGGTAAACGTTTGATGGGCGCAAACCGGCTCTCAGTTACGCGACCGTTCGGGCGCCGCAAGTTCAGGAGGAGCGACAAAACCTGTACTGTGGCGGCCGAAACTTTGACCAGCCTCTACAATTAAGCAAAGCAGGCTATTTGCAACCTCGGCGGCTCAAACAGCAAATTTCCGCTTCGCCGCACTCGGGGTTCTTCTCAGGTCTTGCAAAGCTTACTCGAACCAGCCCCCAAATTCGGGAAAATCACAGTGAAGATCAGATATTGCCCTGCGGCGAATGCCGCCGTCGAGAACCCTCGGGCATAACGGCCAACTATCAGCTCTCGCCCAACTGGCTCCCCACCGGAACTGGACGACCGCGCAGAAACGTCTCTTCGTCCTGCGCGCCTTTGCCCGCGCGTTGCAGGCGTTTCAGGTGTAGAAGTCCCGTGCCGCAAGCGACGGTAAGACCCGGCCCGACGACCTCACCGGTCCCCGCGCCTGTGGGAGGTTCCTGCGGCAGGACCTCGGAATCGAGCAGTTTGATCCGTTCGCCATCGATCAGGCACCAGGCCCCGGGAAAGGGCGAGAGACCGCGAATCTGCCGGTCGATTGCGACCGCGTCACCGCTCCAGTCGACCCGCGCCTCGGCCTTGTCGATCTTGGCGGCGTAGGTCACGCCCTCTTCCGGCTGCGGCACGGGCGTCAGGCCATCGATATCATCCAGCGCGCGCAGGATCAGACTGGCCCCCATCGCGCTGAGGCGGTCATGCAGCTTTGCGGTGGTATCATCGGCGGTGATTTCCGTCGCCTCGCGGAGCAGCACCGGACCGGTATCCAGCCCCGCTTCCATCTGCATGATGCAAACTCCGGTTTCGGCGTCGCCCGCCATGATCGCCCGATGGATCGGCGCGGCCCCGCGCCAGCGCGGCAAGAGCGAGGCGTGGATATTGAGGCACCCGTGCCGGGGCGCGTCCAGCACCGCCTGCGGCAGGAGCAGACCATAGGCGACGACAACCGCGATCTCGGCATTGAGCGCGGCAAGCGCGTCTTGCTCTTCGGCTGATTTCAGCGAAACCGGGTGGCGTACTGTCAGACCCAGTTCCTCGGCGCGCTGCTGCACCGGGGAGGGACGGTCTTTTTTGCCGCGCCCGGCGGGCCTCGGAGGCCGGCAATAGACGGCGGCGACGTCGTGGCCTGCCTCGACCAGCGCATCAAGCACCGGGACCGAGAAATCGGGGGTTCCCATGAATATCAACCGCATCGTCCCAGCTCCTGCCTGTTCGGGGCGGGATGTAGCAGGGCGCGCGTTCGGATGCTACCGTTGGAAAAAAATGCGCCCCTGCGGGGCCCATGCCTCCGGCGGGGATATTTTGAGACCCAAAGAAGGGGGAGGTCGCGTGTTCAGCCGAGCTTGCGCGCCTTACGCAGGAGCATGTCGCGTTTGACCTTGCTGAGATTTTCGAAATACATCCGCCCCTGCAGATGGTCGATCTGGTGCTGGACGCTGGTGGCGTCGAGCGCGACGAAGTCCCGTTCGGTCGTGGCGCCGGTTTCGTCCATGTAGCGGACCGTCACGGCACGGGGACGCTTTATCTTGGCCGATACCCCGGGCAGGTTGGGGCTTGCCTCTTCGTGTTCGCGCAACTCGACGGAGCGGTGCAGGATCTCGGGGTTGGCAAGGCGGATCGCGCCGCCGCGCTCGCGAGAGGTATCCACCACCGCAAGTTGCAGCATCACGCCGATCTGCGGCGCGGCAAGGCCGACGCCGGGCATCGCCTCCATCGTGTCGATCATGTCCTGCCAGATCGCGCGGATCTCATCGGTGATGGCTTCGACCGGTTCTGCGGCGGTGCGCAGGCGCTTGTCTGGCCAGGGCAGGCAGCGGCGGGCGGTCATGCGCGGGACTTTTCGTAAGCCGCGCGGGCGAGATCGGCTTCGCTATCCGGCAGCCGGTCGAAGGTGACCGTCCCGTTCAGGTGGTCAAGTTCGTGCTGCACGCAGGCGGCGGCAAAGCCCTGGAACCGCTGCTGCCGTGCGGCGCCGTTCGGATCTGTCCAAGCCAGCTCCACCCATTCGGGGCGGGAAACGTCGACGAGGATACCGGGGATCGAGAGGCAGCCCTCCTGCCCGCTGGCGAGCGTCTCGGAGTGATCGGTGATTTTTGGGTTTATAAAGGCCATCGGCGTGGGCTTGTCTTCCTTCCACGTGGTATCGGTCACGAAGATCCGTTTCGTCACGCCGATCTGCGGCGCGGCGAGGCCGCGGCCCGGCGCGGCATACATGGTCTCGAACATATCCGCAATCAGGTCGGAGAGGTCCTCTTCCGCGCCGACTGGGGTGCTTGTTTCCGACAGGACCGGATCGGGCCAAAGGCGGATCTTGCGCAAACCCATCAGCCGCGCGCCTTTTCGCGCTTCAGCTTGACCATCTTGCGGGTGATCATCTGGCGTTTCATCGGTTTGAGGTAGTCGATGAACAGCTTGCCGTTCAGGTGGTCGATTTCGTGCTGCACGCAGGTGGCCCAGAGACCATCGAAACCAGCCTTTTGCAGCTTGCCGTCGCGATCCAGCCAGCTCACCTCGACCTCGGCGGGGCGAGTCACCTCGGCATATTGCTCGGGAATAGACAGGCAGCCTTCCTCGTAGACCGAGGTTTCCTCGGAAGAGGCAGTCACCTCGGGGTTGAACATCACCATCGGTCGGGGCGCTTCGCCCTCTTCCTTGACGCAGTCCAGCACGATCAGGCGCGAGAGCACGCCGATCTGCGGCGCGGCCAGCCCGATACCCGGCGCGTCATACATGGTTTCCAGCATGTCATCCGCCAGCTTGCGCAACTCGTCAGACATATCGTCGACGGGGGCGCAGACCTTTTTCAGGCGGGGATCGGGATGGATCAGGATATCTCGCTTCATGCAGGCGATTTAGGCGATTGCCCCGGTCTTCGCAACGCCCCTTGCGTCTGGCGCAGGGCGGGATAGCTTGTCCGTCAAATCGCAGGAGCCCTTATGACTACGCAAGACCCGTCCGTATTTGACGAGATTATCGAACGCCGCGGCACTGACAGTGCCAAATGGGACCGCATGGAGAAGGTCTATGGCGTGCCTTCCGATACCGGCCTGCCCATGTGGGTGGCCGATACCGATTTCCGCGCGCCGCAGGTGGTGCTCGACCGGTTGCAAGAGGCGGTCAGCCACGGGATCTTCGGCTATGCGGACAATTCGGATGAATTCAACGCCGCGATCCAGTGGTGGATGAAGAACCGGCACGGCTGGGAGGTCGAGGCCGACTGGATTTTTGCCACGACCGGGATCGTGAATGCCGTTGGCATGTGCCTAGACGCCTTTACCGCCCCCGGCGACGGGATCGTCTTGTTCACGCCTGTTTACCATGCCTTTGCCAAGGTCATCAATGCGGCCGGGCGTCGGGTGGTCGAACTCCCGATGATCGAGGAAAATGGCCGTCACAAGATGGATTTCGCCGCCTATGACGCCTTGCTGGACGGCTCGGAAAAGATGGTGATCCTCTGCTCGCCTCATAACCCGGGCGGCACCGTCTGGACCCGCGAAGAGCTTTGCCAGCTGGGCGATTTCGCGAAACGGCATGACCTGCTGCTGGTCTCGGACGAAATCCACCATGATCTGATCTATCCCGGCGAAAAGCACCTGCCGATGCCGGTGGCCGATCCTTCGGTCATCGACCGGCTTCTGATGCTGACCGCGCCCTCGAAAACGTTCAACGTCGCGGGACTGCACACCGGCAATGTCATCATTCAGGACGAAACTCTGCGCGATACCTTTGCCGCACGCATGCGGGCCATCAACCTGTCCGGCAACTCGCTTGGCAACTTTGCGCTGGCCGCTGCCTATTCGCCCGAGGGCGCTGAATGGGTTGATGCGCAGATGGCCTATCTCGACGAGAACCGCAAAATCTTCGACGAAACGATCAACAGCATTCCCGGGCTGAAATCCATGCCGCTGCAGGCGACCTACCTGTCATGGGTGGATTACGCCGATACCGGGATGAGCGCCGAGGAGTTCTATCGCCGGGTGGAACAGGATGCACAGATCGCGGTGAACCACGGCGACACCTTCGGAACCGGCGGTGAAACCTGCGCGCGGTTCAACATCGGCACCCAGCGGGCGCGGATCGAAGACGCCTGCACGCGGCTGAAAAAGGCCTTTGCCGACCTTCAGTAAGATACGGCTGCCGCGTCCCTATTCCCCCGGCAGGTACGCCACCGGGGTCTTGGGGTCGCGGTAGAAATCCAGCGGCGCGGTATCATGCGCCAGTGTCGAGCGTTTGAACTCGTAGCGCATTTCGCCCAGATCGGCCTCGGAGGCCACAATCAGGCACTGGTAGAGATGCTCGGCCCCGTCATAAAGGTCGACCAGCCCGCGCAGCGGCGGTACCGTCGCCTCTTCGACCGAAAATCCGTCACGCCAGAGATGCAGCACGGGATAAATCTTGTCCCCCACATGCACCCTCAGACGCGATTTGCGGCGCATCCCGGCAAGGCGCGCGGCATTCATTTCGTCCTGAATGGTTTTTGGCACAAAGTTTTCCATGGCACGACACTCCCCAGATCGACGCTATAAGGATGCGCCGAAGTCAGAATAAATCAACTGTTCACTTAACGATTGTCTGTTTCCGAAACATGACAACCGCGGAGTTTTCCGACCCGCATGTGCATGCGCGCAACCTGTCTGCGCGCTCACCGACAGTGGGGTTTTGGCCCGGACGCTCTATTTATCTGGCCAAAGCTGATCTCAAGGAGGAAGACATGGGCGTTCTGGTCGATGGAAAATGGCAGGACAAATGGTACGATACGGAATCAACGGGCGGCGAATTCAAACGCGAAGAATCCAGTTTTCGCAACTGGGTCACCGCGGATGGCAGCGCCGGTCCCGCCGGCGAGGGCGGCTTCAAGGCCGAATCGGGCCGCTACCATCTCTATGTCAGTTTCGCCTGTCCCTGGGCGCACCGGACGCTGATCTTCCGCAAGCTGAAACAGCTTGAAGATCACATCGACATTTCCGTGGTGCACCCGGACATGCTCGAAAAGGGCTGGACTTTTTCCACCGATTTTCCCGGCGCGACGGGCGACAAGCAGTTCGATCTCGACTACCTGCACGAGGTCTACATCAAGGCCGTGCCCGACGTGAACGGCCGCGCCACCGTGCCGGTGCTCTGGGACAAGAAGACCGGCCAGATCGTGTCGAACGAAAGCTCGGAAATCATCCGCATGTTCAACTCGGCCTTTAACGAGGTCACCGGCAATACCGACGACTATTGGCCCGAGGACCTGCGCGAGGCCATCGAACCGGTGAACGACCGGATCTACAACACGGTAAACAACGGGGTCTACAAGGCCGGGTTCGCCACCACACAAGACGCCTACGAAAAGCCGGTGCATGAACTGTTCGACAGTCTCGACTGGCTCGAAGAGCGCCTGTCCGAAAACCGCTACCTCATGGGCGACAAGATCACCGAGGCCGACTGGCGGCTGTTCCCGACCCTGATCCGTTTCGATCCGGTCTACCACCTGCATTTCAAATGCAACCGGCGCCGGGTGATCGATTATCCCAACCTCTGGGCCTACACGCGCGAGCTTTACCAGTGGCCGGGCGTGTCAGACACCGTGGTCTTCGATCATTTCGTGCGCCACTACCACTACAGCCACGACACGATTAACCCGAACCGGATCATCCCGATTAACCCGGTTCTGGATTACAACGAACCCCACGGTCGCGGCGATTAACGCTCCGAGGCGTAATGCTCGACCATCGCCGCCAGATCCTCTGGCGGCGTTTCGCTCTGCACATAGGCGCAGGCGTTGCAGCTATGGGCAAAGATCGACCCGTCCGAGAAAAAGCTGGTGTTGGTGACAAAGATCACCCGTGCCTCCGGTCGCCGGTAGCTGGCGAAATCCGAAATCGCCAGCGCGCTGCCATTTTCCAACACAAGGTCCAGTACCATGATGTCGAAATCCGATTTTTGCAACTCGAAGATCGCATCCTCCTGACTGTGAACCAATGTCACCTCCGCCCCCTGGCGGACCAGGTGACCGCGCCACAGCTTGCCAAGCTCGGCATTGGATTCGACGATCAGAACCTTCATAACCCGATCACGTACCTGTCTGGTTCAATTGTGATGGCGCTCAAGCCACGCCTTTGGTGATCTGCCCATACCGTTAACAATTGCTTAATGGTGAACACATAGGGCAATTTTCTTAACCAAGCCTTGTCATTCCGGCGGGTTTCCGCTTTCAAAACCCGACATTCTCCTATTCACGAAAAGGAAGATAGCATGGGTGGTCCGATAAAGACACTCGGAAAGCCCCAGCGCGATCACGGCGGCAGAATCGATGCGTCGCGCGCGATCTATGGGGGAGACGTTAACGACTGGCTCGACCTTTCCACGGGCATCAATCCCCGCCCTTATCCGGTATCCGGCTTTCCCGCCCGTGACTGGACCGCCCTGCCCGATCATAATGCGCAAACCCGTCTGCTAAAGGCCGCGCGGCGTTTCTGGCAAGTGCCCGAAACGGCCGATATTCTTGCCGCGCCCGGTGCCTCCGCGCTGATCGCTCGCATACCCGCACTCGCCCCCACGGGCCGAGTCCGCATACCCCAGCCCACCTATAACGAACACGCCGCCGCCTTTGCCGCGCAGGGCTGGGAGGTTACCGATGCCGGTCCTGCCGATGCGCAGGTCGTCGTTCACCCCAACAACCCCGATGGCCGCCTCTGGGCCGCAGATAATTTCGACACGCCTCTGACCATCATCGACGAAAGCTTTTGTGACGTCACGCCCGGGCAAACCCTCGTGAATCTGGCCGACCGCCCCGGCACCGTGATCCTCAAGAGCTTTGGCAAATTCTGGGGCCTCGCCGGTCTGCGGCTGGGTTTTGCCATCGCCCGCCCCGAGGTCATCGCCCGCCTTTCCGATCTGACCGGCCCATGGGCGGTCTCCGGTCCGGCGCTGCGCATCGGTGCTAATGCACTCGAAAACCCCGCCTGGGCCGATGACACCCGCAAGCGGCTTGCCAGCGACGCCGCCCGGCTCGATCGCCTGATGACCGGCAGCGGGGCCGAGATCGCGGGCGGCACCGACCTCTTCCGCCTCTATAAGGTCGATGATGCCGCCAAGTGGCAGGACCGGCTGGCGCGCTCCTATATCTGGACACGGATCTTTCCCTATTCCCCGCATTTCCTTCGGCTTGGCCTGCCGGACGGCGATGGCTGGGCGCAGCTGCAAGACGCTCTGTGAGCACCGCTGCCCTTCTATCGCTAGCGCTGCTGCTCGACGGCGCATTGGGAGAGCCGCAATGGCTATGGTCCCGCCTGCCGCACCCCGCCGTGCTGATGGGCCGCGCCGTGGGCTGGCTCGACCGAACCCTTAACAGCGGCAACGCCAAACGCGCCAAAGGCATCCTAGCCCTCTCCGCGCTCGTAACCGGCGCAATCCTCCTTGGCCTCGCGCTTTCGGGCCTCGGCGACATCATCACCGTTCTCATCGCCGCCATCCTGCTTGCCCAGCGCTCGCTCTGCGACCATGTGGCGGATGTGGCCCGTGGCCTGCGGATTTCACTGGCCGAGGGCCGCTCCATGGTGGCGCGCATCGTCAGCCGCGATACCTCGGGCATGGACGCGCCCCGCATCGCCCGCTCTGCCATTGAAAGCGGGGCCGAGAACCTCTCGGACGGGGTCATCGCCCCCGCCTTCTGGTTCCTGATCGCGGGCCTGCCCGGACTGCTCGCTTACAAGATCGTGAATACCGCCGACAGCATGATCGGCTACCGCAATCCACGCTATGAATCCTTCGGCTGGGCCGCCGCCCGTTTCGACGACCTGATGAACTGGATCCCCGCCCGCCTAACCGGCTTTATCATCGCCGCCCTCTCTGGCGGCCTTGGCGACTGGTCCGACATCACCCGCGACGCGCACCAGCACCGTTCCCCTAACGCAGGCTGGCCCGAATCCGCGATGGCCCGCGCCCTGAATGTCGCCCTTGCCGGTCCGCGCAGTTATGACGGCGTGATGCGCGACCTTCCGTGGGTCAATGGCGAGGGTCGCCGCGACATCGGCGCGTCCGACGTTGACGACAGCGTGAAAATGCTCTGGAAGGTCTGGCGCGTTGTGGTGATCTTTACCATCCTCGCCGCATGTGTGATGTCACTGACGACCTGAGAACAAATCATTGAACCGGATCAAATATATGCGCCTTTTGCCCACCGTCCTCGCCGCGATCACGGCCGCCTCCCCGCTCTTTGCCCAATGCGGCGGCTCGTTTAGCAGCTTTGTCAAAGGACTCGAGGAAGAGGCCATCTCGCGCGGACATGACCCGGCAACGGTAAATGCTTTTTTCGATTCTGCCCGGCAGGACGACAAGGTACTGCGCGCCGACCGCGCGCAGGGCGTGTTCCAGAAACCCTTTATTGAATTTTCCCGCCGCCTGATCTCGCAGGACCGGATCAATCGCGGCCAGAGTAACGCGCAGAAATACGATGCCATCTTCAACAAGATCGAACGCGACTATGGCGTCTCCCGTGGCGTGCTCCTTGCCTTCTGGGCGTTCGAAACCGACTACGGCGCGTTTCAGGGCGATTTCAACACGCTGAACGCGCTGGTCACGCTCTCGCATGACTGCCGCCGCCCGGAACTCTTCCGCCCGCAGATCTTTGCCGCGCTCGAGCTTTACAAGCACGGCGATTTCGATCCGCGCAACACCACCGGCGCATGGGCGGGCGAAATCGGCATGGTCCAGATGCTGCCCGAGGATATCCTGGAAAACGGCGTCGATGGCGATGGCGACGGTCACGTGATGCTGAAAACCTCCGCCCCCGATGCGCTTATGTCGGGCGGCAAGATGCTGTCGTCCCTCGGCTGGCGTCCGGGTGAGCCCTGGATTCAAGAGGTCACGCTGCCGGCCAACATGGACTGGTCGCTGACCGGGCTGGAAGAAAGCCGCACGGTCCAGCAATGGGCGCAGATGGGCGTTCTGCCCCGCACCGGATCGCTGCCCAATGCGAACATGCAGGCTTCGATCCTGCTGCCACAGGGGCACAAGGGCCCCGCCTTTATCGCCTACCCCAATTTCCGCGTCTATTTTGAGTGGAATCAAAGCTTTACCTACGTGATGACTGCCGCCTATTTCGCCACAAGGCTCGAAGGTGCGCCGGTCTATGACCCGGGCAATCCCGATCCGGGCCTCAGCGGTGGCCAGATGAAGCAATTGCAAACCAAGCTACAGGCGCGAGGCCATGACGTAGGCGCGGTCGATGGCATCCTCGGCGCGAACACCCGCGCCGCCGTCCGCGTGGAACAGGCGCGGCTTGGCCTTCCGGTCGACGGCTGGCCCACCCCGGCGCTGCTCGGGCGCCTCTGAACAAGCCGCCACTAGCCGCAACGCCCCCTTTCGCCTACAATCGCCGCACCACACGGTGCGGACGCAAGCCGCCGCTCTCCATTCCCAGTGAGGCGCAAGGCAATGACGATACCCAAGAACTCGATCTGCCTCTGGTATGACCGCGAGGCCGAAGCCGCGGCCACCTTCTACGCGGCCACCTTCCCCGACAGCGAGGTCCGCTCGGTCCAGACCGCCCCCGCCGATTTTCCAAGCGGCAGCAAGGGCGACACGCTGCTCGTCATGTTCACCGTTCTGGGAATCCCCTGCATCGGCCTGAACGGCGGCCCGGCCTTTATCCAGAGCGAGGCCTTCTCGTTCCAGATCGCCACCGACACGCAGGAAGAAACCGATCACTACTGGTACGCGATCACCCGCAACGGCGGGCTGGAAAGCGTCTGCGGCTGGTGTAAGGATCGCTGGGGCATCTCGTGGCAGATCACGCCCCGCGTGCTGACCGAGGCACTTGCGACCGGCGGCCCGACAGCCACCCGCGCCTTTAACGCAATGATGGATATGGACAGGATTGACATCGCCGGGATCGAGGCCGCGATCCGGGGCTGACCCGGATCAGGCCACCATCTGCTCGGCTTTTTTCAGATCGACCGAGACAAGCTGGCTCACGCCCTGTTCCTGCATCGTCACCCCGAACAGACGGTCCATCCGGCTCATCGTCACCGCGTGGTGCGTGATGATCAGGAAACGGGTTTCGGTCCGGCGGCACATTTCATCCAGCAGATCGCAGAACCGGGTCACGTTCGCATCATCCAGCGGCGCATCCACCTCGTCGAGCACGCAGATCGGCGCCGGGTTCGCAAGGAACACAGCAAAGATCAGCGCCATCGCCGTCAGCGTCTGCTCGCCCCCGGACAACAGAGACAGGGTCGAGAGCTTCTTGCCCGGCGGCTGGCACATGATTTCCAGCCCGGCTTCCAGCGGATCGTCGCTTTCGACCATGACCAGATTGGCCTCGCCACCGCCGAACAGGTGTTTAAAGAGCATCGCGAAATTGCTGTTCACCTGCTCAAAGGCGGTCAGCAGACGTTCGCGGCCCTCGCGGTTAAGGCTGGCAATGCCGGACCGCAGCGTCTTGATCGCCTCTTCCAGATCAGCCTTTTCGTGCAAGAGCGTGTCATGCTCCTCCTGCACCTCGCGCGCATCTTCCTCGGCCCGCAGGTTCACCGCCCCCAGCGCATCGCGCTGGCGCTTGCAACGGTTTACCTCGTTTTCCAGATCGTCCACCGTCGGAATCTGGTTCGGGGCCACGTCCAGCCGGGTCAGCAACTGGTTCGGCGTCATCTGCTGGCTCTCGGCAATGCGCTCCGCCGCCTGCGCCACACTTTCCCGCGCCGCCTCGCTGCGCGCCTCTGCCGCCGCCCGCGCCTCGCGCGCCTCGGAGGCCGCCCGTTCCGCGTCCCGCTCCGCCTGCGCCGCCTCGCGCAGCGCCGCTTCGCCCAAGGACAGCGCCTCGCTCGAGGCTGCCTTGCGCTTTTCCGCCCGAGCGATCTCGATCGACACCGCGTCGCGTTCCTGCGCCAGCCGATCAGGGGCCGCGCTGGCCTCGGCCAACTCGCCCTCGCTCGCTTCCTTGCGCTCGACCAGTTCCGCGATGCGCTTGCCCGCCGTCTCCAGCCGGTGCCGCCAGCCCGAGACTTCCTTGGTAATCTGCTGCGAGCGAGCAATCCGCGCCTCGCCCTCCCGGCGGATCTCGTCATGCGACGACCGGCGGGTCATCATGGTGATCCGCGCGGCCTCGACGCCCTGCTTGATCTCCTCGATCTGCGCCCGCGCCGTATCAAGGTCGCTCAGCCCTTCTAGCGCCGCTTCGGCCTCGCGCAGCTGGGTCCGTGCCGCCAGCGCGTCCTCGTTATGCCGCGTCACCGCGAGCGAGACGTTCTCAAGCCGCCCCTGCGCAAGGTTGCGCTCCGATTCCGCCCGGCTCAGCGCCCGAGCCGCATCGGCGACCGCCTGTTCCGCCTTGCGCCGCGCATCCCGCGCCGCCTTATCCGCCTCGGTCCGCTCCGCCAGCATCCGGCTCAGCGTCTCATGCGCCTGCCGCGCCCCGTCGGCGCGGGCGGTCACATGTTCCATTTCCTGCTTCAGTGCCTCAAGCCGGTTCAACTGCTCCAGCCGCAGCGCCGCCGCGCTTGGCGCATCCTCCGACCATGCCCGGTAACCATCCCAGCGCCAGAGATCGCCCTCAAGCGACACCAGTCGCTGTCCGGGGCGCAGATGCGATTGCAACCGTTCGCCCTCATCCGCATCGACCAGCCCGATCTGCGCGATCCGGCGCGACAGGGCGGCCGGCCCGGTCACGTGACCGGCCAGCGGCTCGGCCTCTTGCGGCAGCGGCTGATGGCGCTCGTACACCGGCACCGTCACCCAGCCCGAGGGGCCGTCCTTATCCACCAGCGGCGCGCGCAGATCATCGGCCAGCGCCGCCCCCAGCGCCTTTTCATAGCCCGGCGCAACTTTCATCTCGTCCAGAACCTGACCGCCCTCGGCGGTGTCCCGCGCCAGCAGCTTGGCCAGCGCCGTGACCTCGGCCCGCAGCGCACCCTGCTCGCCCTCGGCTTCGGAGCGTTGGGCGCGGGCTTCGGCCTCGCGGGTCTGGGTTTCGGCCCGGGCCTCCTCCGCCGCCGTCACCGCCTGTTCGGCGGCCTTAGCGGCCACCTGTGCCTCCGCCTCGGCCTTGCCCGCCGCTTCGAAATCGACCGAGGACCGGCCTAGTGCCGCCCGCGCCTCTTCGACCGCACGGCGGGCTTTTTCCGCTTCGCTCTCGGCGCGATCCAACGTCTTGCGGCTGTCTTCCAGCAGGCGCCGCCCGGACTGGTAGCGCGCCGCAAGCCGCGCCACGTCTTCCGTCTCCTGGCTCAGCAGCGCCTCGCGTTCCTGCAGCACCGAGGCCGCCTGTTTCGCCGCATCCGAGGCCTCGGCCAAACGCCCCTCATGCCCCTCGCCCGCCTTGGCAAGTTCGGCCGCCTCCCAGTCGAGCCGCTCAATGGTTTCGCCCGCATCCTTGTTCAGACCCGATTCCCGGTCGATATCGCGGGAAAGCTGTTCGATCCGACCGGTCAGCGTCTCGATTGTCTGGCGCGCGCGCTCCTCCTGATCGCGGATCGTGTCGCGCTGCACCATAAGCCGCTGCACCACCGCCGCCGCGATGGCCTCTTCCTCGCGCAGCGCGGGCAGCGCTTCTTCGGCGGCGGTTCTATGTTTGACCGACTCCTGCGTCGCCCGCTCGGCCTGCGAGGTCGCGAGCATCCGCTCGCGCAGCGCGACCTGCGCATCGGCACTGGCCGTGTCGGCCTCTTTCCAGCGGCGATAGAGCAACATGCCCTCGGCCTGCCGCAACTGTTCCCCGATCTCGCGATAGCGCGCCGCCTGCCGGGCCTGCCGTGCCAGCTGCGCAAGCTGCGCCGCCAACTGTTCGATCACGTCATCGACGCGCACAAGGTTCGCCTCGGCCCCGTTCAGTTTGAGCTCCGCTTCATGCCGCCGCTGGTACAACCCCGAAATACCCGCCGCTTCCTCAAGGATACGCCGCCGCGCGGTCGGCTTGGCGTTGATCAGCTCGGAAATCTGCCCCTGCCGCACCAGCGCCGGTGAATGCGAGCCGGTCGAAGCATCGGCAAACAGCATCTGCACGTCACGCGCCCGCACATCCTTGGAATTGGCCTTATAGGCGCTGCCCACGTCGCGGGTGATCCGCCGCACGATCTCCAGCTGGTCGGAATCGTTGAACCCAGCCGGCGCCAGCCGGTCGCCATTGTCGAGCAACAGGGACACTTCGGCAAAGTTCCGCGCCGGGCGTGTCGCCGCCCCGGCAAAGATCACGTCCTCCATGCCACCGCCCCGCATCGCGGTTGGCCGGTTTTCCCCCATCACCCAACGCAGCGCCTCAAGCAGGTTCGACTTGCCACAGCCATTCGGCCCGACAACCCCGGTCAGCCCGTTGGCAATGATCAGGTCGGTCGGATCGACAAAGCTCTTGAAGCCAGTCAGCCGTAGCTTGGTGAATTGCAAAACGCGGGTTCCTGATTCCTCTGAGGGTTCAGAGTGGAATCCTCAAACCGCTCCCGTCAACGGTTTTACCCATCATCTCGCGTATCAGCTACGCTTATCCACAAGATATCGGAAAAACTGGCAGGTTTTTGCGATCAATAGGGCGTACATTCGTAGTCGACGTAGGGTGAACCCTCGCCATCCCGAACCCACCCGGCGAGTTCAAGACAGCTGTATGACAGCGGCACAGGCGGCAGGGCACGCGGCACGGGCTGACCCTTGCAGGCGAGGATCCCGGTCAACAGCGCCGGATCGCCACGGACCTCGCGCACCTTGCAGCCGCTGACCTCGGCCATGGCAAACGCCGCCCGTGCCCGGATCGGCCCCAGTCGCGGCGCATATTGCGGATTGATCCGCACCGCCTCGGCCAGCCGCCCCCGGACCCGGATGTCGAAAACGGAACCGTCGACCGTCACCCGGGTGGCTGGGACGTTTTCGAAATGGGTACCCGCCGTGTCACAGGCACCAAGAGCCAATAGGCACACCGCCCCTAGCCACCGACGCCAAAGAATTTTCGAAAAATTCTTCCAAATTTTTCTCAAAAATTTGTCTCCGCGGCAGAGGTTTCGCATCACGCCCCCACTCTCGCCCACTGATGGTTAACACCCGCTTTCCCACCCCCACCGCCATGCCCCCATTGTGAGCTTAACCCCACCCGCTTATGATCCCGGCAAAAATCAGGAAGCGCCCCATGCCGTTCACCAGGGTTGAACCGGAAAAGCTCTCGACCTCGGTCATTCGCCAGATCGAACAGTTGATCCTGCGCGGCATCCTGCGCCCCGGTGAACGGCTTCCCTCGGAACGCGAACTCTCCGAGAAACTCGGCGTGTCCCGTCCATCACTGCGCGACGCCATCGCCGACCTTCAGGAACGCGGCCTTGTGACGGCCCGTCCCGGCTCCGGCATCTACGTGGCCGAGGTGCTCGGGTCGGCCTTTTCCCCGGCCCTGCGCCAGCTCTTCGCAACCCATGACGAAGCACTCTTCGACTATGTTGCCTTCCGCCGCGATATCGAGGCGATGGCCGCCGAACGCGCCGCCCGGCTTGCCACCGATGCCGATCGCGCGGTGCTTCAGGAAATCTTCGACAAGATGGAGGCCAGCCATGACCGGCGCGACCCTGAACGCAATGCCCGGCTCGACGCGCAGTTCCACAGCGCCATCATCGAGGCCAGCCATAACGTCGTGATGCTGCACATGATGCGTTCCATGTACGAGTTGCTACGCGAGGGCGTGTTCTACAACCGGCAGGTCATGTTCGCGCAGCAGACCTCGCGCGCGGCCCTGCTCGACCAGCACCGCGCCATCAATGCGGCCATCCAGGCGCGCGACGCCGAGGCCGCGAGCGCCGCCGTGCGCACGCATCTCGGCTACGTGGAACAGGCCCTGCGCGATGATCGCCGCGCGCGTCACAACGCGGAAGTCGCCGAACAGCGCCTCGCCCGCGAACGCCGCCACCCCTGAACCCGGACATGAAAAAACCCGGCCACCGGGCCGGGTTCATTCGGTTCTCGCTAAGGTCGAAACCTCAGTGCAGCTTGGCATCCACCTGCTTGATCGAGTCGTTGATCAGCGCATTGGCACTTGCCGCGGTCATCTGCTTGGCCAGCACTTCGCGGGCCACTGCGACGGCGATATCAACCGCCCGGTCACGAACGTCGCGGACAGCTTTGTCCTGCGCCGATGCGATCTGCTCTTCGGCCGCCGCCATCCGGCGCTCGATCGATTTCTGCAGATCGACCTTGGCTTGCTCCGCCGCCTGCTCCGCTTCGTGCTTTGCGGTCTCGACGATACGGTTCGCCTGTTCCTGCACTTCGCGCTGCTTGCGCTCATAGCTGGCCAGCACGGTCTGGGCTTCTTCACGCAGGGCGCGTGCTTCGTCCAGCTCCGACTTGATGCCGTCGGCGCGCTTGTCGAGCATGCCCATCAGCAGGCTCGGCACTTTGAAATAGATCAGGACCGCGATGAACAGCAGGAAAGCCAGCAACACGATAAAGTTCGTGTTGCGCAGCGATACGAAAGGACCGGTGGCCGCAAAGGCCGGGCTCGCCATAACGATGCCCGCAAGAAAGGTAAGGGAGGTCTTCATCGCGCTTATCCTTTCACCCGTGCGGATACCGCACCGTCGATCGCCGCCGCGTCGGCGTTACCGCCCATGGCGGTGACCAGCTCGGCAGCCGTTTCCTTGGCCACGTCCTCGATCGCTTCCAGCGCACCGGCACGGATCTCGGCAATCGCCTTTTCCGATTCAGCCGACTTGGCCGCGATTTCAGCATCTGCCTTCTCGATAGCCACATCCAGATCGCTCTGTATATCGGCCTTGGCCGCGGCAACAATGCGCTGCGCTTCCGAGCGGGCGTCCGCCAGTGCCTTGTTATAGGCTTCTTCCGCTTCCAGCGCCTTGGCTTTCAGGTCTTCAGCCGCGGCGATGTCATTGGTGATCGTGCCCGCACGCTCGGCAAGGATTGCCGAAATGCGCGGCAGTGCCACGCGGGACAGGATCAGGTAGATCACCACCAGCGTCACGACCAGCCAGAACACCTGGTTCGGGAAGGTCCCGAAATCCAGCTGCGGCATGCCGGGCGCTGCGTCGGCGCTGTGCGAGGCTACGCCAGTCGCGTCAGCCAAGCCTTCGCCATTGGTTGCATGCGTCTCAGTTGCCATGTCGTTCTCCCTTGGAACTCGCCGTTACAACGGGCGGTACGTCTGCACCGCCCGACCGTAAGGAAATTGTCCAGTAGGGTTCAGACAGCAAACATCAGCAGCAGAGCGACGAGGAACGAGAAGATCCCCAGAGCTTCTGCGAACGCGATGCCGATGAAGAGAGTTGCCGTCTGCGAAGCAGCAGCAGAGGGGTTGCGCAGAGCGCCGGCCAGGTAGTTGCCTGCAACGTTGCCCACACCGACAGCCGCGCCGCCCATGCCGATCGATGCCAGACCTGCGCCGATGAATGCGCCCATTTGTACGATATCGCCTTCCATGATTTCTCTCCTTACGATGGAATTGGATGTTGTTGGTACGGTGGGCAACCTGCCCACCGGCAATTAGTTTCCGGGGGAAATCCCCTCAGTGATGCGGATGCAGCGCGTCTTTCAGGTACACGCAGGTGAGGATCGTGAACACGTAGGCCTGGATAAAGGCCACCAGCACTTCCAGCCCGTACATCGCGGTGATCGCGACAACCGACAGCGGCGAGATCGCTGCAATGGCGGCAAAGGCTGCGAAAACCTTGATCACGGCGTGACCGGCCATCATGTTACCGGCAAGACGAATGGAGTGGCTGACCGGACGCACGAAGTAGGAAATGATCTCGATCACGGCGAGCACCGGGCGCAGCGCCAGCGGCGCCGAGCTGACCCAGAACAGGCCAAGGAAGGATGCGCCGTTCTTGACGAAACCAAGCACCGTCACCGTCAGGAACACTGCCATCGCCAGCAGCGCGGTTACCGCGATGTGGCTGGTGGTGGTAAAGGCCATCGGCAACAAGCCAAGGAAGTTCGCCAGCACGATGAACATGAACAGGGTCATGATATAGGGGAAATACTTCAGCCCCTCTTTGCCGGTCACGTCCTCTACCATCTTGTAGATAAAGCCATAGGCCAGCTCGGCGACGGACTGGCCGCGCGACGGAACGATGGAACGGCGCGACGTCGACAGCACCAAAAGCGCGATCACGGCAAGAATGGTGATGGCCATCCAGAGGGTGACGTTGGTCGGCGTGTACCACGCGACCGGGCCATCCCCGAACAGGGGTTTCACGATGAACTGGTCCATCGGGTGAAAGACCAGACCACCCTCTTCAGCGCCATGTGCCTCGGTTGCCATGCGTTCAGTTCCTCTCGTCATCCGCGACCGTTTCGGCCTGCGCGTCGTTCTGTATCTCTCTGGCGCTGCGCAGCATGGTTTTGACCCCCGCCACTAGCCCCAGCATTGTAAACAGCAGCAGGAAAATCGGGATCGTCCCGAAAAGGCGATCCAGCCCGTACCCGATGCCAAACCCGATCCCAAGACCGGCAACCAGCTCGATCACCATCCGCCAGGCCAGATGCGCCTGAGAATAGTGCTCGTCATTGTGAGACTTCACCGGCTCGGCCTTTTTAGCCGCCGCGATCCGCGCCTCAAGCTGCGCCAGGCGCTGCTTTTGGTCCTCATCGCTCACCGTTTCACTCCTCACAAGTGTTGGCATGGTGCTAGGCAATGCCAAGGTCAGAGTCAATTACCTGTTGCACCGCACGCCGGACACAGCAACACCCTGTAAAATATAGAAGAATTTCAATTTCGGGAAAGCCGCACCCCGGGTCCTCGGCCCGTCATCCGGTGAAAACAGGCGAAAACCCATATTCAACCATCTGGTTGACGAACATCCGCCGCTGCGCCAAGGCTTTCCCATGTCCGAAACGCTCGACACCGTCTTTGCCGCGCTCGCCGATCCGACACGGCGCGAAATCCTCCGCATGTTGCTCGAGGATGACATGGCCGTGACCGATGTGGCAGAGCCGTTCGAGATGTCGCTGGCGGCCATCTCCAAGCATCTCGTGATCCTCACCCGCGCGGGGCTGATCAGTCAGGAAAAACGTGGCCGGGTAAAATGGTGCAAGCTGGAGCCTGATGCCCTGCGCGATGCCTCGGTCTGGATGCAGGGCTTTGGTCAGTTCGAACCCATCAACCTCGACGCGTTCGAACGGTTTCTGGCGTCAGAAATGCCGAAACAGGACTGACGCCATTTTGCTTAGATGGCGCCGAACGCAAAGCGCAGGACCAAAAGTACGATCACAACCAAGCCGATGATGTAGATGATGTTACGCATTCTACTGTCTCTCATTTTTTGATTTTAGTGAAAATCAACGCTCCAACGCAGCAGAAAGTTCCACGACCGGTTTCGTTTCATCGCGCAGAAGCAGCGCCAGCGCCAGAATGGTCAAGCCGATCCCGATCAATACCATGAAACCGGGCACCCCGTTGCCAAGAGCGATCTCCCACAGGATCACCCAGCTTGGCGTCAGATAGGTATAGGCCATGACCTTGGCCGAGGGCAGGCGCAGCGTCGCGAATTGCATCAGCACGAATGTCATCGCACTGGCGAAAATCGCCGTGTAGCCGATGGCGACCCAGACGATCACCGGCAGGTTGCCCCAGTCCGTCGCCCGGATGTCCGACCAGCCATAGGCGGTCAGCACGGCGAACCCGGCCAGCAACATGCCAAAGGTAAAGACGATCGCCGGCTCTCCCCGGTTCAGCTTGCGCACCATCGGCGTATAGGCCGCATGGGCGACACAGCCCCAGAAATAGATCACCTCGCCACGCCCGATCTCAAAGGCCCGGAACGCGGCCCAATCGGCGCGGAACACAACCCAGAGCGCACCGACACCGCCAATTGCCAGCGCCAGCGCCATGCGCGGCGTCGTGACCTGCCGCATCAGCAGCCAGCCGAACCCCGCCGCCATCAGCGGCACCAGCGTGAACACCGCCGCCGCACTCACCGGGCGCGCGGTTTTCAACCCTTCGAACATCAGCACGAAATAGATCGCGAACAACCCGCCCAGCACCAGATAGCGCCACGGCGCCTGCAACGCGCTTCGCGACACGCCCGTCGTGGCAAAAGCCGCCACCCCGATAACCACGGCGGCAATCGCGAACCGCACCGCGTTCAGCGCCGCCGGGGCGATCTCGTTCGCCGCCATCGACCCAAGCGAGAAGGATCCCGCCACCAGCGCCGAAAAGGCCAGCATCGCCAAATGCCCCTTCGCGGCGGGGGACAACCCCTCGCCGTCGCGGTTCAGCACACCCATTCCTGCGCCCGCTGTTTCAGGAAGGTCAGAAAGGCCTGCACCTTGTTGGTCCGGTGCAGGTCCACATGAGTCACCAGCCAGAGCGGTGCGGTCCATTCCTCACGCGGCGGCATCACCTCGATCAAGCCGGGAATCCGCTTGGCTTCGCTTTGCCCGATGAACCCGATACCGGCCCCCGCCATCACCGCCTCGCGGGCGGAATGCTCGCTGGTAACGCGGAAACTGATCCGATCCGGCGTGACCGCATCGCGCAGCCAGCGATAGAAAGGCGCCCGGCTGTCGGGATCCTCCGGACCGACGAACCAGTGTTGCGGGAAATCCGCCTCGCTTTCGGGCAGGCCGAAGGCGTCACGATAACTCTCGCTCGCATAAAGCGCGATATTCTGGCTCACGAAAGGCTGCACCACGTTATCCGGCTGGTCTGGAGAGCGTCCGGCCCGGATCGCCACATGCGCCTCGCCGTATTCCAGCCGAAGCAGCCGCCCGCTGGTCAGGTAGCGCACGTTTAACCCCGGATGCATCCGCTGGAAATCGACCATCACCGGCACCAGTACCGGCGCCATGCTCGACAGCGAGGTCACGACCAGCTCGCCCGCCACCTCGTCGCCCTGCCCCTTGAGCCGCGCGACAAGCTGGTTGAACTGGTCCTCGGTCGCCTGCGCCACCCGCAACAGGTCGCTGCCCGCTTCGGTCGCCGTATAGCCCCGCGCATGGCGCTGGAACAGCTTGACCCCGATCCGACCTTCAAGCGCATCGATATGGCGGATCACCGTTGCATGGTGAACGCCCAGCACATCCGCTGCGCCGCTCACAGTCCCCATCCGCGCGACCTGAAACGCCGTGCGCACCTCGTCCCAGTTCTCCATCGTCTGGCCCGCCTTGGCCGCAAACGGCTCTTCCGCGTAATTTTTCATGGCTCGCTCTGTGCAGAAACTCACATATCCTGTTCATAATCGGCCGTTGCGTTCGCCAGTGCAATAGCCAAATCAATCGGTATACGGCCAGCCTCCAAAAGGCCCTTCCGAACAGAAACACTCTCCTCACGAGGACACTGACATGACCACTTCCATTCTGCGCATCGATTCCTCCGCCTCGGGCGCGGGTTCCGTTACCCGCAAACTGACCGACAAGGTCATCGAGAAACTCGCCCCAGACACCGTCTCCATCCGCGACCTTGCTGCCGAGCCGCTGCCCCATATCGACCCGACATGGGTCGCCGCCCGCGTTACCCCTGCCGAAGACCGCGACGAAGCGGCAAAAGCCAGCCTCATCCTCTCCGACGCGCTGGTGGCCGAGATCCAGGCCGCCGACACGCTGGTGATCGGCGTGCCGATCTACAACTTCTCGGTGCCCTCCTCGCTCAAGGCATGGATCGACCTGATCGCCCGCGTCGGCGTCACCTTCCGTTACACGGAAAATGGCCCCGAAGGCCTGCTGACCGGCAAGAAGGCAATCCTCGCCGTCGCCTCGGGCGGCGTTCCGGTCGGCTCGCCTGTCGATCATGCGACGACCTACCTCAAGACGGTGCTTGGTTTCGTCGGCATCACCGATGTGACCATCGTCGCCGCCGACCAGCTCGCCATCGACGCCGACGCCAGCATGGCCAAGGCCGATTCCGAGATCGGCGCCCTCGCCGCCTGATCTGGACGCATTAACACAAGCCAGACGGCGGACCACCCCGGTCCGCCGTTTCGCGTTTAAGCAGGCGCCGAAAAGCCCACGACGCTTGACTCCCGCGCCCCAACCCCCTATCGCAGCGCCAATACCGGATAGCACCTGCCATCCGGTCCCGGTTAATTGCGCCGGGATCGCCCTCCGTCAGCGCGTTGCGCCCACGGGGGCGTTTGTGCATTTCGCGGTCCCTTCCTAAGTTAGGGGTCAAATATCAACGGTCGAAAAGGAACCGGCATATGTTTGAAAATCTCTCCGAACGCCTGTCCGGTGTCTTCGACCGGCTGACCAAGCAGGGCGCGCTCTCCGAGGATGACGTCAAAACCGCCCTGCGCGAGGTACGTGTCGCCCTGCTCGAGGCGGACGTCTCCCTCCCCGTCGCCCGCGATTTCGTCAAGAAAGTACAGGATCAGGCCACCGGTCAGGCGGTCACAAAATCCGTCACCCCCGGCCAGCAGGTCGTCAAGATCGTGCATGACGCCCTCGTCGACGTGCTCCGTGGCGAAGGCGACCCCGGCCAGCTGAAAATCGACAACCCGCCCGCGCCGATCCTGATGGTCGGCCTGCAGGGCTCGGGCAAGACCACCACCACCGCCAAGCTCGCAAAGCGGATGAAAGACCGCGACGGCAAGCGCGTTCTGATGGCCTCGCTCGACACCAACCGACCCGCCGCGATGGAACAGCTCGCGATCCTCGGCACCCAGATCGGCGTCGACACCCTGCCCATCGTCAAGGGCGAAGACCCGGTCGCCATCGCCAAGCGTGCCAAAACGCAGGCCGCGCTCGGGGGCTATGACGTCTACATGCTCGACACCGCCGGTCGCCTCCATATCGACCAGGAGCTGATCGCCCAGGCCGCCGCCGTGCGCGACGTGGCCAACCCGCGCGAAACCCTGCTGGTGGTCGATGGCCTCACCGGTCAGGACGCGGTCAACGTCGCCACCGAATTCGACGACAAGATTGGCGTCACCGGCGTCGTCCTCACCCGGATGGACGGCGACGGCCGTGGTGGCGCCGCCCTCTCGATGCGCGCCGTCACCGGCAAGCCGATCCGCTTCGTCGGCCTCGGCGAAAAGATGGACGCGATCGAAACTTTTGAGCCCGACCGGATCGCGGGCCGCATCCTCGGCATGGGCGACATCGTCTCCCTCGTCGAACGCGCACAGGAAACCATCGAGGCCGAACAGGCCGAAAAGATGATGAAGCGCATGATGAAAGGTCAGTTCAACATGAACGACCTGCGCATGCAGCTTGAACAGATGCTCAAGATGGGCGGCATGGAGGGCATGATGCAGATGATGCCCGGCATGGGTAAAATGGCCAAGCAGGTCGAACAGGCCGGTTTCGACGACAGGATCCTGAAACAGCAGATCGCCCTGATCCAGTCGATGACCAAGAAGGAACGCGCCGCCCCGCAGCTGCTGCAGGCCAGCCGCAAGAAACGCATCGCCGCCGGTGCCGGGATGGAGGTCTCCGACCTCAACAAGCTGCTCAAGATGCATCGCCAGATGGGCGACATGATGAAAAAGATGGGCAAGATGGGCAAGGGCGGCATGATGAAACAGGCCATGAAAGGCATGTTCGGCAAGGGCGGCATGCCCGACCCCTCGCAAATGGACCCCAAGGCGCTCGAAGCGGCGGCCAAGCAGATGGGCGGCAAGCTCCCTGGCGGCATGGGTGGCATGGGCGGCGGCGGTCTCCCCGGTCTCGGTGGCGGCGCCCTTCCCCCCGGGCTCAGCGGTTTCGGCAAGAAGAAATGACCATGACTTCTTTGGGTCTCAATAATCCCCGCCGGAGGCTCCTCCGGTCCCGGCCCGCCCTGCGGGTCGCGAGGATGCGCGGCTGATGCTGATCCCCACCCTCCATACCCCGCGCCTGACACTGCGCGCCCCGGTCGAAAGCGATTTCGCCCCCTTCGCGGCCTTCTACGCCAGCGACAGGTCGAAATTCGTCGGCGGCCCGCTCGGGCGTGAGGCGTCCTGGCGCATGCTGGCGATGGAGGCGGGCCATTGGACCCTGCGTGGCTATGGCCGCTGGATCGTCGAGGAAACCGAAACCAAAACGCCGGTCGGCCTGATCGGGTTGTTCAACCCCGAAGGCTGGCCCGAGGCGGAAATCGGCTGGGATCTCTTCGAGGGGTTCGAGGGGCGCGGCTACGCGACCGAGGCCGGGGCCGCCGCGCGCAGCTTTGCCTATGATACGCTCGGCTGGACCACCGCGATCAGCCTCGTGAAACCCGACAATACCGGCTCGGCCCGCGTGGCCGAACGGCTCGGCTGCAGGCATGATGGCGACTTCACCCATGAACGCCACGGCTTCATGCATGTCTGGCGCCACCCCTCCCCCGAAGACCTTGCCGAGGGCGGGATGGAGGCCTACGCATGAGCGGCTTCTCCCTCCCCATTCCGGTCTTCGACACCGAAAACCTGATCCTGCGCGGCCCTCGCGAAAGCGATTTCGACGCTCTGGCCGAATTCGCCGCTTCCGAGCGCGCGGAATTCGTCGGCGGCCCGATGCCGCGCCGCGCCAGCTGGGGGTCTTTCCTTGCGACCTACGGGCACTGGGCGCTGCGCGGCTATGGCATGTGGATGCTCGAGGAACGCGCCAGCGGCAAAGCCGCCGGCCGCGTCGGCATGATCTTCAACGACGGCTGGGACGAGCCCGAACTCGGCTGGCACGTTTTCAACGGGTTCGAGGGCAAGGGCTATGCTTACGAGGCCGCGCTGGCCGCCCGTACCCATGCCGCCCGCCACCAGAACCTGCCGCGCCCGATCAGCTATATCCAGCCCGACAACACCCGCTCCATCGCGCTGGCCGAACGTCTTGGCGCGAAACTGGAACGCGAGATCACCTTTTTCGACAAGCCCTGCCATGTCTACCGCCACCCTCTCCCCGAGGAGGCCGCCGCATGAGCCAGATTCCCACCATCGAAACCACCCGTCTGTCCTTACGCGGTCCGGAACCGCAGGATTACCCGGATTTCAAGGCGACCTTCACCAGCTACCGCGCCCGGTTCATGGGCGGGCCACTGAACGCCTATGAATCATGGATGCTCTATGCCGCCGAAATCGGCCACTGGGACATTCGCGGCTTTGGCATGTGGATGGTGCATGACCGCGTGACCGACGAAACCTACGGTATGGTCGGCGGCTGGCAGCCCGCGAAATGGCCCGAGCGCGAAATCGCCTGGGTGATCTGGCCCGACAAGGCCGGGCGCGGCTACGCGCTCGAAGCGGCCCATGCGGCGCGAAGCTATTTCTACCGGCAGCAGAACTGGGAAACGGCGGTCAGCTATATCGACCCCAAGAACCTCGACAGCATCCGCCTTGCCGAACGGCTCGGCGCGAAACGCGACGATTCCGCCGCCAGCATCGACGGCAATGACGTGGTCTATCGCCACCCCTCGCCGGCGGCGCTGTCGGGCACGCAGCTCGCGCACGGGATCGAGATGGAGATCGGCCATTACGCCGATCCGCTCTTCAAACCGGAGGGCTGGGCCATTGACTGATCGTTTACCTTTCACCCCCCGCACGGCCGGAACACCGGCAAACCGGCGAATGCTGCGCTGCGGCGGTGTACAGGAGGTGTACGGCCTGTGTACGGCTGTCACCCCCCGAATTTCCCTTTTCCGGAGGCTTTCATGACCGACACCCACACCAGCCGCGCGGCCAGCCTTCTGAAAGAACACCGCGAAAGCATCGACCGCCTCGATGCCATTCTCGTCTACACGCTGGGCGAGCGGTTCAAACACACCCAGGCGGTCGGCCGTCTCAAGGCCGAGCACGACCTTCCCCCGTCCGATCCCGCGCGCGAAGCGCAGCAGATCGCACGTCTCGAAGACCTGGCGCTCAAGGCCGATCTCGACCCTGAATTCGCCAAGGCTTTCCTGAATTTCATCATTCAGGAAGTCATTCACCACCACGAGAAACACCAGCAATAACCGGGCATTCCCCGGATCACGCCATTCACAAGGAGAAACTCAAATGGCCATGAAAATTCGTCTCGCCCGCGGCGGCTCGAAAAAGCGTCCCTTCTACCGCATCGTTGCAGCGGATTCCCGCATGCCCCGCGATGGCCGCTTTATCGAAAAGCTCGGCACCTATAACCCGCTGCTCCCCAAAGACAGCGAAGACCGCGTGAAAATGGATGTCGAGCGCGTTCAGCACTGGCTCGATCAGGGCGCGCAGCCGACCGACCGGATCGCACGTATGCTCGAAGCTTCGGGCGTCCGCGCCAAGACCGAGCGTAGTAACCCGAAGAAAGGCACCCCGGGCAAGAAAGCTCAGGAACTGGCCGACGCCAAGGCAGCCAAGGCAGCAGAAGCCGCCGAAGCAGCAAACGCACCTGCCGAAGAAGCATCGGCGGAATAAGACCGGACCGGGCGGCGCGGGTTCTCTGCGCCGCCTGCCCTTCTCCCTTGGGTCGCGGAACATCCGATGCCAGAGAATGACAATCCAGAGCTGATCTGTGTCGGCGCGATCGCTGGCGCTTTCGGCGTCCGGGGCGAGGTGCGGTTGAAAAGCTTTTGCGCCCAGCCCGAAGATATCGAAACCTATTCGCCGCTCACCACCGAGGACGGCAGCCAGAGTTTCACGGTCTCGATCAACCGCCCTATCAATACCGGTTTCGCCGCGATCCTGAGCGGTGTGAAGACCAAGGAAGACGCCGATGCTCTGCGCGGCACAAGGCTCTTTGCCCCGCGCGATCGGCTGCCTTCGCTGCCGGATGACGAATTCTACCATGCCGACCTGATCGGCCTGACGGTTGTCGATACCGGCGGCGAAACGCTGGGCAAGGTGATCATGGTGCTGAACCACGGCGCCGGCGATCTGCTTGAGATCAAACCGGAAAATGGCGGTGAAACGGTTTTGCTGCCGTTTACGCTTGCCAATGTCCCTACCGTCGATCTGGGGGCGGGGCGCATTGTTGCCGACCCGCCCGAAGGGCTCTTCCAAGGCAAGCCCTGATGGCGGCAAGGGTCATCGTCCATGCCGGTTTTCACAAGACCGGCTCGACCACCATCCAGCGTTTCCTGCGCAACAACCGCAAAGAGCTGTCGCCCCGCGTGCAGCTGCTTTTGCCGTTCAGGCTTGGCAAGGGCGCGGCGCGTCTGGCCATGCGCTATTCCCGTTTCCGCACGCCGCAACTGCTTGAGGAATTCGCGGCGGAAATGCGCGAAACCCTTGCCCCGGTAGACCCGGCACGCGATCTCGTACTGAGCCATGAGAACCTTGCCGGACGGATGCCCGGACGGGATGGTCAGAAAGGCTATGACTGCGCGCCAGAGCTGATGGCGCAGCTTGCGGTGATCCTGCGTGAGCATTTCGGGCCGGATGCCGATATCCGCTTTTGTTTCCTGACCCGTGCGCCGGAAAGCTGGCTGAATTCGCTCTGGCTGCACAACCTTCGTGTCAGCCGGTTGCAGCAGGACTTGAAGGAATTTGGCGCGGAAATCACGCCGCTGGATACCATCCCCGAAACGCTTGGCAGGATCGAAGCCTCAATCGCCCCGGCCAGCCTGCACACCGTCGCGCTTGAACAATGTGCCGCGACCCGGCTTGGCCCCGCGCAACTGCTGATCGACCAGTTGGACCTGTCGCAAGAGATGCACGCTAAACTCGCGCCGGAACCCGCGCATAATATCGGACCGGCTCTGGATCTGGCCCCCGAGTTGCTGGCGCTGAACCGCAGCGCCCTTGATGACGAAACCCTGACCGCGCGCAAGGCCGCCCTGCTGGAGCGGGCCGCAATCGAAAGTCCCACCCATGTCCGACACGCCTGAAACCAAGCCCCGCTCGCACGGGCGCAAGACCATCCGCCCGACGCTGAAACCGCGCGAGCTGATTACCCCGACGCCCGATCTGGCCGGTGTCTGGAAGGCCAAGGTCATCACCCTGTTTCCGGCGGCGTTTCCCGGCGTGCTTGGCGAAAGCCTGACGGGCAAGGCGTTGCAGGACGGGCTCTGGCAGCTTGAGACGATCGAGCTGCGCCAGTTCGGCGAGGGCAAACACCGCAATGTCGACGACACCCCGGCGGGCGGTGGCGCGGGCATGGTGCTGCGCCCCGATGTGCTGGGCGCGGCGCTGGATGCGGCGCAGGAGGGCACTCACGGCCCCTGGCCATTGATCTACCTGTCGCCGCGCGGACGGCCGATGACGCAGAACCTCATGCGGCAGCTGGCCTCGGGGCCGGGCGTGACGCTGCTTTGCGGGCGGTTCGAGGGCATCGACGAACGGGTGATCGAGCACTACGGCATTCAAGAAGTGAGCCTTGGCGATTTCGTCATGACCGGCGGAGAGATTGCGGCGCAGGCGCTGATCGATGCCACGGTGCGGCTATTGCCGAACGTGCTGGGCAACGCGGCCTCGACCGAAGAAGAGAGCTTTTCCAATGGCTTGCTGGAACATCCGCAATACACCCGGCCCGCCGAATGGAACGGTCGCAAGATCCCCGATGTGCTCATGTCGGGCCATCATGGTGAAATCGCCAAGTGGCGGCGCGCGCAGTCAGAACGCCTGACGCGCGAACGCCGCCCCGACCTCTGGCAAGCGCATCAGGACAAGCCGGAGCAGGACTGAGCCGTCAGATAAGCACGATGTCTCCGGCCAGCCCGTCCAGTGAGGAAACCCCGGCAAGGCGGATCTGGGCGCCGCCGCCAAAATCGAATAGAACCTCGCCGCCGATCAGGTCGGC
Organism: Heliomarina sp.; assembly: GCF_052826185.1. Taxonomy (NCBI): domain Bacteria; kingdom Pseudomonadati; phylum Pseudomonadota; class Alphaproteobacteria; order Rhodobacterales; family Roseobacteraceae; genus Heliomarina; species Heliomarina sp. The sequence continues at coordinate 356,339 of NZ_JBRBUI010000016.1, read as the reverse complement.
GAAATCATCGACCACCGAGTCTTCGTTCAGTTTCCCCTGCCAGAGCTTCTGCGAAAGGTGCAGCGCGTCACGCCCCGCCTCGAAGTCGGTTATGTCATTGCTGCCAAGCTTGCCTTTGAAAACAAAGACATCGCGCCCCTTGCCGCCGGTCAGGATATTGTCGCCAGAGCCGCCGTCGAGCGTGTCGGATTTGCCGCCGCCGAGCAGCCGGTCATCGCCGCCCTTGCCTTTCAGCGTGTCCTGACCTCCGGCCCCGTCCAGCCGGTCGGCACCGTTCTTGCCGTCAAGCACATCGCCACCACCCTTGCCGGAAATCACGTTGTCGCCGCCATTACCCAAGAGCTTGTTCGCGCCCTTGCTGCCGGACAGGTCGAGGTCGGTCTTGCCCTTGATCCGCGCGTTTTCGACCTGTTTGTAGTCCTTCAGGTCGATATCGAAATCGCGGGCGATCACCATGTCCGTGCCGCCCTTGCGGAATTCCGACACCACGTCATCGGACTGGCTGAGTACGTATTTATCGTTGCCCTTGCCGCCGATCATGATGTCCTTGCCGCCCCTGCCGTCCAGCAGGTTGGAAAAGCGGTTGCCGATCAGCGTATCCGCCGCGCCGCCACCAATCGCTATCTCGATCTTGACGCCGCTGGCGATGGTGTAGCCGCCGAAAACCCCACTTACGAAGGACACGAAACCGCCGCCGCCCGGTTCAGCCTTGAGCGTGGCGGCCCTCAGATCGATCGTGGCGCTGTCATTGCCGGGGTTGACGATGCTGTCCTTGCCACCGGTATCCCAGATCGTTTCATAGCCGGTGCCGGTCTGGTTCGCGGTCCAGAGCGCATATGAATCCTTGCCCGGGGCATAACTGTCGTTCGCGCCGTATTTCTTCTGGATCTGCGCGATATCGAAGGCCATCGGCGTCCGCGCGATCCCAAAGGCATTGGTGCCCGAGCCGCCATTTGGCCCGGTCTGCCAGCCCTTGTTATAGGACATGACGGTAAAGACCTCTTGGTTGAGATCGTTTTCCCCCTTGTCGCCGCTGCCGGTCACGCCGGCGAAGATGGCGGATGTCCCGCCGTTGTCATGCGGGTGGGACAGGCCAAGCCCGTGGCCGAATTCGTGGATGAAGTTGGAATAGCCATAGGCGCCTTTTTCCAGCAGGCCGCCTGCCTTGTCGCGCGACCAGACCGTGTTGCTGGTGTTGAACCAGCCGACACCTTCGTCCGGGGAATAATTCGGATCCTGCGGGATCATGCGCCCCGTGGTCGAGCCTTCCTCGAAATTCTTGACCATGAAGAAATCCGCGTCGGACGCATTGCTCACCTGCGTGAAACTGAGCTGCGAAAAACGGCTGTATTCGCCCAGTGCTGCCATCGCCTGTCCGGCTTCGTAGGTATTCCACGGCTGGTCGGTTGTTTCACCGCCAAAGGTCTCGCCCTGCGCGGCGAAATAGACCCTGATATCGGTCTTGTTAAACTTGACGCCCCAGTCCAGCGCGTCGATGGGCGACGGCGGTTCCGGCGGTGAAAACTCATCGGCCCTAAGGATGAAGTCACCGGTATTGCCCGGACCACCCAGCGCCTTGATGTAATAGACCCCGTCATTTTTCGCTTTGAAAGTCACGGCGGCATCCCGCGTGATGCCGTTGTCGTCGTTAAAGGCGATTTCGCTCAGGCTTTCGGTCACCACCGACAGACGGGGATTCGCCAGCGGGCTGGCATCGGGAAAGTAGATCGGGCTTTGGGTCCGGTTGGTTTCAAGCGTGACCCAGTAGCTTTTGCCCTTTTCAACGGTAATCGCGTACCAGTCCTCGTCGTCGCTGTAATCGATCCGGCCTTCAACCGTATCACCGGCGCTGATGCTGCCCGCAAGCTGCGGCAGGTCACCGACCGTGTCTTCGTCGAAATTGGCCTCGCCCAGCGTGATCTCGTAATTGCCGACGGTCTGTTCATCCTTGCCAAACCCGGTGGCCCCCGCAAAATAGACGCCGGTTCTGGTCGCCGTGAAGGTCAGCAGCGCGTTGTCGCCATCGCCCCTATCGTCATCCGAGATCAGGAAATTTCCTGTGTCGTCAAATAGATAGACCTTTGGGTCAGCCAGACCACCAGAGGACAGCGCCCGCAGGCTGATCTGGTAGGTCTGGCCTGCCTCAAGCTGCATGCCGAACCAGTCAGTGTCGCCCTGCACCGAGATCTGCGCGTTGATCCTCTGCCCGACGCTTAGCCCGACCGAGGTGCCCGTCCCCGACGGGATATCGTAGAAGGTGCCAAATTCCGTCTCACCCCGCCCGGTTTCCAGCGTCTCTGCCGCCCTTTGCGACCAATCGGCGAAATGATCGCCCTTTGCCTCCGATGCAAATCCCGCATCGCCTAATCCACACAGCCCGCACATGGCCTGACCCCCTGTTTTAAATCATAAACATCAATCAAATGCGGGCCCGCAATAATGCCCCGTTGCACCGCCCGCCGGGTTCAATTTTCGCCGCGGACCTTGTAAAAAGCCATTTGCATTTGGAAAACGCCCGACCCGGAAATCGGGGCCGGATCGGATCGTCCCAAAGCGGGGTTGATTGCACACCAGCTTTGCCCTATTGGAACGCTGATCCGGAATCGCTTTGGCGGTTCGCGGGTGGCTGGTCTGTGTTACGCCCCGCTTTCTTCGGCCAAGGGCATTTCCGCAGGGACCGGCAAACCAAGGAACCGACGACCTGAACTCTGGCGGGCTGCTTAGGCGGGACCCGGTTGAAGACCAAGAGCTCTGAGGCCGCGCAAATCTTCGTGGAAAAACCACGAGCATGTAGGAGAGATGCGATGGACATTATCGCACAACTTGAGGCGGAACAGATTTCCGACCTGGGGAAGACCATTCCCGACTTTAAAGCCGGCGACACCATTCGCGTCGGTTACAAGGTGACCGAAGGTACGCGCACCCGTGTGCAGAACTATGAAGGCGTCTGCATCAGCCGTAAGAACGGCAAGGGCATTGCCGGTTCGTTCACCGTTCGCAAGATTTCCTTTGGTGAAGGCGTGGAACGTGTATTCCCGCTCTATTCAACTAATATCGACAGCATCGAAGTGGTACGCCGCGGTAAAGTCCGTCGCGCCAAGCTGTACTACCTGCGCGCCCGCCGTGGCAAATCTGCCCGGATCGCAGAGGTTTCCAACTACAAGCCCCTCAGTGGCGCAAACGCGTAAGGAGCTGGACGATGAAAAAAGATCTCCACCCCGATTACCACTTCATCGACGTCAAGATGACCGATGGCACCGTGGTCAAGATGAAATCCACCTGGGGCAAGGAAGGCGACCAGCTGTCGCTTGATATCGACCCCTCCGTGCACCCCGCATGGACCGGTGGCGGCACCCGCCTGATGGATACCGGCGGTCGTGTTTCCAAGTTCAAGAAGAAATACGAAGGTCTCGGCTTCTAATAGCCCGATCCATTCGAATTCCGAACGCCGCCCCGTTTCGGGGCGGCGTTTTTCGTTTTGAGGTGACGAATTCGAAACCATATGCGGGGATGTTCTGTCCGTTCCCGTGAACGGATGTTCAATGCCTGCTGCCCTCTCTGTCGACCAATCCCTGAAACGCGCCCAACGCGCCCTGAAAAATGGCGACCGCCAAGAAGCCAAGACCGTGCTCACCGCGGTATTGCAACGGTTCCCCGCCAACCGGCGGGCACAGCAGGCGCTGGCACAGATCGACGATGTGCCGGTTGCCGAACTCGTGGCCGAGGCCCAGTGGCTGGAACGCACCCGCGCCTATGACTCGGCAGAACGTGTGTGGGAGCAGGCTTTCCAACGATCCGGAAAAGAGGCGCGCGCCGGGCTTGGCCTTGCTCTGTGCCGATTGACACTCGGACGCCCAGCGCGGGCGCTTGAGGCGTGCGAGGCGGTTCTTTCCATACGGCCGGGCCATCCGATGGCGCTCGACATAAAGGGGCGCGCCCTGCGTGACCTCGGGCGCCCCGATGAGGCTGAAGCCTGCCATAAATCAGCGCTGGGAAACGGGGTAATCGACGCGGGGCCGCTCAATCACCTTGGGATACTGGCGCAGGCCCGGGGGGACCGGCACACCGCCGCCGAATTCTATCGTCAAGCGCTTGTCCTCGCGCCGGACCAGCCCGACCTGCATCACAACCTGTCACGCGTTATCACCTATCACGCGCAGGAACCCCATCTGGCCAACCTGCACGCACAGATATCGAACGCCGCGCCGGATGACATCGACGCCGCGCCGCTGCATTTCGCCATGTTCAAGGCGCTGGATGATCTTGGAGAATACGACGCGGCTTTCGCCCATCTTGAAATTGGAAACAGGCTACGCAAGCAGGCGTTTACCTATGACATACGCCGGGACGCCGCGCGGTTTTCCTTTTGCAGGGCGCTGCTGGCCGATGCGCCAGTTTTGCAGAATCCGGACCCGGCGGCGATCCGACCGATCTTTGTAACGGGCTTACCGCGATCCGGGACAACGCTTGTCGAACAGATCCTGTCACAGGCGCCAGGCACGCAGGCGGGCGGGGAGCTTGCGGTCGTCGCCAATGCCGCTGCACGGGTGCTGCGCGCCATGCAGATCGGTAAACACAACCGGATCGACACCGATACGCTCGCCACCTTCCGGACCGAGGTGCTGGACGGGCTTCGGGACTTTTCGGACGGCGCACCGGTACTCATCGACAAGATGCCGCTGAACTTTCGGTGGATCGGGCTGATCTGCGCCGCCTTTCCAGAGGCGAAGATACTGCATCTTGAGCGCAACCCACTCGCCGTCGCGTGGTCGCTCTACCGGCACAAGTTCAGCGGCGGAGGGAACGGTTTTGCCTATGATATCGCCGATATCGCCACCTACCTTTTGTTGCATCGTGACTTGGTGAGCAGCTGGCAGCAGCTCTATCCCGGCCGGATCACCACCGTAGACTACGGCGCGCTGGTTCAAAATCCGGAGCCTGCCATTCGCAGTATTATATCGGCCTGCGACCTTGAATGGTCCGACGCCTGCCTTGCCCCCCAGAATTCCAGCCGGTCCGTCCTGACGGCAAGTGCCGCGCAGGTCCGTGAACCGATCCATGATGAGGCCGATCAGGGCTGGCGGCGCTATGAATCCCAGCTTGCCCCGCTTCGCGCGGCGCTTAGGGCAGCAAACATCCTGCCATAGTTGTGTCCGCAATGCCCTAAATCCCTGCTCTAGAGCCGGTCACGGCTTTCCATCGGCCAACACACAACATATAGTGGAATGAAAAAGCGGAATGGGTACGATCCGCAGGGCTGAGGGACCAAGAATGGCGCATATCATTGTCGTCGGCAACGAAAAGGGCGGCGCGGGAAAATCAACTGTTTCCATGCATGTGGCAACGGCACTGGCACGGATGGGGCACAAGGTCAGCACGCTTGATCTCGACCTGCGCCAACGTACCATGGGCCGCTATGCCGAGAACCGGAAGACCTTTCTCGCAAAGGCCGGGCTCAACCTGCCCAGCGCGGATTGCCATGACCTGCCCGATATCGACCCTTCAACGCTTAGCCCGGGCGAAAACATCTATGACCACCGCCTCTCTGCCGCGGTGGCATCGCTTGAGCCGCAAAGCGATTTCATCCTCATCGACTGCCCCGGGTCGCATACACGCCTGAGCCAGGTCGCGCACTCGCTGGCCGATACGCTGATCACGCCGTTGAACGACAGTTTCATCGATTTCGACCTGCTGGCCCATACGGATGCCAAGGGCGAAAAGATCACCGGCCCGTCGGTCTACTCCGAAATGGTCTGGAACGCCCGTCAGCTGCGCGCGCAGGCCGGGCTGAAGCCGATCGACTGGGTTGTCATGCGTAACCGCGTCGGCACCCAGCGCATGGTCAACAAGGAAAAGATGGAACGCGCGGTCAAGATGCTGGCCGAGCGGGTCGGGTTCCGCATCGTGCCTGGCTTCTCCGAACGCGTTGTTTTCCGTGAACTTTTCCCGCGCGGCCTGACATTGCTTGACCTCAAAGATATCGGCGTCAAGCAGCTTAACATCTCGAACGTGGCCGCACGGCAAGAGTTGCGCGACATGATGAAAGAACTGAAACTGCCCGGCGTCGACGTCAATTTTTAAGACGTCGCCTTAGAATTCGAGATAGCGCCGCCGGGTCGTTTCATCGGCCTGCAATTCGGCGCTCGACCCGGACCAGACAACCTCTCCGCGCTGCACAATGTAATGCCGGTCGGAAATCCGCATCAGGTCGGCAAGGTTCTTGTCGACCACTAGGATCGACATACCCGCCTTGCTGATTTCGCTGAGCGCGTCCCAGATCTTGCGGCGCACCAGCGGGGCGAGCCCTTCTGTCGCCTCATCGAGGATCAGCAGTTTGGGGTTGGTCATCAGCGCCCGGCCAATCGCCAGCATCTGCTGTTCGCCGCCAGAGAGCAGGTTGCCCATCGAGGATGTGCGCGTCTCCAGTTCCGGAAACAGAGCAAAGACCTTCTCCACCGTCCATGGGTCGCTGACGCCAAGGTGATTACTGGCCGTTGCGACAAGGTTTTCCATCATCGTGAGATTGGGAAATATCTGCCGACCCTCAGGAACCAGTCCGATGCCAAGGTTCGCCGTGCGAAAGCTGGCGCGGCCCACGAGTTCCTGCCCGTCGAAACGGATCGACCCGCCCGAGGCTTTCACGATGCCCATGATCGAGTTGATCGTGGTGGTCTTGCCCATGCCGTTGCGGCCCAGCAGCGTCGCAACCTGCCCGGCCTGAAGATCAAGGCTCATGCCGAAAAGCGCCTGGCTTGTGCCGTAATGCGCGGTGACGTCTTTCAATTCGAGCATGGCTTATTCCTCGCCCAGATAGGCGTGTTGCACGGCTTCGTTATCGCGGATTTCGGCCGGTGTGCCGGTGGCGATGATATGGCCATAGACCAGAACCGAGATCCGGTCAGCCAGCGCAAATACCGCATCCATGTCATGTTCGATCAGCAGTATCGTGTGACGCCCCTTGATGCCGCGCAGCAACTCGACCATCTGGTGGCTTTCATGGGTACCAAGCCCGGCCATGGGTTCATCCAGCAGCATCAGATCGGCCTCGGAGGCGAGCGCGATGGCAAGTTCCATCCGGCGGTGTTCGCCATGCGAAAGGGCAACGGTCTGATGATCCGCCTTTTCCGCGAGATCAACCTGTTTCAGCAGCTCAAGCGCGCGGTCCCGCAGATGCGAGATCGACCTCGCGGGCCGCAGGAAACGGAAAGAATGCCCGTCGCCCGCCTGCACCGCCAGCGCGATATTGTCGAGAACGCTCATCTCCATGATCAGCGAGGTGATCTGGAACGAACGCGTAATCCCGAGACTGGCGCGCTTGTGCGCCGGTTGCCCGGCGATGTTGCGACCCTTGAACAGGATTTTACCGGTATCGGGTTTCTGCCCGCCGGAAAGCTGGCTGATCAACGTGGTCTTGCCTGCGCCATTCGGGCCGATGATGGCGTGGAGCTCGCCCGTCTGCACGGAGAGGTTCAGATCGTCGGTGGCCTTGATGCCGCCAAAGCTTTTGTTGAGAGACTGGATTTGCAGAATATCGGTCATGTTACCGGCCCTTCCGCTTTGTCAGCATGCCGACGAACCCGCCGCGTGCGAACAGGACCACCGCCATCAGCATCAGCCCGAAAGGGAGATGCCAGTACACGGTGAAATGGGACAGGAATTCTTCGAGCACGATAAAGACCACCGCGCCGATGACCGGCCCCACCGAAGTCGACGCGCCACCCAGAATAACCATGAACATCAACTCGCCCGAACGGGACCAGTCCATCATCTCGGGGCTGATAAAGGTGGTAAAGTTGCCAAGCAGCGCGCCCGCATAGCCCGCCATCGCGCCGGAAATGACATAGGCGACAAGGCGGAAGGCATAGACGTTGAAACCGAGCGTCGCCATGCGCTCGGGGTTGCCCTTGGCGCCCTGAACCACCATGCCGAACCTCGAATTCACAATCATCCGCACGATGAGCATCGCGACCACAAGCGAAACATAGGCAAGGAAGAAGAGCTGAATCGGGTCGTCGAGGCTGATCCAGGTGAATTCCGACCGCGTGTCGATCACCAGCCCGTCATCTCCGCCGTATTCCTCGATCGAGAGGATCAGGTAGTAAGCCATCTGGGCAAAGGCCATCGTGATCATGATGAAATAGACGCCCGTGGTGCGCAGGCAGACCAGCCCTGTCAGCAGGGCGAAAAAGCCCGCGACGCCGACCGCCAGCGCGATCTGCACATAGCCCGAGGTCGTCGCGATGGCATCCATGCCGCCATAGAGCCAATGATGCGCCGGGATGCCGACTGCATAGGCCCCGATCCCGACGAAAGCCGCGTGGCCGAAAGATACCATTCCGCCATAGCCAAGGATCAGGTTGAGGCTGGTTGCCGCGATGGCAAGGATCACGAGCCGGGTGGCGAGGTCGAGGTAAAAGGCGTTTCCGGACCAGTAGAGCAGCGGCGGCAACAGGCCGACCAGCACCATGACCACGATTGTCAGGACAGTTCGACGGGTCATTCAGCGCACCTTTGGGGGAAACAGCCCTTGCGGGCGGAAGGCCAGAACGCAGGCCATGATGATGTAGATCAGCATCGCGGAAATCGCCGGAGCCGAGTTTTCGGCAGCGGTGGGCGACATGAAGAGCGTGAAGATGTCGTCAAGGAACGACCGGCCCAGCGTGTCGATCAGGCCGATGAGAAGGGCTGCGATAAAGGCGCCCTTGATCGAGCCGATACCGCCGACGATGATGACCACGAAAGCGGTAATGATGATGCCGTTGCCCATGCCGATGTTGGCCTCGGTGATCGGGGCGATCAGCATCCCTGCAAGCCCGGCAAGCGCCGCGCCCAGTGCAAAGACGAGACCAAAGAGCATCTCGATATCGATACCCAGCGCGGAAACCATCGTTCGGTTTGACGCGCCGGCCCGGATCAGCATGCCGAGACGGGTGTGGTTGACCAGCCAGAACAAACCTCCAGCGGCGGCAAGACCGGCGCCGATGATCATCAGCCGAAAGGTCGGGACGACCGTATCGCCCCAGAGTGTCACCTGCCCGCGCAGCCAGTCGGGCAGCGGCACGGCAAGACCTTCGGGACCCCAGATCATGTGGGTCAGTGTATCGATGACAAGGATCAGCCCGAATGTCGCAAGCACATGGTCGAGGTGATCGCGGGAATAGAGAGGCCGGGCGACAAAGCGTTCAACCAGATAGCCGACCAGCGCGGTAATCGGGAGCGAGATCAGCAGGGCAAGGATGAAACTGCCAAGCCAGATCGTCAGCGTCGCGCAAAAGAACGCGCCCAGCATGTAAAGCGAGCCATGCGCCAGATTGACGAAATCGAGAATGCCAAAGACCAGCGTAAGCCCGGAGGCCACAAGGAACAGCAGCAGGCCAAGCTGCAATCCGTTCAATGTCTGGATGACGAGAAGGGACGTATCCAAGTTTGTTCTCCGCGTTAAAAAACCGGCCGGGTGCGATGCCCCGGCCGGTTATCGAGACCGATAGGTCTCAGTTCATTTTGCATTCGGCCGCGTAGGTATCCACGTGGTCAGTATACACGGTCTCGACCACTTTCGTGGTCCAGACGCCGTCTTCATCCTCGACCACTTCGCGCAGGAAGAAATCCTCGACCGGCATGTTGTTGGTGCCAAACTTGAATTTGCCACGGACAGAGTCGAAATCCGCTTCTTTCAGCGCGGCGCGCAGGGCGTCCTTGTCGGACAGGTCACCACCAAGTTTTTCGACGGCGCTGGCGATCAGCATGATCGCGTCATAGGACTGCGCGCCGTAGTAGGACGGGTAATGGCCGTACTTCGCCTTGAAATCGGTGACGAACTTCTTGTTGGCCTCGTTGTCGAGCGAGGGGTCCCACTGCTGCGTGACCTTGGAGCCGAGCACATCGGTGAAACCGGCCTGCTGCAGTTTCGGCAGCGAGATCGCGTCGACCGTGAAGACCGAATAAAGCGGCAGCGTGTCTTTCAGGCCCGCCTGCTGGTACTGCTTGATGAAAGCACCGCCAGCCGCGCCGGGATAGAACACGAACAGCCCGTCCGCGCCGGAGGCCTTGGCCTTGGCCAGTTCCGCCGAGAAGTCGAGCTGCGCATCCGCGCCCCACTTGGTCAGATCCTTGCCGGCGATTTCGCCCTTGAAAGTCCGCTCGACACCGGCAGTCATGTCCTTGCCCGCCGCATAGTTCGGCGCCATCAGGTAGAGCGACTTGACGCCCTGCGTGTTCAGCACGTCACCCATCGCCATCGGCGTCTGGTCGTTCTGCCAAGAGGTCGAGAAGAAGTTCTTGTCGCAAAGCTTGCCCGCCATCTGGCTGGGACCCGCATTTGCCGAGATCAGGATCTTGTCCGCGTCCAGTACCGATTTACGCGAGGCGAGCAGAACGTGGGACCAGATGTACCCGGCGACGAAATCAACGTCGTCCTGTTTGACCAGTTTGTCGGTGGCCTGCTTGCCGGTTTCCGGGGCGAACCCGTCATCGGCGTAGATGACTTCAAGCTCTGTATCCCCGGCCTTGCCGCCAAGATGTTCCATCGCAAGATCGACCGCGTTGGTCATGTCCTGACCAATGACGGCGGCGCCCGTTGTCAGCGTCGTGACAAAACCGATCTTGACCGGTTCGGCAAAGGCTGCCGTGCTCAGAAGGCTGGCGGCCAGCGCCAGTGTTGTGACTTTTCGCATTTCAACTCCCTTTGGTATGATGCCGTTGCGTTGCCGGCTCTTCCCCCCGTTTTTCGAGGTCTTCCCGTGCATTTGTGCATATCCGCTATGATGTAGCAACATGATACTTTAAGCTTTAAGCAAATTGAGAATGGTTTGCCTGTCGATCTTCCCGGTTCCGGTTTTCGGCAGATCGGCTGCGAACAGGATGCGTCTGGGATATTTGTGGGGAAGCAGTGACTTCTTCACGAAATCCTGAAGATCACGGGTGAGATCCGCACATTCAGGCGTGTCTTTCCGCAAGGCCACCATCGCGCTGAGCGTTGTGCGGCGGTCGCCCATTTCATGAGCGATCACAGCGGATTCATGAACCGCAGGGTGTTCGTTCAGGCAACGCTCAACCTCAAGTGGCCAGACCCATTGTCCCGAGACCTTTACGAGATCATCGGAGCGGCCTTGGAAATAATAGAATCCGTCCTCTTCGATGAACCTGTCGCCGGTATAGATCCAGTCGCCGCGCATCGTGTCCGCCGTCTTGTCGGGCCGGTTCCAGTAGCATGGCGCGGAGGAATGCCCGCGCACGTACATGATGCCATCCTCGCCGGCCGCAACCGGTTTGCCCTCGGCATCGCAGAGCTTGATCTCATAACCCGGCACCGCCTTGCCCGCCGCGCCCAGCCGTTGTTCTTCGATGGTGTTCGAGAGGTAGACATGCAGCATCTCTGTCGAACCCAGCCCCTCGATCGGGGCCAGCCCGGTCAGGGATTTCCACTGGTTGAACACGTCCTCGGACAGGATTTCCGCCGCCGACATGCACTGGCGTAGCGAGGAGAGATCGCGCTGCCTGGCTGTCTCGTTCCGGCATAGCGCCGTGTAAAGCGTGGGCAGTCCGAAGAACACCGTGGGGCGGTAGGTCTCGATCAATTCGAGGATACGCGCCGGGTCGGGACGGCCGGGCATCAGCAGGGTTGTAGCGCCAGCCGCAAAGGGAAAGGTCACCGAGTTGCCGAATCCGTAGGCAAAGAACATCTTGGGCACAGAAAAGCAGATGTCATCGGCGTTCAGCTTTAGCGTATGTGCCCCGAAACTTTCCTGGCTATAAGCCATGTCGTGATGCAGGTGCACGATCCCCTTGGGCCGCCCGGTGCTGCCCGAGGAATACATCCAGAAAGCCATGTCATCCGGCCCGGTATCGGCGCAACCAAGCGTCTCAGACTGATCTAGCAGGAAATCCTCTGCCGTCGTCTGACCGGCGAGCCCGGCACCGTTGACCACGACCATTTTGCGCAAACGGGTGCCCTTGGTGACATCGGCGCTGAAACGTTCAGCGAATTCCGCATCGCAGATCGCGACCTCCGCCCCGGTATCGGCGAGATAGAAGTTCAGAAGGTCGGGCGTGGTGAGCGTATTGAGCAGGACCGGCACGAAACCGGCGCGCACCGCGCCGAAGAAGGCCGCCGGGTACTCGGGCGTGTCATCCATGAAAAGCGCGATGCGGTCGCCTTTCCGCAGGCCGGTTGATTTCAGCGCATTGCCCCAGCGCGCGGCTCTAGCACAGAGTTCGCCGTAACTCAGCGTACCGGCCGGGCCGATCACCGCGGCCTTGTCGGCGTTGTCCGGCAGGTTGTCCCAAAGGATCGCACTGCAGTTCTTTTGCGCGGCATGATCGAAACCGATATTGCGGCCACCGGGCGTATCGCCCACGGGGTCGGTAACCTCTGGGTTCTTGTAGGCCTCGTATTCGGCCATGAATTCCGGCGACAGCTTGCGCAGCCGGTCCATATCGATCCGGCCCGAGCGGGTCACATAGTCAAAGGCGAAATCGAGCGGCGGCTTGTCCATCTTGGACGCGAAATCTTCGTACCATGCGCTGGACGTATTGGCCGCATCGACGATTTTTTTCGCAATCGGCTGGCGTGCCGCCTGATAGGCCGGCAGCGCGACGGCAGGGTCGCGGCTGTCCTTCAGGGCGGCGACAAGCGCGATGGCATCTTCCATCGCAAGGCGCGTGCCGGAGCCGATGGAGAAATGCGCTGTGTGGACCGCATCGCCCAGCAGCACCCGGTTTCCGGAATACCAATTTTCGCACCAGAGCTTGGGGAACTGACGCCAGATCGACCGGTTCGCCACCAGCGGGGCACCGTCGAGCACATCGGCAAAGACCTCCTCGCAGCGGCTGGCGGTCGCGGCCTCGTCCATCTGGTCGAAGCCTTCAGCAAAGAAGGTGTCCTTGTCGCATTCGACGATAAAGGTGCTCATGTCCGGGGTGAACCGGTAATGATGCGCGTTCATCGCGCCCTTGTCGGTAGCGCGGAAGGTCTGGGTAAGCGTGTCAAAGGGACGGCGCGCACCAAACCATGCAAAGCGGTTTTCCATATAGGAGATCGACGTTCCGAATGCCTCTGGATCGGCGTTGCGGATGAGAGAGTTCAACCCGTCCGCCCCGATGACCAGATCGCCCGTTAGGTCATTCAGATCAGTCAGCGGATGATCGAAACGCAGCTCGGCACCAAGGGCTTCTGCCCGGGCCTGAAGGATCTGCAAGAGATGAAGGCGGCCAATGGCCGAGAACCCGATCCCGTCGAGCACCACGGTGCCCTGCAGGTGGTTTAGCGTCATGTTGCGCCAGCGCTCCATTTCCGGGGCGATCAGATCATGGGTTTCCGGGTCATCCGCGTTCAGGAAATCCAACGCCTGATCGGAAAAAACGACGCCGAACCCCCATGTCACATCGCGAGGGTTCGCCTCGGTCACGCGCACCGCGACATCCGGCAAAGCGCGCCGCAAAAGGATCGCCGTATAGAGACCGGCCGGTCCCCCACCAAGAATGTCGATTGTCGAAATTGTCGCCATGCCCCTCCCCCGGGAATCGCGTCCTGCTCCTTCCAATAACAGTAACTATACTTTCTATATTGTGCAATATTTTTCACATTGGGAAAAATAGTGCCAGCCACGTCACAGCGGCTGGCAAGCCGTTAGTATGGGTTCTGCGGCGCTCGGTTCTGCGACAGCGTCTGCTGGCTGCGTTCGACCAAAAGCTGGATCGCATCCGCAAGGTGCACTTCCTGAATATGGCTATCGCCGCGTTCGACCCGGATGCGGTGCGCCTCGATCATCACGTCGGCATGGCGGCAGCCTTCCGGCGGCTCGAACCGGTAGCAGGCAAGTTCTATCAAGAGCCCCATCGGATCCTTGAAATAGATCGAATCCATGAAGCCCCGGTCCTTGATCCCGGAATGCTTGATCCCGCGTTCATCCAACCGCTCGATGACCTGCGAATGCACCGCCTTGCTGACGTTGAAGGCAAGGTGATGAACACAGCCCGGTTCGGTCGGAGTGCGGCGCGGGTCGGGTCGGCGCGATTCATTGGTAAAGATCGTGATCAGCCGCCCATCGCCGGGATCGAAATAGAGATGGCCCTCTTTCGGATTGTCCAGATTGGGCTGATCGAAAACGAAAGGCATGCCCAGCAACCCCTCCCAGAAATCGATGGATGTCTGGCGATCCGCGCCGGTCAGCGTGATGTGATGCACGCCCTGAACCTGTATCTTTCTCATTATTTCCTCCGCTTACTTTTCGAACATGTCCAGCTTTAGCGCCGGTATGGATCCCATCCAGATCGCGTGGTCGCGGTGATCGACCAGTTCGTCCCCGGTTTCGAGATGGGTGAAAACCGTCAGTCCGCGCCGGTTCATCGCCAGCCACGTGACCACGTCGGCAAATGCCTCTGGCCCGAACGCAAGCTGGCAGCTCCACGCCGGGTGCGGCCCAACGGGTTTTTCATGCATTCGGCCCATTTCGACGGGCAGTTGGTCGCGGGCCGCCTCGCAAACCTCGCGGGCAATATCGATGGTGCCGGCGTCATAATAGACATGGGCGTGAAAGCCGTGGATGTTCTTGTTCATTTCCCCCTCCTAATGTCTGACCGGGCGCGGGATGACCCTTTGGTCGAATATGGCCTTGCCGTCGCGCCAGGAAAACGCGGCAGGTGGCACAAACCCTGTGCGCCTATACGCGATGATGCAGGACCCGCCCGATGGTGTTCAGCAGAATCTGAGCGGCGAGGATGCTGGTCCCGCCGGTCGGATCGTAATCGGGGGCCACTTCGACAAGATCGATCCCGACCACCGGATTGCGCCGCGCAATCGCATCGATCAGCTCAAGCACCTCGTAATAAAGAAACCCGCCATGGCTGGGCGTTCCGGTGCCCGGCGCGATAGAAGGGTCGAACGCGTCGATATCGAGTGTCAGGTAGATCCTTGCGTCGGCAGGGATACGATCAACCATCGCCGCCACGCCCATCTGGCGCAGGTGGCGAACGGACTGGATATCCGAGCCCATCGCGCGCGCCTCGACATAGCCCTCGCGTGCGGTCGAAGAGACGTTGCGGATGCCGATCTGGGTCAGCCCGGTCACATAGGATTTTTCAATCGCACGCCGCATCGGGTTGCCATGCCCGAACCGAACCCCGTGGCGTTCATCGACGAAATCGAGATGTGCGTCGATCTGGACGATATGGATCGAATCCTGATCGTCAAAAGCATTGATGCAGGGGATATTGATCGAATGATCCCCACCGATCACAACCGGGAGAGCACCGGCGGCAAGCATCTTGCGCACGCCGAATTCGATATTGGCATGGCTTTGTTCGGTATCCGTGTGGATGATATCGGCGTCTCCGATATCGACGATGCTTACCTTGGCCGGGTCGAGATAAGTGATGTCATCCTCGAAATCGTAAGCCCCCGCATGGCCAAAGGCGAAAAGGGTCGAGGCCTCGCGCACGCCGCGCGGCCCCATGCGCGCACCCGAGCGCCATTGCGTTCCGGCATCGAAGGGCGCGCCCATTACCGCCACATCTGCACTGATCGCATCCCAATCGGACACGTAAGGGTATTTCCCGAAGGTACAGATGCCGACGAAAGGCAAGTTCAGCCGCCCGCCCTGATAGCCATGCCCCGCCATTATGCTCTCCCTGTTGCCGCGACCTGATCGTTCCCGGCTTTTCCCCGGATTTCAAGCACCTGCCGCGGATGGGCATGCGGCAAAAAGAAAGGGCCGCCCGAAGGCAGCCCTTCCGATCAATTCAATCCGGTTCAGGACACCCAGCGCAGCTTGGACGGCTGGATCACGAAGGAGATATGGTGGTTCCCGCCTTCGAGATTGTCCTTGGTGTGGTTGTAGAGCGACCGCCAGTAGGGCTGGATGGTCACGCCATCGTCCTGCAGCATCTTTTCGCCCTTCGCCATCAGCTCGCGGCGGGCATCGACATCGGCCGTGGCCAGCGCCTTTTCCAGCACCGCGTCGAATTCGGGGTTGTTATAGCCGAATTCGTTCCATGCCTCGCCC
This sequence comes from Heliomarina sp., assembly GCF_052826185.1. Classification (NCBI taxonomy): domain Bacteria; kingdom Pseudomonadati; phylum Pseudomonadota; class Alphaproteobacteria; order Rhodobacterales; family Roseobacteraceae; genus Heliomarina; species Heliomarina sp. The sequence continues at coordinate 340,338 of NZ_JBRBUI010000016.1, read as the reverse complement.
GACTTGTAGGCCAGCGCCCAGATCTGCACGCCCAGCGGACGGGCGTTCCAGTTGGTGCAGCTGAACGGGTACTTGGTCCAGTCGTTCCAGAAGGTCGACCCGGGCAGAACCGTCCGCTTGACGTTGAAACCGGCGTCGCGCAGCTGCGCGGCAACCGCGTCGGTGGTGTCCTTGCGGTAACCGTCGTCGATGGAAACGATGTCCATTTCGAAATCGGCCATACCGGCCTCTTTCAGCAGTTCCAGCGCGGCTTCCGGATCATGCTCGAGCGGCGGAAGTTCGGCATACTCAGGGTGCATCGGACCGACATGGTGGTTTTCAGCCACCTGCCCGCGACCGCCGTAACCCAATTCAAGCAGGACGCTGTTGTCGGTTGCCAGCTGGATCGCCTTGCGCACCTTGAGGTCCGCGTAGGGCTTCATGCCATCGACTTCGGCCATCTGGTTCGGACGGACAACGACGGTGGCGGCGGTCACGATTTCATGCTGCGCCCAGCCGTCGAAGGAACCGATGATGTCGATGTAATCGCCATCCACCGAGTAGAGCATGTCGATCTCGTCTGATTCCGCCGCCGCAACCCATGCCGAGGGATCGGTGCCGTAGTCAATGAACTCGACCCGGTCCATCCACGCGCCGTTACCTTCGTTCCACCAGGTGTGGTCCTCGTTGCGCACCAGCACGCCTTTGACACCCACTTCGAGCGATTCCGGCAGGTAGGGCCCCGTACCGATGGGATTTTCGAGCATCGAGTCGGCGCTGAAGCTGGAGTGCACGATAGAGGCCGGATAGTCGGCCATGCCTGCGATCAGCGTGATATCGGGACGCGGCAGGTGCAGTTTCACTGTATGGTCGTCGACGACTTCAATTGCGTTTTCAAGCGCTTCACCGGTCTCGTCGTCGATCAGAACGGCGAAACGACCGGCCATGGAGTTGCCTTCCAGCCCCTTTTCGCACCAGCCGGCGATGTTGCGTGCAACGTCTTCCGCGGTAAAATCGTCGCCATTGTTCCATTTGACGCCCTGACGGACGTTCAGCGTGTATTCCGTTGCGTCGTCGTTGATTTCCCAGCTGTCCAGCAGAACCGGGGTAAAGGTGCCGTCGTTCTCCCAGGCGACAAGATATTCCAGCCAGCCGTTCGAGAAGTTGGCGATCTGGCTCCAGTCATAGGTGCGCGGATCCTTGAGGGCGCGCACTTCCTGCTGGATGCGGACGGTTCCGCCCATCTGGGCGTGGCTTTCGGCATAGGCTGGCGCGGCCATGCCAAGCATCGAGTAAGCCGTTGCAGTCGTGGCACCGAAGGCGCTGGCCAGAGCCAGGAATTCCCGGCGATTGACCGGATCATTGCCGACCTTGCCCGCCGATTCCGTGATCGACTTTGGCAGCGGTCTGCCGGTTCGCGTAAAAAATGTCATTTTCTTCCTCTCGGTTGGTTCGTTTCTTGTTTGGAGGGTCGTGCCCTCCTTGTTTATAATTCAAATAGTTGTCGGGACCATGTCATGGATGTCAAGCATAGGGTCCGGTCAGTTGGTTCGGTGGCAAAGCCCGGATGGCCAGTCGGGTCCGTGCAATTCCCTGAATTGTCATTCCCTGTTGTGGCTGGACATACAATCCGATCAGACCCTGCAGAGGGGAAAGGGCATGCACGTCAACGACATGTCATGTAACAGATCGGACTCCGACAGGAATTCCTACCCTTGGCTCAACACTTTCATGTCAGGTGTCGCCGATAGCAGCTATGCAGCATCACAACTTCGGGTGGATCATCCCGGTCGTTACCGTGATGCGGATTCGAGCGCCGGAGTGATTGGCACCCGGCGGTAATTTTGAAGTTCAGCGGTCGCTGCCGCCTTTCGGGCAGTCTCGCCTCCGAACCGGGCGTCGGGCTTTCCTACGTTCCAACCGATTTCTGTCACCCAGCCAGTCAGAGACCGGGCTGAAATGCAGGTAAGCCACCCTAACTAAAGCAGGGGCGGGGGCGCAGCCCCCGCCCCCCTGTCGGATCGCGCAGCGATCCGAAATCACTTAGTAAAGAGCAACCGGGTTGATGATCATCTGCACCGTTCCCCGGATCCTCGCCTGTCCGAGCACGAACATGAACTCGTTCACGCCCTCGCGCAGGAGCGGACCCGTATTCATCGTCTCGAGGATGTAGATGCCGTTCTCCTTGAGGAACACGACATGGCCGTAAAACGCCCCATCCCCTTCGGCTGGCGGGATAGGCTCCAGCCCCCATGTATCGGCTCCGACCGCCATTGGGTTCAACGACGCGACATAGCGCGCCCCTTCCACGTTGATCCCCGGCTCGCCCGAGACCCATGCCTCGGGCTCGCTTTCCAGCTTCCCCTCGGTCCAGCCGGTGTGGAACAGGACCACGTCGCCTTCGCGGATCTCCACCCCCTGTGCCTCTGCGGCGGCCTTGATCTCGGCCTCGCCGAAATGCTCACCCGCCTCCATCACGTCCTTGCCCGCATGGCTCGCCATGTCGATGATGACACCGCGCCCGACAAGGGGCGGAATGTCATGGACGCCAAGCTTGGTCAGACCCGTGATGACTGAAATCTCTTTTTCGTCCAGACAGTTGTAATAGTAACCCTTTTCGCCCAGATGCCCGAGCCCGTCGATCTGACTGCCGATCCCGACCCAGGTCTGCAGGATGTCGTCGTTGTAGTTTCCAGGGTAGCCGAATTGCGTCAGCTTTTGCCCGCCTTGCTGGTTGGGCTGCACCACCTGCAGATTAAGCGACCGGGGCGCGAATGCCGGTGTCTCTGCATCGATGACGATGCCAAGCGGCATGGATTTGCCCTGCTTGATCAGCTTTGCGGCTTCGAGTGTCCGCTCGGGGCTGACAAGGTTCGCAGACCCAGCGGTATCCTCCGCCCCCCATTTCGACTCTTCGCAGTCCTGCGCGCTGACCATCCCCGCAGTCAAGCCAACGACGCAAGCGACGCTTGCCAAATACCTTAGTTTCAATGTGTATCCTCCCAGATATGTCACTGGGTGCAGAATGAATTTCCACAACCAGAAAGCGATCCGAGTTTCACACACATTCGTGATCTGGCAAGCTTTTTGACGCGGCCCCCGGAAAGGATCGCAAGAGCCTGCCACTTGCGCTGCATCGCGGCGCGCGGTCAGGTCAGGCCGTGGGCTGCCATTTGTCCGGATGCGCCGCCGCAAAGGCCGGGTGCTCGGCACATGCCCTAGCGACTGCGCTTACCCGTGGCAGATCGTCGATCTCCGCGCCCCAACGGTTGGCGTTATAGACCTGGGGCATCAGGCAGATATCGGCCAGTCCCGGCTGGTTTCCGCAGCAATAGGGGTTTTGCTCAAACCCTTCGAGCAGCTTTTCGAATGCCACCATCCCGGGCCGGATGAACCGTTTCATCCAATCGGCGCGGGCCTCTTCACGGCCGGTGATTTCCACCGCATAGGCGGCGACCTGAAGATTGCAGACGGGGTGGATATCGACAGCAATGGCATGGGCCAGCGCCGTCGCTTTCGCACGTGCAGCAGGCTCCTGCGGCAGAAGACCAAGGCCGCGTGTCTGGTCCAGATAGTCGAGAATCGCCAGTGATTGCGTCATCCGCAGACCATCAATGTCGAGAACCGGCACGAATCCCTGCGGGTTCCGTTCCAGATGTTCGGGCGTCTTATGCTGCTTTGTCGGCAGGTCCACGGGGACCGATTTGTAAGTGATACCCGCGAGGTTCAACGCGATACGCAAACGATAGCTGGCCGACGAGCGCCAGAAGTCGAAGAGAACCACGTCACTCATCGTTGTATTCCCGCGCTTTTTCGAGAATGTCCTTCAGGGTTTCGATGTCACCGACACGGTTGGCTAGCATGAGCACCAGTCGGGCGTTCAGCGCGTGACTGGCCTCTTCGCTCAGTCCCGCGTGTGCATCCATCAGGGCATTGTAGAAATCGTCCTGATAGGGACCGAGATTGTCGCTCATGCCGCCTGCTCCATCATTTTGCCCTGCGCCCGGGCGCAGGCGCGTTCAACGTCATGCCGGTCGGGTTCGCTGAAGACCGCGCAGACGTGACCGTCCGGACGGATCAGGTAGACGCCCTGCTGCCCGTAACGTTTGGTGGCAAACCCATCGCGCGAGTTGAAACAGGCATATTCGCGGATCGTGTTAATGCCGATACGGGCCACGCCCGGCACATCGGGCAGATCGACCTCACCAAAGCCGATCAGGCAGAATTGCGGTGGCACCACGTCGAGCAGCCAGGTGGGACCATCCGCACCGTCGAGCGGCGCATCCAGCAGGGGCTGCCCCGGTTCCAGCGGTGCGACACCCGGGCTTTGCAACCGCATCCCCGCCAGCGAACAGGGCTGCGACAGGCGGCCCGAATTCACCAGCCGTCGTGCGAAGGGCTGGTCATGGGCAAGCTTCAGCACCTCGGCCCGGAACAGGGCCTCGACCGGGGTCTTGGGCGTCATGAAATTCGTCGCGCGGCTTGAGTTGAGGATGTTCTCGGCCGAGCCATGGCTGCGTTCCTCGTGATAGGTCTCGATCAACTCTGCGGGTGCCTCGCTTTTCAGCACCGCCGCCAGTTTCCAGCCGATATTGTCGACATCCTGAATGCCGCCATTGCCACCCCGCGCGCCGAAAGGGCTGACCACATGGGCGCTGTCTCCGACAAAGATCACCCGGTTATGCACGAACCGGTCGAGCTTGATACAGCGGAATTTGTAGACACTTACCCAGTCGAGCCGGAAGGGCTTGTCCCCGACGATGGCCTTGATCCGGGGCAGCACCTTTTCCGGCGCGGATTCCGCCTTGCCATCGGCATCAACATCCAGTTGCAGGTCGATCCGGTAGATATTGTCCGGCTGGGCATGCAGCAGGGCGGACTTGCCTTCGTGAAACGGCGGGTCGAACCAGAACCAGCGTTCCGGCACCGCGTTTTCGCCAAAGGGGCTGTCCTCCATTTCGATATCGGCGATCAGGAACTGTTCCTGAAAGGTCTGGCCGGTGAAATCCAAGCCCATGCGTTCGCGTGTCGCGGAATTGGCCCCGTCGCAGGCGATGTAATAGTCTGCGGCCATTTCATAGGTGCCGTCGGGCGTTTCAACGGTCAATGTCACGTGGTCGCCGTGATCCTCGTGGCCGGTCACCCTGTTCTTGAAACGAAGCTCGATCAACTCGGGGAAGTCGCGGGCGCGTTCGACGAGATACTGCTCGACATAGTATTGCTGGAGATTGATGAAGGCCGGGTACTTGTGGCCATCCTCGGGCAGCAGGTCGAAATTGTAGATCTCCTGATCGCCGTGGAAATTGCGCCCGATCTTCCAGGTCACGCCCTTTTCCAGCATCCGTTCACCGACCCCGAGCCGGTTGAAGATTTCCAACGTGCGCTTGGCCCAGCAGATGGCGCGGCTGCCGACGGACACCACATTGTTGTCGTCCAGAACCACGCTCTTGATGCCGCGCTGGGCAAGGTCGATGGCGAGAGCCAACCCGATGGGGCCTGCCCCGATGATCGCGACCGGATAGCGAGCCGGCGCCGCGCCGGAAAGCTCTGGCGGCTTTACGTAATCGAACGGCTCGTATTTGTATCCGGCCATCGGAACTCCTCCCCTTGATCCCATTGCGGCACACCAACTCCCCGTCGCCGCATGAATAAACGGCACGGCAATCGACCTGCCGGGCCGGGTTTCCGGTCAGCCCTGAAGGGCCTCCCACATTTCGACGTCGCGCTGGGCGGTCCAGATGCGCGGCGTGTCGATATCCAGCGCCTCGTCATAGGCGCGGGCAACGTTGAACGGCAGGCAGTGTTCGTAGATCGCGTAATCTTTGAACTTGGGATCGCATTCGGCGCGCACGGCGTCCCATGCCTCTTTCAGCGTGCCGCCCTTGAGCGCGACACGTGCCGCCGGGCGATAGGTGGAACGCACGAAATCCTCGGTGGAATCGAGCGCCGCATTGACCATCTCGCGACCGACAAGTGCATCGCCGCGCCCGGGCGCGATCGCGTCGAGATCGAAATTGCGGATGTTGTTCAGCGTCTTGGGCCAGTCATGAAAATGCCCGTCGCCGCAGTAGCAGGCCGAGTGGTATTCGACGATATCGCCGGTGAACATGGTGTTGGCATCCGGCACATAGGCGACGATATCGCCCGCGGTATGCGCCCGGCCAAGATGCATCAGATCGACCCGGCGTTTGCCGAGGTAGACGGTCATGCGGTCGTTGAAGGTGGTCGTCGGCCATGTCAGGCCGGGGATGCTTTCATGGCCTTCGAACAGGCGCGGGAAGCGCTGGAATTCGCTATCCCAGTCTTCCTGTCCGCGCTCGACAACCATCGCCCGGGCCTTTTCGCCCATGATCACGGTCTGCGCGTTGAAGGCGGAGCAGCCCAGCACCCGGACCGCGTGGTAATGGGTCATTACCACATGGGTGATCGGCTTGTCGGTGACTTCGCGTACCTTTTCGATCACCTTGTTGGCAAGGCGCGGGGTGGCCTGCGCCTCGACGATCATGACGCTGTCATCACCGATGATCACGCCGGAATTGGGGTCGCCCTCGGCGGTAAAGGCCCAAAGACCCTCGCCCACTTCGGTGAAGGAGATGTTCTTTTCGCTCATGTCGCCCTGAGAAGCGAATGCCTTGGCCATGGTGGTGCCTTTCTTTTCAGTGTCGCGCCCGGGGCAGGTTCGGGAGCCTCCGGCGGGGATATTTTAAGAACCCAAAGAAGGGGTCAGCGTTTATACGGATCGTCGAGCGCCGGAAGGAGTTTGCCGGTGCAGTCGCCGAAGCCGATCGTGTAGCCATCGCCACGGGCGGCGCCGCGCAGGGTCAGCGTGTCATTGTCTTCGAGGAAGCTGCGGGTCTCGCCGCTGTCGAGGGTGACGGGTTCCTTGCCGCCCCAGCTGAGTTCGATGAGCGAGCCGCGTTCAGTCTTGCCGGGGCCGGAGATGGTGCCCGAGCCGAGCAGGTCGCCGACATACATCGGGCTGCCCGCCGTGGTGTGATGCGCGAGCTGCTGGGCCGAGGAGTAGTACATTTCCTTGTAGTTCGTGCGCGCGATGGTGGTTTCGGATTTGCCTTCGGGTGCGAGGGTGACCTCGAGTTCGATGTCATACAGCATCGGACCGCAATCCTTGAGGTGGTCAAGCAGTTCCACTTCACGCTCAGGCGTATCCGTACGGAAGGGTTCGAGCGCCGGTTTGGTTACGATCCAAGGACTGATGGTGGTGGCCGTCGCCTTGGCCTGGAAGGGACCGAGCGGTTGATATTCCCAAGCCTGGATATCTCGAGCCGACCAGTCGTTCAGCAGCACGTAGCCGAAGATATTGTCATCGGCCTCCTGCACGGTAATCGGGCCGGCGCTGTCGGTACCGACAATGGCGCCCATTTCCAGTTCCAGATCGAAGCGGGCGCAGGGCGCGAACCGGGGCTTGTCGTCATCCGGGCCCTTGAGCTGGCCCCACGGGCGGCGGATCTCGGTGCCGCTTACATAGACCGAGGAGGCGCGCCCGTTATAGCCGATAGGAATGTGCAGCCAATTGGGGGGCAGAGCGTTTTCGGCGCCGCGAAACATGGTGCCGATATTGGTGGCATGATGCTTGCCTGCGTAGAAGTCGGTGTATTCCGATACCATGAACGGCATGTGCAGGGTAGCATCCGCCATCGGGACAAGCAGATCTTCGACCGCTTCTCGCTCCTCCGCGCCGTCGGCCAGCAGGTCGGTTAGCCGCGCGCGCAGGGCGGCCCAGACGGCGGGACCTTCGGCCATCAGGTCGTTCCAGAAAGGGACATCGAACAGCGGATAATCGGCCAACGCGATCAGACCGGTTTCCTCGGCCGCCGCCATGTCGAGGATCATGTCGCCAATGGCGACACCGCAGCGGGGTTCATTCTCGCCGATGGAGAAGACGCCGTAGGGCAGGTTGTTCAGAGGAAAGGGATGCGCCGGGTCATTGGCGCTGTCGATCCAGCTTTTCTTGAGGGGCATGGTGGTCCTTTTTGATTTGGGCCGGAGCGGCGGGCGCGATCAGTCCTTGTCGCGGTTGCGTTTCTGCAACCAGCGGATACCGAGAAAAAGCGCAGCGAAGATGACGATCCAGAAGATCAGGTCGAGCAGAGCATTATTCATTTCTTGCCGGGTGTCCCGTCGAATTTCTTTTCGATATCGCTCCAGCAGTCGATGTAATCGTCCTGAAGCGGCGCTTCCTCGGCGGCGAAGCGGGTCAGGTGCTGCGGGAACCGGGTTTCGAACATGAAGGACATGGTCTGATCCAGTTTGTCGGGGCCGAGATTGGCGTTGGACGCCTTTTCAAAAGCCTCCTTGTCGGGCCCGTGCGGCAGCATCATGTTGTGAAGGCTCATGCCGCCGGGGACGAAGCCCTGCGGTTTCGCATCGTACTGGCCATAGATATTGCCCATCAGTTCGGACATAACGTTCTTGTGGTACCAGGGCGGGCGGAAGGTATCCTCCATCACCATCCAGCGTTCGCGGAACAGCACGAAATCGATATTTGCGGTGCCTTCGACCCCACTGGGCGCCGTCAGAACGGTAAAGATCGACGGATCGGGGTGGTCGAAGAGGATCGACCCGATGGGGCAGTAATTGCGCAGGTCGTATTTCACCGGCGCGTAATTGCCGTGCCAAGCCACCACATCCAGCGGCGAATGATCGATCTTGGTCTCGTGGAACTGGCCGCACCATTTGATCGTCACGGTCGAGGGCGTTTCGCGGTCCTCAAACGCGGCGACGGGCGTTTTGAAATCGCGCCGATTCGCCATGCAGTTCGCGCCGATCGGGCCACGGCCGGGCAGGTCGAACTTCTGGCCGTAATTCTCGCAGACGAAACCGCGCGCCGGGCCTTCGAGCACTTCGACACGGTAGAGCAGCCCGCGCGGCAGGATGGCGATTTCCTTGGGCTCAAGGTCGATGATGCCAAGCTCGGTGGCAAAGCGAAGCCGGCCTTCCTGCGGGACCACCAGCAATTCACTGTCGGCGGAATAGAAATAGGCGTCCTCCATCGAGGTATTCACGAGGTAGATATGGCTTGCCATACCGACCTGCGTGTTCACATCGCCCGCCGTGGTCATGGTGCGCATCCCCGTCAGCCATGTCAGGCTTTCCCCGGCATGGGGCACCGCATCCCATCGGTATTGGCCCAGCGAGGTGACGTTTTCGACCACATGCGGCGCCGATTTCCAATAGGGCAAATCGATGCGTTCGTAGCGGTGCGAATGTTTGACCGAGGGGCGGATGCGATAGCACCAGGTACGTTCGTTCTGATGACTGGGCGCGGTGAATGCCGTGCCCGAGAGTTGTTCACCGTATAGACCGTAATTAACCTTTTGCGGGCTGTTCTGGCCCTGCGGCAGGGCGCCGGGCAGTGCTTCGGTTTCGAAATCGTTGCCGAAACCGGGCATGTAGCCTTCGGTCGTGCCAGCGGATTGAGCCGCCTGCACCATGTTATGCGGATTGCTGGGCCGATTCATGTGAACTCCTCCCCTTGTTCTGGGCATGAGGTAATAGTTGATTTTGTAACTAACAACCGGCAAGAAGACCTGATGAGTGAAAAAGATGACTTCGACCTGCAATATTTCCTGCCCTACATGCTGAACCAGGCGGCAGAGGAATCCAGCATCGCCTTTCAGCGCCATTACAAGAATCGCTATGGCATGCTGCGGACCGAATGGCGGGTTCTTTTCCACCTCGGCCGCTATGGCGAGATGACCGCCAAGGAGATCGGTGAACGCGCCCGTATTCACAAGACAAAGGTCAGCCGCGCCGTGCAAAAGCTGGCCGATCGCCGGTTCCTCACCCGAAAAAAGGACGAAAACGACCGCCGCTCGGAGCGGCTTGAGCTGACGCAGGCGGGGTTGGCCGCATATCGCGATCTGCGCAGCGTGGCGCAGGAATACGACGCAAAACTGGTGTCTGGTTTCGATCCTGAAGACGTTGCAACCCTGCGCCGGTTGCTGGCCCGGCTGGCGCGCTAGCGACCGGCAGCACCGAAATAGCATCCGCACCGGATGCAGGGCATATTAAATACAACCTCCGAAAGGAACCGAAAGCAGGGTAAATGGTTCATTATGGCTGGCCAGACTGGCCTTGGGGGCATGACACATGCAGATTTTCACCTGTCCGGAATGCGGACAAAACCTTTACTTCAGAAACACCCAGTGCGCCTGCGGCCAGCAGGTGTTTTTCGATCCTGACCGGCAGGTCATGCTTGCCGATGGTGAGGCCTGTGCCAATCGCGAAAAGATCTCGTGCAACTGGATTGCCGAGAGCAACGGCTATTGCCGGTCCTGCGCAATGACGGAAACCGTTCCGGATACCGACCACGCCGAAAACCTTCGGCTTTGGCTGGAAACTGAAACAGCCAAGCGGTGGATGCTGGCCAACCTTTCCCGCTGGGGCTGGTTCACGCCGTCGGACAAAGGCGCGCGCCCGGTTTTCAAGTTGCTGTCGGAAAACACAGCAAAAGGCGAAGCTGACGTCATCATGGGCCACGGAAACGGGGTCATCACCATCAACGTCTCCGAAGCGAGCGACGCGACCTTGAGCGAAAGACAGGAAAAGCTGGGCGAGCTTTACCGGACCATGCTCGGCCATATGCGGCACGAGATGGCGCATTTCCTGCATCTGCGGCTAAGCGAGGAAGACGGGTTTCCCGACCGTTTCCGCGCGGTGTTCGGTGATGAGCGCGAGGACTACGGCGAAGCGCTCAAACGGCACTACGATCAGCCGAAAGAAGCGGGAGAGCAGTACATCACCAGCTATGCAAGCGCACATCCGCATGAGGACTGGGCCGAGACAACCGCCCATCTTTTGCACCTTGTCGATCTGCTCGACAGCGTCGCGGCAACGCGGCTTTCCCTGCCCGAAGGCCCGCCCGACGGGTATGACGCTTATGCGGACGATGATTTCGAGCGTATTCTGACCTGGGCAATCGACACATCGCTAGCGGTCAACCATATCAACCGGGCGATGGATCTTGCCGATCTTTATCCGTTTGTCCTGAAACCGGCTGTCCGCGACAAGCTTGGCTTCGTTCACAAACACCTGCGGCGGGCGTGAATTGGCAACGGGCAGGCCGGAACCCAGCCTGCCCATTGCCTTATGTCAGAGCGCCTCGATGATCGTGACGTTGGCGATGCCGCCGCCTTCGCACATCGTCTGGAGACCATAGCGTTTACCACGCGCCCGCAGCGCATGAACCAGCGTGGTCATCAGCTTTGCGCCTGATCCGCCCAGCGGATGGCCAAGCGCAATGGCGCCGCCGTTCACGTTCAGCTTGTCGGGATCCGCGCCCGTGTGCTGAAGCCATGCCAGCGGCACCGGCGCAAAGGCTTCGTTGACCTCGTAAAGATCGATGTCTTCGATCTTCATTCCGGCCCGTTTCAACGCCTTGTCCGTGGCAAAGAGCGGTTCCTCCAGCATCACAACCGGATCGCCCGCCGTCACCGTCAGCTCATGTATCCGCGCGAGCGGTGTCAGACCGTGTTCCTTGAGCGCGCGTTCAGACACGACCATGACGGCCGCAGCGCCGTCGCAGATCTGGCTGGCGTTCCCGGCGGTGATCTTGCCGCCCTCGACCAGCGTGCGCAGGCCGCCGATGCTCTGCATCGTGGCATCGGGACGAATCCCCTCGTCCCGCGTGTGCATCTCGCTGCCATCTTCAGTGCGGATCTTGAGCGGCAGTATTTCGTCGTCAAACGCGCCGCTATCGGCCGCCGCCGCCGCGCGCTGGTGGCTTTTGAGCGCAAAAGCGTCCAAATCCTCGCGGCTGTGCTGCCATTTGTCCGCGATCATCTCGGCCCCGGTGAACTGCGAAAAGATGGTCTGCGGATAGTTCCGGTCGATACCCGGGCTCGACGGGCTGCCCGGCTGGGGATGTTTCGACCAGCGTCCGGTAGACCCCATGGCCACGCGGCTCATGGATTCCGCACCGGCAGCGATGACCACATCCTGCACCCCGGACATGACCGCCTGAGCGGCGAAATGGATGGATTGCTGCGACGACCCGCACTGCCGGTCGATGGTTACCGCCGGCACCGAACGCGGCAGGTTCGAGGCGAGAACCGCATTGCGGCCGAAATGCAGCCCCTGTTCGCCTGCCTGACTGACACATCCCATGATCACGTCATCCACCGCATCCGGCGCGACACCTGCGCGGGCAACGACCTCATCCAGCACCGCAGCGGCCAGATCGACCGGATGCCAGCCGCTGACCCGGCCGTCGCGCCGACCGCCCGCCGTGCGCGTGGCGGCGACGATAAATGCTTCTCCCATTGTTTTCTCCTCCCTGTTTATCGGCCCTGCCGGCTTACAGCTGCGCGCTGGGTCTCGACTTGATGTTCTCGTGCCATGCCTGCGTCGCGGTGAAATCTTCCGGAATGCTCAGCTTGATGACCCGCGCAAATTCCACGAAAACAAAGGCGGTGATATCCGCCAGCGTCAGGTGATCGGTCGCAAGAAAGGGGCTTTCGCGCAGCCGGTTCTCGAGCATGTTGAAAAACGACTTGGCCCGCTTCATGCCCCGCTCGGCCAGCTCGGGGATCTGCTCGACATTCTCCTGACCGGTCAGCGCCCTGCCTTTCATCCGGGGGTTGCCATTGCGCAGGGCTTCGGCGATGGGCTGGCCGCCCTGTATCTCGGCAACCGCGTTCCACATCAGCACCTGCCCCTTCTCTTCGGGGTTACGGCCCATCAAAGGCGGCTCGGGGTGCAGCGCTTCGAGATAGGCGGCGATCCCTAGGTTTTCCGTCAGCGCGCTGCCGTTCTCGGTAATGAGCACCGGCACCGTGGCGCGCGGATTGATCTTCAGAAACTCCGGCGAAAGCTGTTCGCCCGTGCCGATCGAAATTTCACGGGTTTCAATCGTCAAACCTTTCTCGGCAATGAACATGCGTGCCCGACGCGGGCTCGGGGCCGTACTACAGTCGTAAAATATCATGAAATCCTCTCCCACGGTCGAACCGGGCAATGCCCGTCTGGACCAGAACTCTCCCAAGCCCTGACCTTAACAGGCATATTGCGCGGCACAATCAGCCCCGGGCCAAGAAAATTTAATTTTCTTGTTAAATTTTCTTCGAAAATTTGGCAGCGGCGTCAGATATGATCCGCGACCGAGCGCGCGATCACCAGTTCCTCGTTGGTCGGAATGACAAGAATCTCGGCAGTCCCGTTACTGATCCTTGTTTCTCTCTGCCGGTTTGCCGTTTGATCGAAAGACAGTCCCAGAAACCCGAGCCCCTCGACAACCCGCTCGCGTATATCGGTTGCGTTTTCGCCGACGCCACCGCTGAACACCAGCGCATCGAGACCGCCCAGCGCGGCGGCCATCGACCCGATCTCGCGCCGCAGCCGCGCCACGTAATAGTCAAGCGCCAGCGAAGCCTCCGGCGCTTCACTCGCTAGAAGTTCGCGCATGTCATTGCCGATCCCGGACAATCCTTTCAGACCGCTGTTGTGATAGAGCAGCTGGGTCAGCTCCGCTGACGACATGCCCTGATCCATCAGGTAAAGCATCACACCGGGATCGAGCTGTCCGGGCCGCGTCCCCATCACCAGACCATCCAGCGCCGAAAACCCCATCGTCGTGGCGATACTTTGCCCGTCCAGCAGACCGCAAAGCGACGCCCCGTTGCCAAGATGAGCAACAACAACCCGGCCTTTGGCTATTTCCGGGTGCGCGCGGCGCAACTCTCCGGCGATGTAGTCATAAGACAGGCCATGAAATCCGTACCGCCGGACGCCCTGCTCGTAATAGTGCAGGGGCAGACCATACGCATCGTTCACGAAAAGCTTCCCGCGATGAAACGCCGTATCGAAACACCCAATCTGAACCGCATGCGGAAAGGCAACCTGCGCAGCCAGAACCGCCGAGAGATTATGCGGCTGATGCAACGGGGCCAGAGGCACCAGTCTTTCCAGCGCCTCCAGCGTAGCGGGATCGAGCCGTGCCGGTTCCCCAAGATCAGGTCCGCCATGCACGATCCGGTGCCCGACCCCGGCCACCCGCCGACCCTCAAGAAGCGGTTCGACCACGGTCAGGATGGCTTGCACCGCCGTTTCGTGATCCGTCGCATCAATTGAAACAGCCTTATTACCTTGCAGCTTCAGCTCTGCCGCGCCGCCGATGTTTTCCACCTGACCGACATGCAGCAATTCGGGATCGCCATCGCCGGTCAGGTAAACCGCGAACTTGATCGAGGAACTTCCCGCGTTCAGTGTCAGGATCGCGCTCATGCGACGCTTCCCCGCGCCGCGTGAAGGGCCGCCACCGCGCAGGAGGCAAGGCGCGATTTGTCGTCATCTGCCCGGCTGGTCAGGATGACCGGGCAGCGGGCCCCCATCACGATCCCGGCCGACTGGGCATGGGCGAGGTAGGTCAGTTCCTTGGCCAGCATGTTGCCGGCCTCCATGTTCGGCGCCATCAGGATCTCGGCCCTACCCGCCACGAGCGACTTGATGCCCTTGGTCATCGCGGCCCCGAGGTTGATCGCGTTGTCCATCGCCAGCGGCCCGTCCACCAGACCGCCGGTGATCTGGCCGCGATCCGCCATTTTCGACAGGATAGCCGCATCCAGCGTCGAAGGGATCGCCGGATTGACCTTTTCCACCGCCGACAACACGCCGACCTTCGGCTCTTCGATACCGATGGAATGGGCAAGATAGATCGCGTTCTGAATGATATCCGCCTTGGCCTGCAGGTCCGGAGAGATGTTTATCGCCGCATCCGTCACCATCAGCAGATGCTCAAGCCCCGGCACATCCATGACAAAGACATGGCTCAACCGGCGCGAGGTGCGCAAACCCGTCTCGCGCTTGACGATGGCGCCAAGGAAGACGTCCGTGTGCAGATGGCCCTTCATCAGGGCAGCCGCCTGCCCTTCGTGCACGAGTGCGACTGCCCGTTCCGCAGCAGCCTTGTGATCGGGCACATCGATGATCTGGTAGCCCGCAAGGCTCATGCCCGCTGCCTCGCCAGCCGCGACGATCTTTTCGGGATCACCGATCAGGATCGGGGTGATCAGCGTGTGCTCCGCCGCCAGCAATGCACCAGCGAGCGCATCGGGCTCTTCCGGCGCGACAACGGCGGTCGGGATCGGATCAAGCGGCGCGGCCAGTTCCAGCAGCCGGTCGAAATGCTTGTGGCTGCGCACCGTCAGCCCCGGCACATCAAGCGCCGTGAAATCCAGCGGTCTCTCGGGCGCGACCACCTGTGCCTCGCCCTCGACGATGGGGCGTCCGTCTTCGGTTTCGACCCAGGTGTCAAAGCTGACCAGCCTGCCTTCGCCCTTGGCAGTCAGACGCACCTTGATCCTGAGCGTATCCCCCGCATGGGCCTGATTGACGAAACGCAGGGTCTGGCTGTGATAGGTCGTGCCCGGCCCGGGGAGGTCGCAGCCAAGGACGGCCGAGATCAGCGATGCCATCCACATGGCCGGTGCGATGGCCTCGGGCTTGCCGTCTCCATCGCCGTCCACCCGGGGCAGGTTCATCGGGTTCATGTTGCCCGAGGAGTTGGCAAAGACGTAAAGATCCTCTGCCTTGAGCACGCGGGTCTGTTCCGCTTCCATGCCGACGCTCAGCGCATCATAGGGGGTGTTCTTCATGGCCCGTTTGGCTGGCTCGTTCATTACTCTGCGTTCCTATTGCGAATTCTGGGCGGTTCGGCGCGAGGGGCGAAAATGGCCATGCACAACCCGTACAGCATCCGTACACAACTTATATGCCGCTCGTATGTCACCCCGTGGGTAGGTCAGAAGCGGAATTAACGGCGGTAGACAAAGCAGCGGCCTTCGACCGCGCCGGTCGGCAGCGGCAATTCTGTCAGGTTCTCGAAATACATCCGGTCGCTCGATACCATAAGACCGCCCTCGGCCAGCAGCGGTTCGACAAGCGGTGAAATCTCGCGCGCGAAGATATCGTTCTTGGCGCGGTTATGCCCGCCGAGATCGGCGTGGATCAGGCTAGCGACCGGGCCGAACCGCTCAAGCGTGGCAGGCAGTGTGTCGTGCACGTCCCCGAGGATCGTGAGGGATTCCGGCGGGGTGGAATCCGGGTGCGAGGCGATTGCGCGTTCGAAGACATAGATGTCGCGGCCTTTGATCCGTTCACGCATGTGGTGATAGGTGCGACCGTTGCCGAGACCGAGTTCGTACACCGGTCCGGACATCAGCGCCGTTTCGGCAATCGCGTAGTCGAGACAGGCGCGCTGGGACACCATCCGGTCGATAAACAGGTCAAGGCGGCTCATTCGGTGGTCACTCCTGTTAGGACGGCCGAAATTCCCGGCCTGCCCGCAAGTCATGCCAAAAACATTAGCGGATGTGTAGGCTTGGCGACACATTCCTCTCATCTGAACATGCAATTGGTGTTTGACTAGCTGGTAAAGCGCAAGCGAAGGTGACCGAGCTTGGAAACTTTGGTTACCCCGCATCTGACAGGACGAACGGACGACAATGCCCCCTCTGCTGAGTATAGAGAATCTGAGTATCGGTTTCGGCCGGGGCGACAATGTGGTCGAAGGCGTGAGTTTCGACGTGCAGAAGGGGGAAACCCTTGCACTGGTTGGCGAATCCGGGTCCGGCAAGACGGTCACCTGCCGCGCCGTACTGCGCATTCTGCCCCGTATCGCCAAGATCCGGTCGGGCAGGATCACCTTTAACGGGCGCGAGGGACCCGTTGTGCTCAGTTCGATCCGGGAACGGCAGATGCGCGAAATCCGCGGCAACGAGATCGCGATGATCTTTCAGGAGCCGATGCGTTCGCTGTCGCCGCTGCACCGGATCGGCAATCAGGTCGGCGAGGTCCTGCGCCTGCACAGGGGTGCGGCGCGGGGCGATGCCAAGACGCAGGTTCTGGAAACCTTTGAGCGGGTCGGCTTTCCCGATCCCGAGCGAGCCTTTCGCGCCTACCCGTTCGAGATGTCAGGCGGTATGCGGCAACGAGCTATGATTGCGATGGCGATGGTGGCCAAGCCGGATCTGCTGATCGCGGACGAACCGACAACGGCGCTCGACGTGACGACGCAGGCGCAGGTGCTGGGCCTGATGAAGGACCTGCAGCGCGAAACCGGCATGGCGATGATACTGGTTACCCATGACCTTGGCGTCGTCGCGAACATGGCCGAGCAGGTCGTGGTGATGCACAAGGGCCGGGTGATGGAATCCGGTGCCGCCGCACCGCTGCTGAGCGACCCCGCGCATCCCTATACAAAGGCGCTCATTCGCGCCGCGCCGTCGCTGCCGGAGGAGTCCGCCGAAAAAGAGCATGTGTCGCGGCAGGATTTCATCCTCGAGATGAAAGAGGTTTCCAAGACGTATCTGGTTCGCGGCCATACTGCCTGGCAAGAGCAGGCACTGGTTCACGCCTGTCGCGGGGTCGATCTGGCGCTGCCGCGCGGGCGGACGCTGGCCATCGTCGGCGAAAGCGGGTCGGGCAAAACCACCGCGGCACGGATTGCCCTGGGCGCGGATGCGCCCGATCCGGGCAGCGAAGTGCTCTTTCGGCCCGAACCGCATGCCGAACCGATCACCGTGCATGACATGACCCGCGAAGAGCGTATCGCGTTTCAGAAACAGGCGCAGATGGTGTTTCAGGACCCGTATTCCTCGCTGTCGCCGAGGATGCGGATCTCGGACGCCCTGACCGAACCGCTGGACATTCACGCGATCGGGTCGAAATCGGAACGCCGCGACCGGGCCGAGGCCATGCTGAAGCAGGTCGGGCTGAACGGCGACATGCTGATGCGGTATCCGCATGCCTTTTCCGGCGGGCAGCGACAGCGGCTTTCCATCGCCCGCGCCCTGATGCTTGATCCGTCGCTGCTGGTCTGCGACGAACCGACCTCGGCGCTGGACGTATCGGTGCAGGAACAGATCCTGACCCTGCTGGAAGACATCCGCGACCGGATGAACCTGAGCTATCTGTTCATTTCACATGACCTGGCCGTCGTGGCACGGATAGCCGATGACGTCGCCGTGATGCGACAGGGTCTTGTGGTCGAACAGGCCCCGCCAGATGTATTATTCCACAATCCGCGCCATCCCTATACAAAGGCGCTGATCGCGGCCCAGCCGACCCCGGATATCAACCACCCGATCGACCTCGATCTGGTCGCAAAGGGTGCCGGGTCTCCGGAAAGCTGGCCCGAAGCCTTTCGTTTCTCATCTGCCGTGATACCGTCGCTGACGGTGATGGAACCCGGCCATAAGGTGCGCTGCCATGTTTAAGCCTCTGAAAATTCTCTTGCTGACGGGCGGGCTTTGCCTTGCCCTGCCTGTGCTGGCCGATCCGGTCCTGCAGGAAAGCCCGTTTCTGTCCGAGCAGGTCAGCGCGGGCAGCATGCCCGCCGTGACCGAACGCGCGCCCGAGACGCCGCTCTTCGTCGATCTCGAAGCGCGCGGCCGCAGTTTCGGTACGCAGGGCGGCACCCTGTCCACCTTCGTCTCGCGCGACAAGGACATCCGCATGATGGTGGTCTACGGCTATGGCCGCCTTGTCGGCTTTGATGCCGATTACAAGCTGGTCCCCGACATCCTCGAGAGTTTCGAGAATGAGGGTGACAAGGTCTTTACCCTGCATCTGCGCCCCGGTCACCGCTGGTCGGACGGCGCGCCCTTCACCTCGGAGGATTTCAGGTACTGGTGGGAAGACGTCGCGAATAACGAAGCGCTCAGCCCGTCCGGGCCGCCGGATTTCCTGCTGGTCGAAGGCAACGCGCCCGAGGTGACATATCCGGACGAGACCACGGTGGTCTTTACCTGGGCGGAGGCGAACCCGAGCTTTCTGCAGTCGCTTGCGCAGGCACGCCCGCCGTTCATCTATCGCCCCGCGCATGTGATGAAGAAGTACCACATCGATTACGCGGATGCCGAGGAGCTGAACGCCGAGGTGCAGGAGGCCCGCGTGAACAGCTGGGCGGCGCTGCATAACAAGCTCGACAACATGTATAATTTCGACAACCCGGACCTGCCTACGTTGCAGCCGTGGATCAATGCCAGCGATGGCAAGAAGATCCGCCACCAGTTCCTGCGCAACCCCTATTACCACCGTTTCGACAGCAAGGGCGTGCAGCTTCCCTATATCGATACGGTCGAGATGGAAGTGGTGAGTGGCGGTCTGATCGCTGCGAAATCCAACGCGGGCGAGGCCGATCTTCAGGCGCGCGGACTGGATTTCCGCGACATTCCGATCCTGCGCAAGGGCGAAGAGAGCGGCAACTACCGCACCTATCTCTGGGCCAATGGCACGGCGAGCCAGATCGCGATTTACCCGAACCTCAATTACAACGATGACGTCTGGCGCGAGGTTCTGCGCGACGTGCGGGTGCGCCGCGCCCTGTCGCTTGGCATCGACCGGGACACGATCAACCGGGCGCTCTATTTCAACCTTGCCAAGCCCGGCGCGATGACGGTGCTGCCCTCAAGCCCGTTCTACAAGGCCGAGAACCGCGAGGCATGGGCAAGCTTTGACACGGAGCAGGCAAATGCGCTGCTGGACGAGGCCGGGCTATCCGAGCGCGGGCCGAACGGTATCCGCCTGCTGCCCGACGGACGCGAAATGGAACTGGTAGTGGAAACCGCCGGGGAACGTCAGGAAGTCGAGAACGCGATGCAGATCGTGACCGACACTTGGGCCGATATCGGCATCAAGCTGGTCCTGCGTCCGCTAGACCGGGACATCCTGCGCAACCGGATCTATGCGGGCACCACGATGGCGGCCGTCTGGTATGGCTGGGATAACGGCATCCCGCAGCCTTATACCTCGCCCGATTATCTTGCCCCGCGTTACCAGGAGTTCTTTGCCTGGCCGAAGTGGGGCCAGTTCTACCAGACCGGCGGCGATGTGGGCGAAGCGCCCGACATGCCTGCCGCCGAAGAGTTGATGGCCCTGTCGCGTGAGTGGGATCACGCAACCACCGACGATGAGCGCAGCTTGGCTTGGGAAAAGATGCTGAAGATCCACGCTGACAACGTATTCGGCATCGGTATCCTTGCCGAGGCACCGCAGCCGGTGGTCGTGTCGAACCGTCTGAAGAATGTCCCGCAAAGCGCGATCTGGGCATGGGACCCGGGCGCACATTTCGGGATCCACCGGATGGACGAGTTCTATTTCGACGGCACCGGGACGAATTAATGCTGGTACTGCGCTATGCGCTCTACAGGTTCGGGACGATGCTGCTTACGCTGCTCGTCGTCTCGGCCCTGATCTTCCTGATCATCAACCTCCCGCCGGGGGATTATCTGTCGAACCAGATCGCCGAGCTGCGTTCGACCGGGCAGACCGCCGGGGTGCAGAAGGCCGAATTCCTGCGCCGCGAATATGCGCTCGACCGTCCGCTTTGGCAGCAATACCTGATCTGGGTGGGTTTCATTCCCGGCCCGCAGGGTTTTTCGGGTCTGATCCAAGGCAATTTCGGCTGGTCCTTTGAATTCGACCGCCCCGTTTCGGAAATCGTCGGCGATACCCTTTGGCTGACGGTTCTGGTGAACCTCGCCGCGGTTCTCTTTGTCTATATGGTGGCCTTACCGCTGGGTATTCTAGCGGCGGCGAAATCAAAGACCTGGGTCGATTATTCCTCGGCCTTTGTGGGCTACCTGGGCCTTGCGACGCCGAACTTTCTGCTCGCGCTGATCCTTTTCTATTACGGCAACCGCTGGTTCGACCTGCCCATCGGCGGTCTGATGGACCCGATCTATGAAGGCGAGCCGATGAGCTGGGACAAGGTGCGCTCGATCTTGCTGCACCTGATTGTGCCGACCTTTGTCATCGGCACGTCGGGGGCGGCGGCGATGATGCAGCGCCTGCGCGCCAACCTGCTGGACGAATTGGGCAAGCCCTATGTGGAAACCGCCATCGCCAAGGGCATGTCGCCACCGCGAATGCTGGTGAAATACCCGCTCCGCATGGCCTTTAACCCGTTTGTCGCCGATATCGGCAACCTGCTGCCCGCGATGGTTTCGGGATCGGTTCTGGTATCGGTCGTGCTGGGCCTTCAGACCATCGGCCCCACACTGCTGATCGCGCTGAAATCGCAGGACCAGTTCCTTGCCGGTTTCGTGCTGATGTTCGTGGCCCTGCTGACCTTACTGGGCACGATGATCTCGGACGTGCTGTTGGTGCTGCTTGACCCGCGTATCCGCTACGAGGGGAAAGCCGGATGACACAGCTTTCCGATGGCCGCTACGTCGACGACGCGCCCTATGATCCGCAACTGAGCATTCAGCAGCTTGAGCGGCGCGATCTCGATGCGCCGAACTGGGTGCTAATCTGGCGCAAGTTCAAGCGGCATCGGCTTGGACTGGTGTCTGGCATCTTTCTGCTGCTCTGCTACCTGATGCTGCCCTTTGCCGGGTTCATCGCGCCCTACAGTGCGAATGAGCGCCACTCGGAACATATATATGCGCCGCCGCAGACGGTGAATTTCTGGCACGAAGGG
Source organism: Heliomarina sp. (assembly GCF_052826185.1). Taxonomy (NCBI): domain Bacteria; kingdom Pseudomonadati; phylum Pseudomonadota; class Alphaproteobacteria; order Rhodobacterales; family Roseobacteraceae; genus Heliomarina; species Heliomarina sp. Next base: position 318,917 of record NZ_JBRBUI010000016.1, on the reverse strand, counting down.
CAGTTTCTGGGGCCTTACGTCTACCCGATGACCTCAGAGGCCAATCTTGAAACCTTCAAGTGGGAGTTCGTGCCGGATGAGACCCGGCCCCTGCCGCTGCGGTTCTTTTGCGAAGGCTCCGAGTACAAGCTGGCCGGGCTGATCCCGTCGGACACGCATCTGTTCTGCGCGCCCGAAGGTGCGACGATCTTCCTTTGGGGCGCTGACCGGCTGGGCCGGGACGTGTTCAGCCGTATCCTTTACGGCGCACAGCTTTCCCTGACCGTCGGGCTGATTGGTATTACCGTGTCCTTTGTGCTGGGCATCTTCTTTGGCTCTATCGCCGGGTATTTCGGGGGCGGGCTCGACTGGGTGATCAACCGCATGATCGAAATCCTTCGGTCCCTGCCGGAACTTCCCCTCTGGCTGGCGTTGTCAGCGGCGGTGCCGTCGAACTGGGGGCCGGTGGCGGTGTTCTTTATCATTTCGGTGATCCTTGGCATTCTTGACTGGCCGGGGCTGGCGCGCTCCGTGCGGGCCAAGTTTCTGTCTTTGCGCGAAGAGGAATACGTGCGCGCGGCCGAAATGATGGGGGCGTCTTCGGGGCGGGTGATCCGCAAACACCTGCTGCCGAATTTCATGTCACACCTGATCGCCAGCGCCACCCTGTCGATCCCGGCGATGATCCTTGGCGAGACCGCGCTGTCCTATCTGGGCCTTGGCCTGCGCGCGCCTGCGGTAAGCTGGGGCGTGATGCTGAACGACGCGCAGAACCTCGTAAACGTCGAGATCTACTGGTGGACGGCGATCCCGATGATCCCGATCATCGTCGTGGTTCTGGCCTTCAATTTCCTTGGTGACGGGCTGCGCGACTCACTCGATCCATATCACGACTAGATTTTTGCCCCGAAATGCGGCAAGGTTAACGCATAGTAAACAATCATTGACTTCAAAACGGATTGATACCCAAAACCATTGATTTCCACGGTCTGCCAGCACGTATCGCTATGGAAGTAATCGGATCTTGAGGCATGTTTGGTAACTGAGATCACAGACGTGTTCCCAAAAGACGCCGCAGAATGAGCTTATGAATTCCCTGCGGAACCCACATAGTGATCTTAGGTTTTGTTCAGACCATTTTATAAGTGAGACATGTAATGCGTGCCCTGAAACCCCAAACGACCCTTCCCTTTGAAAACAGCCCGATGCCGACCATGTGGAGCGAACGCGTTCGCGGTGCCAAGGAAACCTCGCTTGACAGCGAAACCGCGATTTCGCTGGCCTGTCATCTGGGGCGCTGCTTTACCGACGCAGACAACTGGAACACCTTGATTAAGGAACTGGCCGACCGTCGCTTCAGCCTTTGTTTCGAAGATGGTCGCCTGGTGCTGGTCAACGAAGACACCGGCGTGTCGCTTTGCACCTGCGCCTCGATGGGTCACAGCTTTGCCTCGCTCATGGCGCGGTTCGGCAAGCCGAATGTCGTCGCCGACACCGGCCGCCTTGTCCAGCGCGACTATGCAAGCTGATCGGTAAGACGATCCTAGCGATCGTCGCCGACCCCTTTCATGTCATCCATCTCTCCGTCATCGACGGCGGCCCGCGCAGCACCTGCAATCGCTTCGCGCTGGGCATCGGTCAGGTCTTCGACGTGACCGTCGGCCAGACGGACGGTGACCTCGCGGTTCGCAAATTTGATGCCTTCACGGGCAAAGAGAATACGGATTTCTTCGTAAACCCTTTTGCGGATCAGCCACTGATCGCCCGGCTTGCTCATGAACTTGGTCCGGATGATCATCGCGCTGTCCTGCATTTCGATGACGCCCTGTGATTTCAGCGGTTGCAGGAAGGTTGGACCGATAACCGGATCTTCGAGCAGGTCCTGCCCGAGTTTCTTGATCAGCTTGCGGACCTTTTCCACGTCGGTGTCGTAAGTCACGCGAAGCGGCAGTTTCATGATGACCCAGTCGCGCGAATAGTTGGTCAGCACCCGGATCTCACCGAAGGGGATCGTGTGCAGCGCGCCCTTGTGGTGGCGCAGCTGGAAAGAGCGCACGGATATTTTTTCCACCGTCCCCTTCACCGATTCAATGTCGATATATTCGCCTTTGCGGAAGGCATCGTCGATCAGGAAAAAGGCCCCCGAGAAGATGTCGCGCACGAGGGTCTGCGCGCCGAACCCGACGGCCAGCCCGACAACCCCGGCACCGGCGAAGAGCGGGCTGACGTTGACCCCGATTTCGAGCAGGGCGATCAGAACGATGGTCACGACGATCACCGCAAGGATCGCACCGCGGAACAGCGGCAAGAGTGTTCCAAGACGAGTCGTGGCGCTGTCGCCGCCCTCGTCACCGGCCTCCGCATCGTCCGGCGTGTCGTATGTTTCCTCGGCGATCTTGCTGTCGAGCCAGATGCGCAGGAAGTTATAGACGATGTAGCCGATGAAAATGATGGTGATGACGTCGAGCAGGTTCTTGATGAAAGATTCCTGCAGCACCGCGTTGTCCGGGTCCCAGAGCCGCAGCAATGCGTAAAGCCCGGCCACGAAGGCAAGGATACCTGCCACCCGTCGGGCCAGCGCCTCGTAGGTGGTAATCGTCGGGCCGGTAAAGCTCATCGGGCCAACAGAATCCTCGCTTGCATCCGAGGCCGCGAGTTCGGTGTTCATCCGATCCACCGTGATGCGCCGGTCGAAATAGCGCTCGATCAGGTAGTTGATCGCACCATAGACGATCATCATCGCAAGGAAGACGATATAGGCGCCAATCACCAGCGGCGTGGCCTCGGGACGGTTCATCACGAGGTCAAAGATCAACCGGCACCACCCGAAGATGAGATAGAGGATCAGCACCGGCGCCCAGCCATAGGCGATGACCTTTTTCAGCCATGACACCTGCGACGTCGGTTTACCGACAAGGATCGCATTGGTAATCGCGCGCCGGTTGGCGAGGATCATGGCAAGGTTCAGGACAAAGGCGATAGACGCCAGCACGCCCGACAGCGCCGCGTAGACGTTGTAATCGACGCCAAAGTCATGAATCCAGGTGCTGAGCAGGATGACAAAGACGTTCACCCCAGCCAGGGTGGACGCCCAGTAGTAGAGCTTTTTCGCGTCACTGTCCGAGAAATGGGTCAGGCGGTACTGGCTGAGAAAGGGCGACAGGATCATCCGCCAGATATCTGAGAGCGTGCGCCCGACGAACCACGCGATGAAGATCGCCGTAATGGTGAACTGGATGGTGATATTGTCGGTCATGCCGAAAATCAGCGTGCCGAGCGCATAGGCGACCACCATGCTGAAAATCGTGCCACCAATGCCCATGACAAACCGGAAGGCGAGGAAAGGCATCTTTTCCAGATAGCCCTGCGGGTTTTCCTTTACCCGGCCCGTAACGAATTTCCGCACCATGCGTTTGCCGTATATTTCAGTCGCAGCGATGCGGCCGATAATCAGCATGGCACCGCAGATCAGAAAGATGCGGACGAAAGCCCAGATCGTGCCATCCGGGCTTTTGGCACGGAGCATTTCGCCGACCCTGTCGAGCGAATTCGGAAGCGCCTCTATTCGCTCAGAAAATGTGCTGCGAAACTGCTGGATGTCCGCCTGCGCCTGCATCAGGCCAGAGGCGCGCGCCATGCCGGTTTCGCTTGGTTCTGCGTCCGTGTTACCGGTGCCGCTCTGCCGGTTCACGATATTGCCGGCGGTGTCTATGACGATAACATCCACGCCGTTTTCGCCGGCCAGTCGGATCGCTTCGGCTAGTTCCGCGCTTGTCGCGGATGCAGCGGGCTCGCTACTGGTTCCCGTCTGCTCGGTCTGGGCCGATAATTCGGCAATCCCAAATGCAAGAAAGCAGAGCGAAACAGCCAAAAGTCTGATAAAATTCATTATGAAATCCCACCGACATTCTTGAAATCCCTCAAGAAACCGTACATGAGCGAATTTTTTTACGCAACGCGGTTGAGTTCTAAATCGAAAAACACAACCATAAGTATTTATTTCTTACCTTTCACCGACGGAATCGTGTTTTAAATGTCCCAGAGTTGTTGATAGCAATTGTGAAACGTCGCCTTATCGACATAGAGACGGCATAGAAAGCAGGTGGCCGCGCCACCGAAACTGCAATCAGACCGCGGCCGCATTGAAACCCGCGTTGACCAATTCGGAACGAAGGACGAGGCATGGACTCGATCAAGCGACAGTTCCAATCCGCGCGGGCGTTTGACGCGATCACATCCCCAACCGGGTTTTCGGAGACTCGATGATGCGCGACGATATGCAAGGGGCGTCTCATGCGCCACGCATCATGCTTTACAGCCACGACACTTTCGGGCTGGGGCATCTCCGGCGCTCGCGTGCGCTGGCCCAGGCGATCACCTCTGCCTATCCGATGTCCTCGGCATTGATCCTCACCGGGTCGCCGGTGGCCGGACGTTTCGATTTCCCGGCGCGCGTCGATCATGTCCGCCTGCCGGGCGTCACCAAGCGTCAGGATGGCAGCTATGTCAGCCAGTCCATGAGCATGAACATCGAGGAAACCACCAGCCTTCGGGCCGGTCTGATCCGTTCGACGGCGGAAGAATTCCGGCCGGATGTGCTGATCGTCGACAAGGAGCCGACCGGGTTTCACGGCGAGTTGCTGCCGACGCTGGAGATGTTGCATCGCAACGGCAGCGCCAAGCTGGTGCTGGGGCTGCGCGACGTGCTGGACGAACCCGAAGTGCTGGCCGCCGAATGGGCGCGCAAGCAGGCCATCGAGGCCATTGAACTCTACTATGACGAAACGTGGATCTACGGCACCAAGGCTGTCTATGATCCGCTGGCCGGGCTGGACCTTAGCCATGAGGCGCGGTCGCGGATGCATTGGACAGGATATCTGCGCCGCAGTGACACGTCCGACGAAACGCCACCCGAGCAGCCCTATATCCTGATCACACCCGGCGGTGGCGGCGATGGAGAGGTTCTGGTCGATCTCGTGCTGGCCGCTTATGAAAGTGAGCCCGCCCTGTCGCCGCGTGCCGTGCTGGTTTACGGCCCGTTCCTTTCCGGTGAAACGCTGCAGGCGTTCGAGCGGCGGGTGGCCGCGCTGGAGGGGCGCGTCACCTCGGTCACCTTCGATACTCATATCGAAACGCTGTTCGCCGGGGCGCAGGGCGTTGTCTGCATGGGCGGGTACAACACTTTTTGCGAAGTCCTGTCTTTCGACAAGCGCGCGGTGATCGTGCCGCGCACGGTGCCCCGGCTGGAACAATGGCTGCGGGCAAGCCGGTCGGAAGAGCTCGGCCTGATCCGGATGCTCGACGAATATCGCGACGGGCTGACGGTTGCGTCGATGATCGGCGCGATCCGGGGGCTGCCAGGGCAGAAACTGCCAAGCGAGGTGATGCCAGCCGGGCTGATGGACGGTCTCGATTATGTCACCGACCGGATCGGGGCCCTGCTGCACCAGAGTTCGGACCAGGCCGCGGAATGACAATACCCCTTGCGGTCGTGGTCAAGGGCTGGCCGCGCTTGTCCGAAACATTCATCGCCCAGGAACTGGTCGCGCTGGAAGAAGCGGGTCACAGGCTTGAGCTGTGGTCCCTGCGCCATCCGACCGACACCAAGACCCATCCGCTGCATGAACGGCTGAAGGCGCCGGTGCATTACCTGCCCGAATATCTCGGTGACGAAAAGGCGCGGGTTTTCAAAGCGTTTCGCGCCGCACGCCGCCTGCCCGGATTTCAGCGCGCTTGGCAGCTCTGGCGGGCCGACTTAGCCCGTGACCGCAGCAGCAACCGAGCCCGGCGTTTCGGTCAGGCCTGCGTTCTGGCGAGCGAAATGCCCGAGGGCACCCCGGCGCTTTATGCGCATTTCCTGCACACGCCGTCATCTGTCGCACGGTATGCGGCGGTGATGCGCGGCCTGCCGTGGTCCTTTTCAGCCCATGCGAAGGACATCTGGACCTCGCCGGACTGGGAATTGCGCGAAAAGCTCTCGATCGACCGCGCCGGGGCAGCCTTTGGTGCGACCTGCACCGATTTTGGCGCCGGTCACCTGCGCGATCTGGCCGCCGATCCCGACCGGATCGAATTGATCTACCACGGTCTCGATCTTGCACGCTTTCCCGAGCCGCCCGCCCGGCCCCTGCGCCATGCGGATTCGCGGTTTCACATGCTGTCCGTCGGGCGGCTGGTCGAGAAAAAAGGGTTCGACCGGCTGATCGACGCGCTTGCGCTCTTGCCCGAGGGGCTCGACTGGCACTGGACCCATATCGGCGGCGGTACGCTGAAAGACGCGATGTGGCAGCGCGCCGAGGCCGCCGGGCTGAACGCCCGGATCACATGGCGCGGGGCCTGCGACCAGCCCGACGTGATCGAGGCGATGCGGCAGGCCGATCTTTTCGTGCTGCCCAGCCGTATAGCCGATGACGGCGACCGCGACGGCTTACCGAACGTGCTGATGGAGGCGGCATCGCAAAAGCTGCCGATCCTCTCGACCTCGGTCTCGGCAATCCCCGAATTCATCACCTCGGGCACGCATGGTCTGCTGGTCCGCGACAAGCCCGAAGACCTCGCCGATGCGATGGTGCAGGTCGCGACCGAACCGCGAGCCGCGAAGGCGATGGCCGAGGCCGCCTTTGACCGTCTGCACAATGCTTTCACGATGCAACCGGGTATCGCAAAGCTCTCGGCACGCCTGACGGAACTTTGCGGCGGACCGGCATGAAAGACGCGAGGATCGCCTTTTTCGCGCCGATGAAAGCGCCCGACCATGAGACACCTTCGGGTGACCGGGAAATGGCGCGCAACCTCATGACGGCGTTGCGGGCAACCGGAGCGAAGGTCAATCTGGCCTCGGATATGCGCATCTATGATGGCGCGGGCGATCCGTGGCAGCAATCGGCGCTGATGGAAGCGGCCAAGCCCGAAATTGCGCGGCTTACCGAGGAATTCGCGCAAGATGCGCCGTCGATCTGGGTGAGCTATCACAACTATTACAAATCTCCGGATTTAATCGGTCCTCCCGTCTGCGCGGCGTTGAACATCCCCTATGTGCAGATCGAGACCAGCCGGGCACGCAAACGCCTCTCCGGCCCCTGGGCCGGTTTCGCCCGCGTCGCCGAAGAGGCCTGCGATGCGGCCGACCTTGTGTTTTACATGACGGTCCATGACCATGAGACACTGGAACGCGACCGGCCGGACGGACAAAAGCTCGTCCGACTACCACCGTTTCTGCCGCTGGAAGAGCTGCCCGCGCCCTCCCCGCTCGACAGTCCGGACATATTTGCTGCAGGCATGATGCGGGCGGGTGACAAGCTGGCCTCCTATGAACTTATCGCGGAAACGCTGGACCTGCTGGACGATCAGCCGATGCGTCTGCGTATTGCCGGGGACGGGCCGATGCGCCGCGAGGTGGAAAAGCTGATGGCGCCCTTCGGGGACAAGGTGCGTTTTCTCGGGCGGCTGGATGCGGGGCAAATGGCGCGGGCCTATAGTAACGCATCGCTGTTTTTCTGGCCGGGCGTGAACGAAGCCTATGGGATGGTTTACCTTGAGGCGCAGGCGATGGGCCTGCCCGTGGTGGCGCAGGACAGGCCCGGTGTGCGAGACGTGCTGGCACTGGGCGCTCACCCGGCGCCGGAGGACGGGCCGCAAGCCATGGCTAAAGCGATCCGGAGCCTGCTGAACGACACCGCATTGCGGGCAGAAAGGGGCAGGCAGTCGCGTGCCTATGTTGCGGAAAACCATCTGCTGACGACGGCGCGGGACATTCTGAACGGGGCTCTGTCTCCCCTGATCGCGGGGGCCTCATGATCCGGCTTGCTTTGCTTCGCCATGGTCCCACGGAATGGAACCGCATGGGGCGTATTCAGGGGCGCAGCGACATCGCGCTCGACGATCAGGCGCGGCTGGATCTGGGCGCGCTACGCCTGCCCGGCGCATGGGAAAAGGCGGAACTCTGGTCCAGCCCGCTGGCGCGCGCCCGCGATACGGCGACCTGCCTGACCGGACGCATGCCGCAGATCAGTGACGCATTGATCGAGATGAACTGGGGCCGCTTTGAGGGGCAAAAAGGGGCCGAGCTGATCGAAGACCCCGAGAGCGGATATCGGCATATCGAGGATTGGGGCTGGGATTATTGCCCGCCCGACGGGGAAAGCCCGAGGATGGTCAGCGAACGACTGGATCCATGGCTCGACGGGCTGACCCGGGATGCGGTTGCGGTTTGCCATATCGGGGTGATGCGGGTCTTGCTGGCGCGTGCGCATGGCTGGGATTTCACCGGTCCCGCGCCGTTCCGGATCAAGCGCAACCGGCTCTATATCCTGACGCTGGACGAAAGCCTGAGCGCCGATCCCGAACCGCTTCGCCTGATTTCGCGCGAGGCGGGCGCATGAAGGTGATGATTGCCGTCACGCACCTGCTCGGGTCGGGTCATCTGGCACGGGCGATGGTGCTGGGCGAGGCCTTTCACGCAGCCGGTCACGAGGTGACGGTTGTCTCGGGCGGTGGCGCGATCGAAAGGCTGAAAAGGCCCGGCGTCACATTGCTGCAACTGCCGCCGCTGCGGTCGGACGGGACGAATTTCACCCGGCTGCTGGACGATAAGGGCAGCGAGGCGGGTGAGGCCTATCTTGCCGCACGCCGGAAATCACTGGTTAACGCACTGGCTGATATCGCACCGGATATCCTGATTACCGAGCTTTTCCCCTTTGGCCGCAGGGTGCTTAGGGCCGAGTTTCTCGACCTGCTGGGCGCTGCGCGTGACATGGCACCCCCGCCGGTCGTTCTAAGCTCAATCCGCGACATTCTTGCACCGCCGTCGAAACCTGATCGCGCGGCCAAAACCGATGAGATCATCGACCGGTTCTACGATGGCGTGCTGGTGCATTCCGATCCAAAGACGACTCCGCTCGACGCAAGCTGGCCAGTGAGTGACAGCCTGCGGGCGCGACTGCATTACACGGGTTACGTGGCACCCGCGCCGGCAGACGATCACCCCGAGCAGGTTGGCAACGACGAAGTTCTGGTAAGCGCCGGAGGTGGCGGTGTTGGCGGTTCTTTGTTCGATGCGGCGCTTGTGGCAGCGCGGCTGTTGTCATCTTACCGCTGGCGGCTGCTTGTGGGCGGTGAAGACGTAGCGGAGACCATCGCGCGCTTGCAGCGCAATGCCCCCGACAACGCGGTCATTGAGCCAGCGCGACCGGATTTCCGCCAGATGCTGCGCCATGCGGCGGGGTCGGTCAGCATGTGTGGTTATAACACGGCGCTTGACCTCATGCAGGCGGCGACCCCTTCGGTACTGGTTCCATTTGATGCGGGTAAGGAAACCGAGCAGAGCCTTCGGGCCGAGGCGCTGGCGCGACTGCCCGGATTTGAAGTGCTGAAATCGGCGGATCTGACACCGGAACGCCTTGCCAAGGTCGTGACCGATGTCATGGCCGCACCGAAACGCTCCGGTTCCCACGCGCGTTTTGACGGGGCGGCGCGGTCGGTCGATATTGCCTGTGCCATGGCGGAGGCGCGCAAATGAACTGGAACGCGCTGGAAGCTGAGCTGGGGACATGGCGGGCTGAGGGTCTGACCCTGCCGTTCTGGTGGCGGGACGATGACGCGATCGAACCCACAGCGGCGCTGGACCGGCTTTACGGGATTGCCACGTCACTGGACCTGCCGCTGCACCTTGCGGTGATCCCGGAACCGGCAACCGACGAGCTGGGACAGTGGCTGAACGCGCGCGGTCTGGCCGTGCCGCTGGTGCATGGCTGGGCCCATCGCAACCACGAATCTCCGGAACGGAAGAAAGCGGAATTCGGAATCGCCCGGCCCGTCGAAACCGCGCTGAAGGATGCGCGCGAGGGCTGGTCCCGGCTTGGTGGTTTGCTCCGCCATGCGCCTGCCCCGCTTTTCGTGCCGCCGTGGAACCGGATTTCGCCCGAGGTCGCTGATGGTTTACGCGGCATAGGATACCGGGCGCTGTCGACATTCGGACCGCGCAAGAGCACGAATGAAATCAACACCCATCTCGACCCGATCGACTGGCGCGGGACGCGCTCGGTCGTGGCGCCGGACAAGCTGCTGGATCAGGCCGTTGCCCTGCTGGCAGACCGGCGGGAGGGCCGGGCGGACAATAGCGAGCCCTTTGGCCTGCTGACCCATCACCTTGTGCATGACCCGGCGATCTGGGATTTTACCGAAACCTTTCTGCGCCTGATGGCAGATGGACCTGTCCGGCCGTGGCGCGCAACCGAACTGGAAAGTAACTGATGAGCCGACTGGATTCGATGCTGCGCCGTCTGGCGGCACAACGCGACGGGCTGAACTGGGCGGCGGGGTTGATCTCTGACCTGTCGGGCGACGTGGCCGACCTCGGGCTAGGGAATGGCCGCACCTATGACCACCTGCGCGGGATTCTGCCTGACCGGCGGATCTGGGTGATCGACCGTTCGTTGAACTGCCACCCGTCCTGCGTCCCGCCCAAGGAGGACTTTCTTGAGGGCGAGGCCGGGCCGATGCTGGACCTGCTTGCGGAAAAGGGCGTCAGCATGGCGCTGGCGCATTACGATTTCGGCTTTGGGGTCAAGGATCAGGATGTGGCCGAGGCCGCGCGGCTGAGCCCGGCAATCGCCAAGGTGATGGCGCCCGGTGGCATTCTTGTTTCAGGACAGCCTCTGGTCGGTTTCACCGCCCTGAAAGGGCCAGACACGATTGCCCCGGACCGCTATCTTTTCTACCGCCACGATGGGGAAAACTGAATGCGCATCGACAACGAACAGGCGCACATAAATTCCGCCCGTCAATTTGGCGGGACGGCAAGGGGCTAGACCGTGGAATACAAACGCTACGCGCTTTACTACGCGCCGCCCGAGGATGCGGAATGGGCGCGCTTCTGTACCCGGTGGCTCGGCTGGGACATGACCGAGGGGCAAGTCGTCGCCCCGCCCGAGATGCCGCCCCTGCCGCTGGATCATGCCGAAATCATCCGCGCGCCACGGAAATATGGCCTGCACGCAACGCTGAAGCCACCCTTTCGACTGACCAACGGCACCACGCGAGAAGGTCTAGAAAAAGCCTGCGAAGATTTATGCGCCCACATCGCTCCCTTCGATCTGGATGGCCTGCAACTGGCGCGACTGGGCCGGTTTATTGCCCTGCGCATCCAAGGGTCTGACACGGCAATGCGCGCGCTGGCCGATACGCTGGTCAGGGACCTCGACGGCTTTCGCGCACCGCCCACCGATGAAGAACTGAAGCGCCGCCGGGGCAAGGGACTGACCCCCGCACAGGAGGCCAATCTTGTGCAATGGGGCTACCCTTATGTGATGGAAGAGTTCCGCTTCCACATCACGCTGAGCAGTTCGCTGCCGCGCGACGCGATTGAACCCGTCGAAACGGTGCTGCATGAACGGCTGACCCCGCTCTTGCCGCAGCCTGTACCGATCCGCAATGTTGCGCTGGTCGGTGAGGCCGACGACGGCAAATTTCACATGGTCCGGCGCTTTCGCCTGGGCGGATGAACACTGAAAATGACAGGAGGATACGATGACTGTCACCAATAAAACCGTACTCATCACCGGGGCGAGCCGGGGCATCGGCGAAGCCACGGCGCGCCATCTGGCCGATCTGGGGCATAACGTGGTTCTGGCCGCGCGCAGCGGCGGCGCAATCGAAACCATCGCGCAGGAAATCAACGACGCGGGTGGCAAGGCGCTGGCCGTGGCCTGCGACGTAAGCGATTGGGCCTCGGTTTCCGACCTTGTCGCCAAGACCGAAGACCGGTTCGGCCCGGTGGACGTGCTGGTAAACAATGCCGGAGTGATCGACCCCATCGCGCGGATCGACGAAAGCGACCCCGAAGAATGGGGCAAGGTCGTCGATATCAACGTCAAGGGCGTCTATTACGGGTTCCGCGCGGTGCTGCCGAGCATGCTTGAACGTGGCGAAGGCACGATCATCAACATCAGTTCCGGTGCCGCGACCGGCGCGCTCGAGGGTTGGAGCCATTACTGCGCGACCAAGGCGGCGGTTCTGTCGCTGACCAAATGCGGCGACGTGGAATACCGCGACAAGGGCATTCGCATCATGGGGCTGAGCCCGGGCACCGTGGCGACCGACATGCAGGTAAAAATCAAGGCCTCGGGCGTGAACCCGGTCAGCCAGCTCGATTTCTCTTCGCATATCCCGCCCGAATGGGTGGCCCAGGGACTCGCTTTCCTGATGACCGAAGGTGGCGACGCCTTCCGGGGCACCGATTTCTCGCTGAAAACCGACGAGGGGCGCAGGCTGGCCGGGCTTCCGGCGGCCTGACCCCATGGCGCGGGCCGAAAGCGACAAGTTGCCCCTATCGACCCGCGCCGGCGGGGCTTATATGCCTATCAACTTTTGCCGCACAGGTGCTGCCATGACATTCGACCGCAAGATCAAGATCGCCCCGTCCATCCTCGCCTCGGATTTCGCCAATTTCGGTGCGGAATGCGAAGCCATCGAAGCCGAGGGCGCGGATTGGGTCCATGTGGATGTGATGGACGGGCATTTCGTGCCCAATATCACCTTTGGTCCGGCCACCTGCGCCGCGATCCGCCCGCATATCAAGGGCGTGATGGACGTGCACTTGATGATCGCCCCGGTTGATCCCTATATCGACGCCTTCGCACAGGCGGGGGCCGATGTGATCAGCGCGCATGTAGAGGCCGGTCCGCATATTCACCGCACACTTCAGGCAATTCGCGGTGCGGGGGTCAAAGCCGGTGTCGCGCTGAACCCCGGCACACCGGCAAGCGCCGTGGCTCATCTGCTCGACCTGACCGACCTGATCTGCGTGATGACGGTAAACCCCGGCTTTGGCGGGCAGAAGTTCATCGATATGAGCGCCAAGGTGAAAGAACTGCGCGCGATGATCGGTGACCGCCCCGTGCATATCGAGATCGATGGCGGGGTGGATGTGAACACCGCACCGCTGGTCGCGCAGGCGGGTGCCGATGTACTGGTCGCGGGTTCCGCCGTGTTCAAGGGCGGCTCGGTCAGCAACCCCGGCCCCTATGGCGAAAACATCCGCGCCATCCGCGCCGCTGCCGAGGGCGTCTACGTCTGATCGTGACGGCGGTGTGGGGTGACGCTTTCCCCTGACGGTTCCGGGGCGCTGAGTTTCACCGCCTTTTCCTAGCTTTACGGCAATTCCCGTGTGAGGATGCGATCGTTGCGCCGGTTGGCGTTCGATCCTGTCGAGGTGAGAAAAGAAGGAAGGGAGATCAGATGTTTGCGACCACCCTTTCCCTTCTGCTCGACGTGCTCGGCACCTTTGCCTTTGGCCTCAGCGGGGCGATGGTCGCGATCCGCAGCAGGCTTGATCTGTTTGGGATCCTTGTGCTATCGGCGGCGACCGGCGTGGCGGGCGGGATCATCCGCGACCTGCTCTTGGGCGATGTGCCCCCTGCCGCGCTCCAGACCTACTGGCCGCTTGCGGTGACCGGCGCGGCGGGGCTCTGCGCGTTTTTCTTCGGGCCGCTGATTGACCGGATGAACCGGCCCGTGATGCTGCTTGATGCCATCGGGCTGGGGGTTTTCGCGGTGGCTGGGTGCCAGAAGGCGCTGGCCTTTGGGCTGGAAACGCCCGGCGCGGTTCTGCTTGGCATGATGACGGCGATTGGCGGCGGAATGCTCCGCGACATCATGGCCGCCGAAGTGCCGCGTGTGCTGCGCGAGGATGTCTATGCGCTCGCCGCCCTTGCCGGCGCTTTCGCCTATGTCTGCGGTCTCTGGCTGGGCCTTCCCGATACGGCAGCGGTGGTCAGCGCGGTGTTACTGGCCATCGTGCTACGGGTCGCGAGTGTCCGATACGGCTGGAAGCTGCCGCGCGCACGGGGCACTGATTAGTCCTTTGCGCTAAAGCCTTTGGCCGGGCCTGAACCCGGCTTTTACTCAATCCAACTTGTCCGCGAAGGCTTCGAGCAGCTTGTGCTTGAGGATCTTGCCGGTCGGCGCGGCGGGCAGTTCCGTCGCCACGATGATCCGCTTGGGCCGCTTGTAGCCGGTCAGCCGTTCGGCGGCAAAAGCGCGAAGTTCCTCGACATCCGGCATATCGTCCGGGGCGGCCTGCACGAAAGCCAGCACTTCCTCGTCCCCGCCCTTGCGGCGTCCGATCACCGCGCATTGGATGACCTTGGGGTGGTCGTTTATCGCGGCCTCGACCTCGGGCGGGTAGACGTTGAACCCACCGTGGATGATCAACTCTTTCGAGCGGCCCACGATATGCAGCCGGTTCTGATCGTCGATTTTGCCAAGGTCGCCGGTGCGCAGCCATCCCTCGGGATCGAGCACAGCAGCCGTGGCCTGGGCATTCTTGTAATAGCCCTTCATGATGTTCGGGCCTTTGCAAAGGACTTCGCCAACTCCGTCGCCGCCACCGGGCACGTCTTCGTCGATCTTCAGCGCGGTCCCCGGCAGGGCGGGTCCGCAAGAGGTGTCCGGATCGCCGATTTCGCTATGGGTCACGGTGGCACCGGCGGTGGTCTCGGTCATGCCAAAGCCGTTTTGCAGCGGCAGCCCGTAGAAAGCCTCAGCCTTGCGTTTCCAAGCTGGATCAAGCGGCGCGGCCCCCGAAGAGACATAGCGCAACGTCTTGCCCGGCAGTTTCTCATGCCCCTGTTCGCGGGCGTATTGCATAAGCAACGCATGCATCTGCGGCACGCCGGAAAACAGGGTGATGCCGTTGTTCAGCGCTTCGTAAAGACGGGCGGCGGAAAAGCGGGCCTCGAAATGGATATGGGCGCCTGCGACCGTTGCGGCGGTGATCATCGAGGTCAGGCCGAACACATGGGTCATTGGCAGCACGCCGTAAATCTTGTCGCCCGCGACAATGTTCCGGCTGTTGGCCGAGCTTTGGCCGCCAAACCGCAGGTTGCCGTGGGTCAGCATCACGCCCTTGGGCGCGCCGGTTGTTCCGGTGGTATAAAGCAGCACCGCAACATCGGGCAGATCATCGGGATCGCTGTCATAGGGCGTCGACAGGTGCATCTCGCCAAAGGCACCGCTGATCGGTTCGGCGCCAAGCCGTTCGGCATGGGCCTTGGCATCGGGCGAGACCGCCGAGGCAAACAGCATCGCGGCCGGACGGGCGTGTTCCGTCAGCTTGGTCAGCTCGCCTGCCGTCTGGCGTGCGTTGATCGGCGAGACGATCACCCCCATGCGGGAACAGGCAAAGACACTGGCCATGCCCGCACCGCTGTTTTCCGTCACCAGCATGACACGGTCACCCGCCTGCACACCCTTGGCGCGCAGCAGATCGGTGATCTGGCGGCAGGCCGCATCCAGACCGGCAAAATCCCAATGCGTGCCAACGGAATCCGTGACCGCAAGCGCCGTGGGACGCGCAGCGATCTGCGCGTCAAGGTAATCGTGCCATCTGCCGTTCATTACTTGAATTCCGCTTTCCGCTTTTCGAGGAAAGCCGATATGCCTTCGCTCGCTTCATCCCCGACCTGCGCCCGCGCCATCGCGTCGCGTTCCAGATCAAGCTGGGTGTCTTCGCTGTTGTCATACCCCGAGGCGACCAATCCCCGGATCACGCCCTGCGCCACGCGTGGCCCCTTGGCAAGCTGGTCGACGATCCTGTCGGCGGCGCTGTCTGTCTGACCGGCTTCCACGACTTCGCTTATCACGCCAAGCTCTGCCATGCGTTCGGCGGTAACCGGGCGCGCCAGAAGGCACATCTCCATCGCAAGCTGACGCGGCAGCATCTTGGCCAGCGAAGAGGTCAGCCCGCCGTCGGGCACCAGCCCGGCGCGCACATAAGAGGCGATGAACTGCGTCCCGGCGCTGGCAACGATCATATCGCAGGCCAGCGCGATCGAGGCCCCTGCCCCGGCGGCCCCGCCTTCGACGGCGGCGATCACCGGCACCGGGCAATTGCGGATCGACCGGATCATCGTATGCAGCCCGTCGATCTTTTCGCGCCGCTCAGGTTCCGAGAGCTTGCGCCGTTCGATCAGCACGTTGAGGTCGCCACCGGCGCAGAAATACCCGCCCTCGGAGGTGAGGATCACAGCGCGGATACGCGGATCTTCGGCTTGCTTGGTCGCCTCGACAATGGCCGCATACAGCTCGGGGCTGATCGCGCCCCGGCGCTTGGCGTTCATGTTCACGACAACCAGCCGGTCGCCTTTGTCGTCTATCCGCGCCAGAGTCATTACCTAGCTCTCCTGTCGTACTGTCTTGTAGACGCCGGTGCTGGTGGCAACCAGCACGCCATTGGCATCGCGAAGCTCGCCTTCGATGAACATGGTCTTGCGCCCGCCCCCGGTCACCCGGCCCGTCGCCACAACCTTGCCCGGTCCCGCCGGGGCAAGGTATTGCGTGTTAAAGGACAGGGTCAGCATCTGGGGCAGCTTTTCCCGGTCAAGGCTGAGCGAGCCGGTATAGCCACAAGCGCTGTCGAGGAGCATCGCGATGATCCCCCCGTGCAGCACCTTGTGGCGGTTCGTATGCTGATCACCGACCTCGAGCGTGAGACGCGCGCGACCGTCCGACTGGCCGACATCGACCACCCATCCGATCAGACGTTGCGCTCCGGTTTCGCCGGTGATCAGCCCTTCATCGGTGACTTCAGGCAGCGCTGAGCTCAATGAACCGCTCCAGATGGTAGTCGATGTCACCGAAACGATGGTCGCACATGACGATCCGCTTCGCGATATGGGCAAGCTCGTATTCCTTGGTCATCGCGATACCGCCATGCATCTGGATCGACTCTTCGGCGACCAGACGGCCGACGCGACCGATCAGGTTGCGGGTCGATGCGTTCTGACGCGCCGCATCGGCGGTTTCCAGATGACCGGCAGCATTGATAACCGCGGAACGGGCCTGCTCCATTTCGATCAGCAGGTCGGAATATCGATGTGCCAGCGCCTGGAAGCTGCCAATCGGACGCCCGAACTGCTTGCGCTGGGTCAGGTAATCGCGGGTCAGTTCAACCGCCGTATCCATCGCGCCCAGCGCTTCGGCAGCCAGAGCCACATCCGCAACCGCGATCACGTCGCTCAGCGCGGCAAAGCCTTTGCCCGCCTCGCCCAGACGGGCGCTTGCCGGAATCTTCACCTCGTCCAGCGTGACCTCGGCCGCACGACCGCCCGCAAAGAGAGGGTAGCCGCGCATGGTCAGACCGGCGGTTTCCGCAGGCACGAGGAACAGCGAGATGCCATCCTTGTCCGCCGCATCGCCGCTTTCACGGGCCGACACGATAAGCTGGCCCGCCGCCTCGGCGTTAACAACGACCGATTTGCGCCCGTTCAGCACGATTTCGTCGCCGTTCGCCTTTGCCGTGCTTTCGACATAGGTCAGGTCATAGCGCGAAACAGGCTCCCCATGGGCGAGCGCGAGGTGCAGAGAGCCCCCGATCACCTCTTCGACCAGTTCCTTCTGGCTGTCGTCGCCCAGCCGCGCGATCAGGCCGCCTCCAAGCACGGCGGTATCGAGGAAAGGTTCGACCACGCCCGCGCGGCCCAGTTCCTCGAACACGGTCGAGACGTCGAAACCAAAGCCGCCGAAACCGCCCTGCTCTTCGGTGAACAGCGCACCGATTACGCCCAGCTCGGCCAGTTCGGCCCAGATTTCGGCGCTCATGCCTTCTTCGCTGTCGATGATCTTGTTGCGGGTTTCCGTATCGTATTTGTCAGACAGATAGCGACGCAGGGTGTCCTGCAGCATCTGCCGTTCTTCAGTCAGGTCGAAATTCAAGGAATTATCCTCCCATCTTCACTTTGGCGATGATCCCGCGCTGGATCTCGTTCGAGCCGCCAAAGATCGACAGCTTGCGGTTGTTGAAATAGGCAGCCGAAACGGGTGCCGCGTAATCCGGTCCGATCGGGTCGTTGTCGCCCTCGACAGTCTCCGAGGGGAAAGGCATCGCGTAGGGGCCGACCGCACGTCGCGCGAGATCATTGATCTCCTGGCGGATGATCGTGCCTTTGACCTTGAGCATCGAAGATTCCACGCCCGGCGCCTGACCGGCAGCGGCCTTGGAGATGATGCGCATGTTCGAGGTCGACATCGCCATCAGGTCGATCTCAACATTTGCAAGACGCGCCGCGAACTGCGGGTTCTCGATCAGCGGCTTGCCATTGGCGCGCTCGGCCCGGGCGATGCGCTTGACCGATTCCAGACCCGCCTGGCTATAGCCGACGCCCGCGATATTGGTGCGCTCGTGGGTCAGCAGGTACTTGGCATAGGTCCAGCCCTTGTTTTCCTCGCCTACAAGGTTTTCGACCGGTACTTTGACGTCGTCAAAGAACACCTCGTTCACCTCATGCACCCCGTCGAGCAGGATGATCGGGCGCACTTCGATACCGGGGGTGTCCATGTCGATGAGGAGGAAGGAAATGCCTTCCTGCTGCTTGACGTCCGGGTCGGTGCGCACAAGGCAGAAGATCTTGTTCGCGTACTGGCCCAGCGTGGTCCATGTTTTCTGGCCATTGACGATATAGTGGTCGCCATCGCGCACGGCGCGGGTTTTCAGCGACGCGAGGTCCGACCCGGCACCCGGCTCGGAATAGCCCTGACACCACCAGTCTTCGCCATTCAGGATACGCGGCAGGTAATAATCCTGCTGCTCTTTCGAGCCGAACGCCTGAAGCACCGGTGCCAGCATCGACAGGCCAAAAGGCACGATGCGCGGCGCATTGGCGCGGGCGGTTTCTTCCTCGAAGATGTGCTTTTGAACCGCGTTCCATTCGGCGCCGCCGAATTTCTTGGGCCAGTTCGGTGCCAGCCAGCCCTTTTCGTTCAGGATCGCATGCCAGCGCTCCATGTCCTCCTTGCCCAGATGATCGCGCGCGGCGACCTTGTCGGACAGTTCCTTGGGCAGCTTTTCATCGAGAAAGGCGCGTACTTCGTCGCGAAAGGCGATCTCTTCTTCTGTATAGTTTAGGTCCATCGTCTTGCTCCAATCATGTTGGGTCGTTCAGCTTGCGGCCTTGTTCATGTCGTCGAATGTGCGGCCTTCGGCGACCAGCTTTTCCAGCAGCGCCGCAGGTTTCCAGAAATAGTCGTCCTCTTCGGCATAGGATTTGATATCGTCCAGCAGGCCCGGCAGGCCCACGATATCGGCCCATTTCATCGGGCCGCCATAATAGCGCGGGAAGCCATAGCCAAAGAGGAAGACCATATCGATGTCGAGCGGACGCCGGGCGATTCCTTCTTCCAGCACCTTAGCGCCCTCATTGACCATCGCCGCCATGTAGCGACGCACGATTTCCTCGTCGGAAAACTCGCGCGGGGTGATGCCCAGTTCTTTGCGCTCAGCCTCGATCAGCTCCATCACCTCGGGGTTCGGCACACCGGCGCGCTTTCCAGCTTCGTAGATGTAATAGCCCTTGCCGGTCTTCTGGCCGAAATTGCCCTCTTCGCAAAGCTTGTCCGCATATGTCGGCACCCGTTCACGGGCGTCGCGCGTCGGCGCGAGCCGCTTGCGCGTGGCCCAGCCGATATCAAGACCCGCAAGGTCAGCGACCGCGTAAGGCCCCATGGCGAAACCGAAATCGGTCAGCGCCTTGTCGATCTGGTAGGGGCTGGCCCCGTCGAGCACCATATGCTCGGCGGCGGTGCGATAGGTCTTCAGGATCCGGTTGCCGATGAACCCGTCACAGACACCGGCACGGACCGAGATCTTGCCGAGCTTTTTACCCAGCGCAAAACCGGTCGCGACCACTTCGGGCGCGGTTTTGTCGGCAACCACGACCTCAAGCAGCTTCATCACATGCGCGGGCGAGAAGAAATGCAGACCGATCACATCCTCTGGGCGCGAGGTGCAGGCGGCGATTTCGTCCACATCGAGATACGACGTGTTCGACGCCAGAACCGCGCCTTTCTTGCAGACCTTGTCGAGCTTGGTGAAAACGTCTTTCTTGACGCCCATTTCTTCGAACACGGCCTCGACCACCAGATCGACATCCGAAAGCGCCTCGTAATCGGTGGCAGGAGTCAGCGCCTTTTGCGTCAGGTGTTCGAACTTGGCCTGATCGATCTTGCCGCGTTTCAACGCGCCTTGCAGGTTGCCTTCGATACGGCCCCTTGCTGCCTCGGCCGCTTCGGCACTCATCTCGATCAGAACGACATCAAGGCCGGCCAGCAGAGCCGCCGTGGCGATGCCCGCGCCCATCGTGCCGCCACCGATGACGCCGATGGCGGAAACGTCGCGCGGCTCGACGCCCTTTAGTTCCGGCAGCTTGCTGACCGCACGTTCGGAAAAGAACGCGTGGATCATGCCCTGACGCTGATCCGTCTGCATCAGTTCCATGAACAGCGCGCGTTCCTTGGCGATGCCTTCGGCGAACGGCAATTCACAGGCGGCCTGCACGGCGCGCACGCCGTAGGCCGGGGAAAGCTGACCGCGGCTTTTCTTGAGCGCGGTTTCATAAGCGGCATCGAAATCAATCGCTTCGGGGGCGGCAAGCTCGCTCACCGCGCGGCGGGACGCGCCGCTTTCCAGCAGTTCCCTGGCGTAGGCAAGGCCGATCTCGCGCGGTTCGCCCTCTTCGATCTTGTCGATCACACCCAGTTCCAGCGCCTCTTTCGCGCCGAACTGGCGTCCCGAGGTGACGATGTCGAGCGCTGCCGGCACGCCGGTCAGGCGCGGCAATCGCTGCGTGCCGGTGGCGCCGGGAATCAGGCCCAGATGCACTTCGGGCAGACCCATGCGCGCCTTGGGCACCGCCACACGATAATGCGTCGATAGCGCAATTTCCAAGCCGCCGCCCAGCGCCGTGCCGTGCATCGCCGAGACGACGATCAGCGGGCAGGCTTCGATGCGGTTGCAGACATCGGGCAGATAGGGCTCTTTCGGCGTCTTGCCGAATTCCTTGATATCGGCGCCTGCGAACCACGTGGTGCCATCGCCATAGATCAGGACGGCGCGCACGCCTTCGTCGGCTTCGGCCCGCTCGATTCCTTCGACAAGACCGACGCGTACATCGTATCCAAGGGCGTTGACCGGCGGGTTCTGCGCCTTGAGCACGGCGATATCGCCAACCCGTTCATAGGCAATTGCATCGGACATCCGAATCTCCTTCTTCGTCGCATGGGAAAGGGCTGTCAGAGCTTATCTGACCGCTTCTCCTCCCACCGCGATTCTTAACCTCCACGCGGCGCGCCTCGCAAATCCTCCGGTGCCCGCAATGCGGGAACCTAACGTCACAGCCCGGGTTTGCAAGAACAGGCTCTGCGAGACATTCCGATCTGCGAAATTCTATTCCACATCTGAAAAGGCTCGGCAACACGTTGCGGCAAGAAAGATGCGTGAAAATGGCAAATCGGGTCACTTTAAAAGTCCAACACCGATGTCGGGGTCAGCGCGTACAGGTCCAGATGCGCCGCGTGGAGTGACTCTCAAGCGGTTTCAAACCCGCTGAAATCAGGATGTTTTTGCATTCCTCCATCCCCTCATCGCCATAAACGCCGGGGTGGAATTCGATGACTACGGCGCGAAAGGCCGAGAGATCCGCATCGCGCAACAGCGACAACTCGCCGCCCTCGATATCCAGCAGCAGAACGGTGGGCCGGAACCCGGCAACGACTTCGGCGAACCCGTCTGTTGGCACTTTGATCGTCTGAACCGGCGCTTTCCCCCGTTTCAGCAGGGAGGAACTTCGGAAATCTCTAGCGATATTGAAATCTATCAGCGCCGGACGCGGTCCCGGACCGCAAAGCACGGCATTTTTCACCAAGATAATCTCTTCAAGGCGGTTGACGCGGTGCAGTTCGCGAATATGCGGCAGCAGGTCCGGGTTCGCCTCATAGCTCAGCACCGCCTGCGGCTGACAATTAAGCGCGACAGCACCACTGACGATACCAAGCCCGCTACCAAGTTCCAGAACCCGGTCCTGTGGCGTCGTCACATGCATCGCCCCCCGGATCTCATGGCCCTCATAGCCCTCTTTGTCGATCCAGCGGGCATCCTCGTCAGATATCAGTGGCGAGCCGGGCACGCGCAGCCCGTGGCAGGTGGCGACGATATGATCCGTTGCCTCCGCGAAACCGTCTTTGCTGTTTTCCCCTGCGGGCGACATGGCCATATCCTGCGTCAACTGACCGGTTTCTTGTCGATCCGGCACAGTTTGGCAACAGGCTGGTCGCCCGCGCGTCAGTCTAGCGCCGCAAGGAGATCCATAACCGTGACCTGATCGAAGCAGAGATGCCGCTCCATGAGCCGCGACGCCTCTTCAGTGTCGTGGTTCAGAATCAGCGTCGCAATCCTGCGGTGCTCGGATGCGGAGTGAGAGATCGCGCCGGGATAGCGGTAAGCGACACGGTAATAGGCCATCAGCTTACGCGCGTTCGCCTTAATCATTTCAAGCAGGAAGGGATTGCCAGCCGCCTCGGCAACCGCCTGATGGAAACGGATGTTCAAGTGGTAATAGGTGTCTGCGTCCGCATTCGGTTTTTCGGCGGCATGTTCTTCACAGGCCTGCACCGCCGCCTCGATCGCAGCGGCATCAGCCACTCCCAACCGTCGCGCGGCCAGCCCTGCGGCCTGCCCTTCAAGTCTTGAGTGAACTTCGACGATGGCCAGAAACTCTTCCAGCGTCGGCTTGAAGAGCACCGCGCCCTTTCGGGGCAGGCGCCGGATCAGCCCTGCCGCTTCGAGATGAATGAAACACTCGCGCACGGGCGTCCGGGACACCCCATACGTTTCCATCAACGGCGCTTCTTCAATAATGTCACCGGGATTTAATGTGCCCCGGTCAATCGAAAATAGAACCGCATTCAATACCTGGTCGGTCTGTCCTGCCATACGATGCCCCCGCTTCGCGACAACCCGTCTATAGCTGACGCGAATTAGATGCAATTCCTCTTATCACCGGTCAAGCATTGCATGAAAAGCAAGGCGGCTATTTGTTCACGTTGGTTGTTATATCAACTCGACCCGCCTAATTTGCATGCCAAGGGAGGTTAATGAACGGATACGGATATCGAGCAATGGCTTATACATCGACACATGGTGCAGACGTTTCTGCAGTCCCCGGCGCGTTTTCGCGCTTTTTCAACGCCGTACTCAACGGCATGACCAGCATCGCCGAGAACCATCCCAAGATGCGCCAGGCTGCCGCTCTCCAGGCGATGAGCGACGAAGAACTGGCCAAGCGTGGTCTCAAGCGCGACGACATCGTCAAAAAAGTTTTCGCAAACAGCTTTCACATCTGATCCGGACGTTCCGCCCCGCGTGAGCCGCGCTAACCGAGCATAGGGCTCGTCGCGGCAAGCGGGAGGATTTCCGTCGATCTTTCAAACAAACAGGAATTTGAGCATGGCTTACACAACACTCCACGCCCCAGAAACCGCACACGGCACTTTCTTCAACCTCAAGAGTGCGATTTCTTCAATTTTCGACACGTTCGGCAAGGTTCGCCAGTTCGAGGCACTTTCGGCCCTGTCCGACGCCGAACTCGAAGAGCGCGGGCTCAAGCGTTCCGACATCGCGCGGACGATCTTCCTCGATAACGGTCTAAGCTGATTTCAGCGGCGCGAAACAGCGCCTGCACCCTCTGAACAAAGCCCTTCAATCCGCCCGCCCCACGGGCGGATGAAGTCGTTAACGAATATCACGGATACTTTATTCAGATCGAAATGAGTTGACAAAGCAACTCAATCACCTCTTTAAGGTGCAAAAGTTATACCTGCCCGGAATCTTTTGACCTAGCGAGGGGAATGTTGCATGCGAACTCAGGTGGCGATCATCGGCGGCGGCCCGTCCGGTCTCTTGCTGGCACAGCTTCTCTACAAGGAAGGCGTCGATACCATTGTGCTCGAACGCCGCACGAAAGAGCATGTGCTCAGCCGCATCCGCGCGGGTGTTCTTGAGCAGGGCCTCGTGGACATGATGCGTGCCGCAGGCACCGCCGAACGCCTTGACCGCGAAGGGTTCAAGCACGACGGCACAGTGCTTTCCTTCAACGACGAAATCGTTCGGATCGACCTTGCCAAGCACGCCGGGCGCCCGGTCACCGTGTACGGTCAGACCGAAGTTACCGCGGATCTCTATGCCGCGCGCGAGTCTTGGGGCGGTGAGACCCTTTTCGAAGTCGATGACGTGGAACTCAAGGGGCTCGACAGCGATGCCCCCTATGTAACCTTCCGTCACGACGGGCAGGACAAGCGGATCGATTGCGATTTCATCGCCGGATGCGACGGGTTTCACGGGGTCAGCCGCAATTCCATACCCGAAAACGTCCGGACCGAATACGAAAAGGTCTACCCCTTCGGCTGGCTGGGCATTCTGTCGGAAACGCCGCCCGCCAATCACGAGTTGATCTATGCCAATTCCTCGCGCGGTTTCGCGCTCTGCTCGATGCGCAACGCCCATCTGAGCCGCTACTACGTGCAGTGCGACCTGAGCGATAAGGTCGAGAACTGGTCCGACGAGGCATTCTGGGACGAATTGCGCCGCCGCATCCCGCAGGAAGTGGCCGAAACCATGGTGACGGGACCATCTATCGAGAAATCCATCGCGCCGCTGCGGTCATTCGTATCGGAACCGATGCGCTGGGGCCGCCTGTTCCTTTGCGGGGACGCCGCCCATATCGTTCCGCCGACAGGGGCCAAGGGGCTCAACTCTGCCGCGTCCGACGTCTATTACCTGCACCAGGGGCTGGCCCGTTATTATAACGATAAGGATAACGAAGGCATCGAAACCTATTCGGAGAAGGCGCTGGCGCGGGTCTGGAAGGTCGAACGTTTCAGCTGGTGGATGACATCGCTGCTCCATCGTTTTCCGGATCAGAACCCCTTTGATCTGAAAATGCAGCAAGCCGAAATCGCCTTCCTTCAGGAAAACGAAGCAGCGCAACACGCGCTTGCCAACAACTACGTCGGCTTGCCATATTGAAAGTTCATTGACCGACGCGGATAGGGAACCACCTTTAAATCCGTTGTATTAGCAAGCGTCGGCACAGAAATCTGCCCGGCCAGCCAATTTGAACGGAAACTGCTTTTGACAAAAACGAAAAAAAAAGCGCGCGCTTCCGGCCTGCCCGTTCCGACGCGGGTTACCGATGAAGGCGTGCGCGTCATCGACATCAACGTCTATGCGCCTTATTTCCTCGCCTCGATCAACAGCTCCCTTTCCCGGGGGGCCTCGGCGCTCTACCAAAGTGAATTCGGTGTTGGCGTCACCGAATGGCGTGTTCTGTCCTGGATCGCGACCGAACCGGGCTGCGGCGCAGCGCGTATCTGCGATGGTATCGCCATCGACAAGGGCGCAGTCAGCCGGGCGATCACGCGGCTTGAGACGATGGGTCTGTTAAGCGCGACCCCGGCCGCGAACGACCCAAGACGCAAGTACCTGACCCTGACCGAGGCAGGTTTCGATCTTCATGCGCGGATGATGGCAGTGGCGCTGGAACGCGAGATCGAGCTTCTCGACGGCGTCGATCCCAAGGATTACGAAGCCTTTCTCAGGGTGATGCGCAAGCTGCGCGCAAACGTCAAACATCTCTGAGTTTTCCTCCCCCGCGTGACGAAAACGCCCACAAGCGATTTACTTCACAGACTTTTGCCGATTACCATGTATCGCTGGACCTGTGCTTTGGTTAAACTGAGGCGCATGGTTTGAATTTATTCTACAGGTTTTCAGCGATGTACCCGGTGATCCGCCCCCTTGCCATTCTTCTGGTCCTGCTCTGGTCAAGTGCTGCGACGGCGGCGTCCGACCGGGTTGCGCTTGTCATCGGGATGGGCGCCTATCGCAGCATAGATCCGCTGGAAAACACGCTTAACGATTCCGCTGACATGGCCGAAACCCTGTCGAACATCGGCTTCGATGTGACGCTGGCGCAGGATGCGACTTCGGAGCAGCTTTACCAGCTGCTCGACGATTTCGCCTTTCAATCGGAAACCGCCGATCTGGCGCTGATCTACTATGCCGGTCACGGGATCGAGGTTCAGGGCGAGAATTTCCTTATTCCCATCGACGCCAAGGTGACCTCGAACCGCGATGTGCAGCGGCAGTCGGTGTCGCTCAAACAATTGCTGGGCGCGGTGGAACGGGCCCGCAAGATGCGGATCGTGATCCTTGACAGTTGCCGCGACAATCCGCTGGGCGACCTGATCCAGCTTGACCAGTCCGGAAATATCCAGCGATCCGGGCAGCAGTCGCGGGGCTCCGGCGGTCTGGCGGCGGCCGACCCGGACCGTGGTACGCTGGTGGCCTTTGCCGCCAAGGACGGACAGGTAGCGCTGGACGGGTCGGGCAGTAACAGCCCCTATGCGCGCGCGCTGATGGAAAAGATGGTCGAACCCGGGCTGGAAATCAGCCTGATGTTCCGGCAGGTACGAGATCGCGTGCTTGAACAGACCGGCAACCTGCAAGAGCCGCATACCTACGGCTCGCTGACCGGTGTTCCCTTTTACCTCGCCGGGCCTGACGAGGGCGAAAACCAGATCGCCAGCTCCGACGCGGTCGATGCCTGGGCAGCGATCAAGCCGGATCAGGAAGAACAGCTGCTGGCGCTGGCCGATCTGGGCGATACCCGCTCGATGCTGGGCCTTGCCTATATGCGGCTGAACCCGAACGAGGGGCGTTTCGATCCGGCCGAAGCGGTAAAGTTCCTTGAGCGCGCGGCGAAATCGGGCTCACCCGAAGCACAGTTCGAGCTGGCAAAGCTTTACGAGCGCGGCACCGGCGTGCCCCGCGACGAGAAACGGGCGCTGGAACTTTACCGTCTGGCGGCGGAACAGGATTTCGCCGATGCGATCAACGATCTTGGTTTCCTGCATTACCAGGGCGGGCTGGGCCTGCCCGCCGATCCCCAGCGCGCGCTGAGCTACTTCGAGCGCGCCGCCGACCTGCGCCATCCGCAGGCGCAGTTCAATTTTGCCGCGCTGATCGACGATGGCCTGATCGCCAGCAAGGGGCCGGAAGACGCGGCGAAATACCTCTACGCCGCGCTGCGCTCGGGCAGTTCTGATGTGCTCAACCTGCTGAGCGAACGGCCCAACATGTTCACCCCGGAAACCCGCCGCGCCCTGCAGCGCGAGTTGAAATCATACGATTTCTATACCGGTGCGATTGACGGTGATTTTGGCCCCGGCACCCAGCGCAGCATCCGGCTTGCCTATGGGCTGAGCGAATGAGTTTTATCGGGAACTCCTGGAAAAGACTCCTTTATGGCGCCGCTTTCAGCGACGCTATGCCTCCGGCGGGGATATTTTAAGACCCAAAGAAGCAGGGAAGTTCAGAGCAGACCTTCGGCGAGCCATTCGTCAAGCTGGCGGCGGCTGATTTCGAAATGCATGCTGTCTTCGCGCCGGAAGCCCGCGCCCCAGACCCACCCTTCGGCATGGAAGAAATCGGCGAGAATGGTCAGGCCGAGTTGCGTCTTGCCATCGGTGAAATTGTCGAGCTGACCGTCGATGTTGAGATCGACGGCGAGGCCGTAGCTATGCGTGGAGAGACGGTTGGTGGTGCCCCGGATGCGCCGGACGCAGAGCGAACCCGAGGTATTGATGCGGGCATAGAGATCGGGGTCGGCCCGTTCCACGTTGGCAAAGACGCGGCGCAGCGAGTCGACAGCCGGTTGCAGCATGTTGACCCGGATCGGGCCGACCTCGGTCAGGACAAGCTTGCGGCGCAGATTCTCGTTCGTCATCGGCTCGCAGGTGTCGCTGAGCACGTCGCGCGGACGGCCCAGTGTCGCCTCGAGATAGTCGGAACCGGCGACTTCGAGACCGCGATTGACCTCGGTCCGGTTGGCGATCAGTACGACCTGTGCATAGGCGTCGATGATGTCATTGGGACCGGTGCCGCGTAGCAGCGCGTCTTCGGCATCCGCGTCGGAGGTGAACCCGCCGCCGCTGTTACCGGCAGGCAGGCGGGCCACTTCGTTTTCGAGGGTCTCCATCCGGCCCTGGAGATCTTCGACCTGCTGGCGCAGCACCTCGATCTCGATGCGGGCGCCGGAGTCAACGGCAGAACCCTGAAAGTCTTCTTCGGAGAGGAACCAGGTCAGCCCGACCCAGAGAACGGGCGCGAGGATGACCGCCACCGCGACGATAATTGCGGGGAGCAGGCGCATGGTCTGCCATCTCCTTTCTGCCTTAATACAGGCGCAATTTTATGGCACCCGAATTGAAGTTTTTTTAACGAAAGTGACCGAGATCACTGATGCAATAGACGTTGTCGTACCATGATCCACGGTATAGTGTCTTTACGTAACCCATATGGATAAAAGGGGAAAGCGAACGATGGTCCGTTTAAGCAACCTTATCGCCTGTTCTCTGACCGCCGCGATCGCGCTGACCGCGCCGGCCGCTACATTTGCACAATCTGCTGATGAAATGACAGCCGAGCAGATTGCAGAAGCTTTCAAGAAGCAGAAGACCCGCGGTCTTGTCATCGTTCCGTCGGGACAGCAGGCCGAGACCAGCGAGGCGACCAGCGTCGCCCCTGCGACGCCCGCCGCCTATTCCGAAGTCGACCGCGCGGATCAGGTCAATGTGCAGATTTCCTTTGGTTTTGACAGCGCCACCCTGGCCGACGACCAGAAGGCCAAGCTGACCACCCTTTGCGAAGTGATGAAGAACGTCGATGTTTCGGTATTCCAGATCATCGGTCACACCGACAGTTCCGGCAGCGCCGAGTATAACGAACGCCTGTCGCTCTTGCGCGCGAAAGAGGTGAAGCGCCATCTCGAAAGCGACTGCGGCATCGCGGCCGAGCGTCTGGAAGCGGTTGGCATGGGTGAATCCGCGCCCTTCGACGCCAATGATCCGGCAGCGGACGTGAACCGTCGCGTCGAATTCCAGGCGCTGGGCTAACCGCCTGACCAACCCGGAACGGCCAGCACCGGCGGAGCAGTACTCATGATCGAATCCCGCCCCGGCGATGCTTTTCAGCCCGGCGAGCTTTTGAACAATACCTACCGGATCGAAGCTTTGCTGGGCCGGGGCGGCACATCGGATGTCTACAAGGCCCGGAGCGAGATTTCGGGCCGGCTGATGGCGCTCAAGGTGCTGAAGTCGGAGTTTTCCGGCAATGACGATTACCTCGTTCTGCTAACGCGCGAAGAGGAAATCCGCGATATCCGTCATGATGCGGTGGTGCGTTACTCCGAATGCAATCGCACGCAGGACGGCCATGTCTACCTGATGATGGATTACGTCGAAGGCCCCGGGCTTGATCGCAAGCTCAGACAGGGTCCGATGTCGGCCGAGGATCTGCTGGTGGTCTGCCGCCGGGTCGCAGGCGGGCTGAGCGCGGCCCATGCGCGCCATATCGTGCATCGCGATCTGTCGCCCGACAACATCATCCTGAAGGACGGCGATCCGGCCAAGGCCGTGATCATCGATTTCGGCATCGCCAAGGATACCAATCCCGGCGCCGAAACCATCGTGGGTAATGAGTTCGCGGGCAAATACGCTTATGCCGCGCCGGAACAGCTTAACGGCCAGACCGATGCAAGGTCAGATATCTATTCGCTCGGCGCGCTGCTGCTGGCGAATTTCCGTGGCGCGCCGCCGGACATTGGGCGCAACCCGATGGAAGTGGTGCAGAGAAAGAGCGAGCGGCTCGATACCAGCGGCGTGCCCGAACCGCTCAAGACGCTGATCGATCGAATGACCGATCCGAACCCGGATGCCCGCCTGTCGAGCGCGGCGGCCGTGGTGGCCTTTCTCGACAACCCCGAGACCAGCGATCTCGACGAACTTGAAGCGACAGTGATTTCACCGCCGCCGCGCGACCGTAAAACCGCTGCGACTGACGGGCCGGAGAGAAGCGCCGGACCGGGCGCCGCTACGGCGGCTCCGCTGGACCCGGATGGCGTGGCAAACAGCCAGACCTCCGACAAACCTCAGGCTTCCCAAGCCTCGGCTGCGCCCGCTCCGAAGCATGATCGCAAATCGCGTGGCGGTCTGATCGCGGCGATGCTGGTGCTGCTGGTCGCAATGGGCGGCGCGGGCGGTTATTTCGCGGGGGCTTTCGACAGCCTGCTCGGGCCACAATTCCCGGTCGCCGAGCCCTATACGCTGCTCGTGGCAAAGTCGGAGGACGAACCGCCGAACGCCGTTGGCAATGTCCCGTCCGAGGAGATGCGCGCCCGGCTGAGCGCCCTTATCGGCGAGGCGGATGGCGATGCAGACCTGACCTTGTCCTCGGGCGACATCGCCGACAGTTGGGGCGAAGATGTGATGGCCACGCTCGACCAGATTCAGGCGCTTGACGACTGGCGCCTGTCGATCAGCGGCAACCGCGCGCAGGTCACCGGCTCCACCACGGATGAGGCTTTGCAACAGCGTCTGATGGCGGCGATGGAAAACGATCTGCCCGGCGCGCTTGAAGGCCGCGCGCGGATCACCTTTGAACAGACTTTCCTGAGCGAAGATGAAATCACGCCAGTGCTTGAGAATTTCACGGATTGCGGGCCCCTGACCCTTGCGGGTTCTTCGCCGGTCGGCTTTGGCCCGGATGCGCCGATCACTGTCTCGGGGCGCGTCAGCGAGACCGCGACGCGCGTGCAACTCTTTGACGCCCTGCGCGCCATCGCCGGGGAACGCAACGTGGTGATCGATGTCGAGGTTCTGAACCCGACACTTTGCCTGATCGAAAGCCACCTGCCGGATGCGCCTCCAAGCGATATCGACGTCGCCTTCCGTGTCGGTGACCGGGACGAACCCAACCCCTCCGGGCGGTTCTTTGTTGGCGAGAACCCGGTGATCGACGTGGTCCTGCCCGCCGATGTGACCGACGGTTTCCTGACCGTGTCGATCCTCGATGTGTCGGGCAGCGTCTTTCACCTTTTGCCAAACCTCAACCGCGAGGATAACGCCGTTGCCGACCTGCGCGACGGGCAATCGGGCGAGGTGTCGGTGCGCGTGGCCTACGACCTAGAAGAAGCGGCGCAAAACGGGCGCATCGCCTTCCGTGTCGATGACAGCACGCTCGGCAAAAGCAAGGTGATCGTGCTTCACTCGACGAAACCGCTGTTTAACGGGCTGCGGCCGACATCGGAATCCGCCTCTGGCTACGCCGAGGCGCTGCGTGAATTCGCCCATGACAATGAACAGACCATCCTGTCGCTCGACAGCAAGATCCTGACAACAGCCCAGCCCTGATCAGATCACGTCCACGACGATTACCGAGATGTTGTCGGCCCCGCCGCCGGTCAGCGCGATCTGCACCAGTTCATCGGACACGGTTTCCAGCGGAAAGCGTTTCAGGGTGCGTTCGAGGATGCTGAAGGTGGCGTATTTCGTAAGCCCGTCGGAACACAGAAGGAAACGGTCACCCGAGCGGGTTTCGCCGCGCACCTTGTCGAGTTCCAGATCGTCCCCCACGCCCACGGCCCGGGTGATGGCATTGGATTGCGGGTGCTGTTCCGCCTCGTCCCATGTCATCCGGCCCGAAGTGACGAATTCCGCTACCGCCGAGTGATCGGTCGTCAGCATCTCGATATGACCGTCGCGCAGGCGATAGATCCGGCTGTCGCCCGCCCAGAGCCCGACGAAATGCCCGTTCGCCATGATCAGCGCCGCGACGGTCGCCCCGATCACCCCGCGCCCGCGATCCTCGGCCTCTTGCACGATGATGCGATGGGCCTGCTGGATCGCGTCGCGCAGCGCATGCATCCGGTCGCCAGGCTCAAGCCCCTGTGGAATGGTGGCAATGGAATCCGCGATCAGGCGGCTGGCGAAATCGCCCGCCTCATGGCCGCCCATCCCGTCGGAGACAACCCAGATATCATGGCCGGGCAGCGCCAGAACGGAATCCTCGTTGACCTTGCGCTTGAGCCCGACATGGGTCTTGGCGTTGTAGCGGAACGCGTTGAAATCATTCATGCGGGACGGGCCTCATTCCAGACCGGGGCGTTGAGGTGAAAGAGACCTTGAATTTCGGGACCATCGGGCAAACCATCGCAAATCATTAATCTGGGCACTTCGTTAACAACCGTACTCCACACACTGGGCGCGGGATAGGCACGGGCCAGCAGACCCGATGCGAGTTCGGGCAGGATGCCGCCCGGCGCGGCCTGCGTCAGAACAAGGCTGCGTCCGGCCCGCCGCAAGGGCGCGGCACTGCGAAACTCCGGGGTTGGGATATCGGCAAGGCGCTGTTCGAGCATCTCACGTGTCATCCCGTCTTCGAGCGCGTCGAGCGCCAGATCTTCCAGCGTCACAAACAGCGGCTCTTCGTTGAAATGATCAAGCGAGGCGGGACCCGGCGTCGTCACCGCCGCCGCCAAAGTCAGCGGAAAGCGCCGCCCGACCCGGTCGACCGAAGGCATCATCACGCCCAGCATCTTTTGCTGCCCGGCCAGCCCCGCCGACAGGGAAAACCGCCAGATCGGGGCCGACATGTAATGCGCATCCCAGACCTCGCCCAGCATCTCCTGCCCGCTCAGCAGGGCATTCTGCACCCATGTGTCCCAAGCGCTGACAAAGCCCGGGGGCATGGCGATCCGAAAGAAATCACCCACCGACGGCATTTTACCAAAGGCCCCGAACCCGGCCATCGTCACATCGATTTCGGGCAGCTGAACTCGGCCAGCGCAGGAAGGGCAAAGGGGTTCAGAACCGATCCCGATTGCAGTTGAAAGATCGCGATACGCCCGCCTACGTTGAAAATGACACGCTTGCGGTCCGATACATTGGTCCGGCGCACTTCGGCCGCATCCAGCAGCCGGAACCAGCCCCATGGCCCGTCACGCTTCAGCGAGCTTTCGATGTTCTTGCGATCAGGTTGGAACAGGATCTGCGCAAAGCCGACGCTGCCCGGCCATGTGACGGCAACCGGATTGGGCTGACCGCCGCGATGGGCAAAACCCACGTCCTGCCCATCGATCTGAAGCACGACTGACTTCGCCTTGGGATCCAGCGCCTCGGGCGTCATCTGGAACTGCACCGCCGGATTGGGACCACCCGCAAAGAAGGCATCGCGAATTTCGGCCGCGTTCTGCATCTGCTGCAACACGCCCTGGCTGATGCCCAGATCGACATTGTTCACCGACTTAAAGGTCCACGGGCGCGTCCGCGTATCTACGTGTCTCAACAGGTTCTCGTTAAAGAAGCTGTCGATCAGCCCGTTCGGCGCAAACAACTTGGCAAAATCGGCAAGTGCCACATCGGCCCCCGCCCGCCGATTAAACGGATAGCGGTTGGACAGCGCCTGTTCGCAGAACGGCAGTACATTCGCCTGCCAGCGCGCATTGATAGAGGCGCGGGTGCTGTCCGAAGTGATCCCCGAGGACCCGGTCGAAATCTGCGAGGCCCAGCGTTCCAAAGGACCGTCGATCCGGCCCGCCGCTTGCTGAAAATGCAGCAGTGCCTGCCCGGTTTCACCACCGGTGGTCACGCCGCTAAAGGACAGTTTTTGCAGTTCCTGATAGACCTGCGTCAGCACACCCATAAGCTCGTCAAGCTGCGAGGGCTGGCCCTCGGGACGCTCGACGAGTTGTTGCAGCCACGCAAAACGGTCCTCGACATATTGGCCGGGTTCCTCCGGTTCGCCGCCGGGCGTGGCCGAGGCGGACTTTCGCAGTGCCTCCAGCAGGATCTGCGCCTGAATGCCAAGGTTCTGCCGCGACTCGAGCCCGACAATCGCCTCACCGGCATTCGTCAATTCTGATGTATCCACCAGATCGCGGCTTTCTGTCAGCCGGGTTTCCTTGGCGACCTCGGTCAGGATGTTCACGATGGGCGAGGTCGGTCCTGACAGCACGTTCGTCACCTCGACCGCATGGCTCAGCGATTCCAGTGGCACGATGTCGATATCCGCCAGAATGCCGTCATAACGCGAGATGTAATCGTTGTAGTAAAGGTCGAGCACATCGCGGCTAAGGGCGAGCAGGGCGCCTTCGGTCTGGATGGATTCTCCGCGTTCACCCAGTACCCATGCCTCGCTGCGCACCCGCTCGGCGACGCTGACCGCTTCGGGCAGGAAAACGTTGTTGAATCCGTCATAGGTGAAAATCCCCTCGATCCCGTCGTTCAACGCCTTACCCGAAGACCGCACCAGCACCCGGCTCACCGCAGGCCCGCCCTTTTCGGTGATCCGCCATTTCGGCAGCGCTGTGGCTTCGGCACTGTTGATAATGCCGTTATAGACCCGTTGCGCCAGCGGCAGTTCGGTTAGAATGCCCTGCACCTGTTCGACCAGCGGCCCGTTCAGTGCGATTTCCTGCATCGGCTGGGAAAGCAGCGCATCAAGGTGATCGCGCAGATCGTCGCGAAGCTCCTGTCGCACCACGCCGGGATAGGACACCTCCCAGTCGACCTGCATCCACTCCTTGACCAGATCCGGGTTCATCGGCCCCTGAAGTCCCAGCATCAGGTAGATCTTGAGCGCCTCGTAAAGCAGTTCGGGGTTGTTCATATTCGCCATCATTTGCTCTTCGAGCCGCAGCAGAAGACGGGGCAGATAGCGTTTGTTCAGCGCCGCGCGATAGGTCTGGGCCGCCTGAGTGCCGATGACCTCACCCTGATACAGCCCATAGCGTACGCGGCTTTCCGGGTCGGGATCGGACAGCACCGGATTGGTCGGCATGTCGCGCAGGTTGTTCAGCGCCGCCACCACGGGCGGAAGGTCGGTGTCGCCCACCGGGCTTGGTGGCAGGGTATCGGCGGCCTCCTGATAGGCAAGCACCTTGTCGGCCGCCTCGTCGATCAATGCCACGTTGCCCATGTAGCTGCGCACCCAAAGCGCGCCCATGCCCAGCGCGATCAGAACAGTCGCGGCGATCATCGCGCGCTGGGTCCAGCGATAGCGCCGCTCGACCTTGTCATCGGCCGAGACCAGACCGGCCTCGTTGAACATGACGGTCTCGAACAGCCGCGTCAGGAAATAGGACCGCCCGGTCCCCTGCCCGGTGCCGATGGCCTGACGGCCAATGCCAAAGGTCTGCGCCATGCCCAGCATCAGCCGGTCGATGGGCGTACCTTCCTGCGTACCCGAGGTGAGGTAGACGCCGCGCAGCATCTGGCGGCTTTCGTACCGGTTGTCCTGAAACACCTCGGTCAGGAATTCCCGCGCGACATTACGCATAGAGGCCACCTGCGCCGGGAACCCGGCAATCAGCGAACGTTTCTGCTGATCGGTCTCTCGCTGCATCTTTTCCAGAAGCTGCGCGTTCAGCTGGCCCAGCAGCTTGGCATATTCCTCGTCGAAAGCCGAAACCGGCGAGGCCTCTCCACGGGTTTTCTCCAGTGGCAGGGTAAAGCCCCAGACCTGTTCGCGCTCTTCCTTGCCAAGATCGTCATAGAACTCGTTGAACCCGGCGATCAGGTCGGCCTTGGTGAACAGCACGTAAACCGGAAAGCGCACGCCCAGCTTTTCGCGCAATTCGTTCAGACGCCGCCGCACCGCCTGCGCATGGGCCTTTTGCGTGACCTCATCCTGAAGCGACAGGTCCGAGAGTGAAATCGCGATCATCGCACCGTTGATCGGCTGGCGCTTGCGGTATTTCTTGAGCAGCCCGAGAAAGCCCAGCCACGAGGCGTTATCGACCTCGGCATCGCTTTCCTGCGTGGTGTAACGCCCCGCCGTATCGATCAGCACGGCTTCGTTCGTGAACCACCAGTCGCAGTTGCGAGTCCCGCCGACACCACCCACGGCGGCCTTGCCCATTTTGTCGGCAAGCGGGAATTGCAGGCCGGAATTGACAATCGCCGTGGTCTTGCCCGCACCGGGCGGACCGATCATCACGTACCACGGCAACTCGTTCAGGTGCTTCTTGCCGTTCTTCGACTTGCGCAACTCGGCCATCGCCGCCTTGAACTTGCCGCGTAACTCGCCGATTTCCTCGCCGACCACGTCATCCTCGACTGGGTCAGAGGCCTCGGCCATTTCCTCGGTCATCTTCTTGGCCCGGCGCCGCCGCACAAGAAATACGGTCAGCATGATCGCAAGGAATAACACCGATATGCTGGCAATCGTGACGATGCGCGCGGTCAAGCTCGCAAAGGGATGCCAGTCGTCGCTGCCGATATAGGGCGCGAAATACCATGCCGCGACCGACAGGATGACCGCAAGCGCCAAAAGCACGAAGTAAATCGACCGGAACATCCGCAGGAACAATCTGATCATTGGTCACTCTCCCGGACGAGCACAACTTCGATACGCCGGTTCTTGGCCCGCCCTTCGCGTGTGCCGTTTTCGGCGATGGGTTCTTTATCGGCCCGGCCTTCGGCGGTCAGCCGGGACGGGTCGTCGAATGTCTTGGCGATGCCCGACATCACTGATTTCGCGCGCGCCAGCGACAGGTGCATGTTCGACGGGAACCGCGACGACCGGATCGGCACGTTATCGGAGTGGCCGACGATGATCACCGGGCCGGGTTCCTCGTTCAGCGAGCGCGCGACCCTGTTGATCGGCTCTTCGAACTGCGGTTGCAGATCATCCGAGCCCGAGCCGAACATGTTCGACCCAGCGATACGGATCACCAGCGTATTGCCCTTTTGGAACACCTCGATGATGCCGTCATCAATCTCTTCCTGAAGAAAGCCTTCGACCTTTTGCAACTGCTCTTCGGCGGTCGGTGCAGGAGGCGGCGGTGGCGGTGGCGGCGCCCGGCGCAAAAGCTGCGCAACCGGACCGCTATCGATGATCGACAATTGTCCGATCACCCGCTCGGTCTGGTTCGAAAGCGCATAGGACAGGCCAAGGAACTGGGCGGTCAGCAGGGTCACCGTAACCGCCAGCGCGATCCAGACCAGTTTCCACGCCGAGAGTTTCTTGAACGGTTTCTTGATACCTTCCCAGTTTGGCGACAGATCGTGCTCCAGCGCCCCGCGCTGGCCGCGGATGATCCGGGCGAGCGAGGCGCGGATCTGGGTGTGCTTCTCCATCCCGCCCTGTTCGACGCGCAAGCGGCCTTCGAACCCAAGCGACATGCACATGTACAGAAATTCGAGCATATCGATATTCGCGCCCGGATCCTTTTCCAGCCGCACCAGCAGGTCATAGAAACGATCCCCGCCCACGGTCTCGCGATGGAACGTGCCCACCATCGACTGCATCCCCCAGGATGACTGCCCGCCCCATGGCGTGTTCAGCACGACGTCATCCAGCGTCGCGCACAGCGCATACCGCGCGACCTTGACGGTCTGCGCCGGGATACCGGCCTGAAGCGCGCGGTTCTCGAATTCGCGCACCTCGCTCACGACGCTCTGGCGCAGCTTGTCCGGGTCCATGTGCTGCGCCCGGTTACGGATGCGCGAGATCAGGGAAAACAGCGTGCTGGCACAGGCGGTCAGCTGGTTCATGCCGGTCATCGACACCGAGGCATCCGCCGATTTCGCCGTAGGTCGGGGCGTTGCGCCCTGCGGCACACCATAAGCGCCGGCGGAACCGGCCCCCGGCTCGGGGAAACCGCCGGGATCGGGAACGGCTGCGGGCGCCGGCGTGGCCATGCCGCCGCCGGAACGCCGCCCGCCAGGATTGGGGCGGATCACCGTCTTGTCGGTATCGTCCGGCTCTGCAAAGGGATCGTTGTCAGACATGCCGCTTCCCCTTTCCTCAGTTATTGCGGATCGCCCACAGTTCCATCTTCAGCCCCGGATATTGCCCCGACACATGCACCGCGATCCCGCCCGAGGTGGTCATCTTGGCCCAGTACGGGCTTTCCGGTTCCAGCTCGAAATAAACGACGCCCGCGTGATACGGGATCTGGCGCGGCGCCACCGGCAGCGGGCGAAGCGTGATCCCCGGCAGGGCCGAGTTCACCAGCTGGCGGATCTCCTCGACGGGGCCGATCTTAGCCTGCCCCGCGAAATGCCGCCGCACGTCCTCGGCCGGGATATCCGCATCCACCGCCAGCACGAACCCGGCATTGCCAAGCAGCTTGCGGTCGGCGATGACACCGACGCTGATGCCGTATTTGCGCTCTTCCAGCTTGATCGCGATGGCAGTCTGTTCCAGCACCGAGCTTAGATATTGCCGCAGGGTGCGGATCACCGGGCTGAAACTGCCGCTCAGGTTATCATGCTCGTAAGGAGGAAAATTCGGCGGTTCCTTGTCGGCGGACATGAACACCGAAAGCTCGCCCGCCAGCGACACGCAGGTGCGGTAGAAATCCTCGGGATGCAGGTTCTCGATACGGCTCAGGTGGCGGATCAGCGGCAGTGACCGGTTCACCACCGACAGCAGCATGAAATCCTGCACCTCGGCCGCACCCCGCGCGGAACCGGATTCCGCCAGACGGCCCGAAAGCGCCTGCATCCGGTGCGACAGCAACCCTTCGAGTTCGCGCACGAAAGCGTCCAGCGGATGCGCCGCGCGGATATCAAGGCAGGACGGAATGAAGGCCTGATCAAGGATGATCTCCTTGTCGGGTCGTACTTCTATGATACGGGCCACCGGGATCGCCAGCTTGTCGGCAAGATCGTCCACCGCCAGTGCGAATTGCAGGCGCATCTTGCCCACGCCCAGCACCACCGGTTTCTTTTCCTGACCCATCGTGTCGGTGACTTCGATCTCGGTCGGGCGCAAACGGCTGGCCGACATCTCGGCGCCGGACATGTCCACCTCGGTCGCGCCCTGACGGCGCTGCGGCACGGTCAGGTAAACGACGCAATCCTTCACCGTCGTCGGCACCTCGAGCGCGGGCGGATGATCATCCGTCATCGGCACGCGGAACACGGTACCGTCATGGGTGAGCCCCGACACGCTCTTGAGCGCGAACTGCCCGACCTTGAGCACCTCGTCATCGATCTCAAGCGCACTCACACCCCAGCCATAGGGGCGGATGCGGCGCGCAAGCCCGCTGACAAGCGCCTCGGTGTACCGGTCCGCCTGCTGAAAATGATGAGGTTGCAGAAACAACCCCTCGGTCCAAAGCACCTTGCTGTCCCAGGACACGTAATTCTCCCTTCCTGCGGGCCTATTGCTTCAGCTTTTCAAGCTGTTCCTTGTAGGCCCGCGCAAATTCCCTGCTGAACAGGTCGTGAAAATCATTCTCGGCCTGGTCGGATATTTCCGCGTAGATCTTTTCGTAAACTTCCCAATAGCGCGCCTTCTTGCCGCGCAGCAGGCTGCCGAAGGCACCCGACACCTCGATCTGCCCGGCCAGTTGCTCGGGGTCGAGCTTTTTCAGCACGCCTTTCAGCGCGGCCTCCATGCCGGTCACCATCGCGACCTCATGGGCCTTGATGTCCTGCAAGGCCTGCTCGGCGGCGGTTTCCGGACTGAGATAGCCCTTGGTCGCGGGCTTGATCATCGTCTCGACCGCCTGTTCCGGGCTGATCGAGAATTTCAGGGGGTTGTTGCCCCCGGCGCTGATCATCGTCTGTTCGATGCGGAATTCGCTCTTGATCGAGGTCCGCGTCATCAGGATTTCGCGCAGGCCGGTGATCAGGGTTTTCATCACCCGCCCCATACGCGCCATGGTCTGCGGCAGATCGGCGTCGTCGATCCGCACATCTTCGGCTCCGGCGCCTTCAAGAAAAGCGCGCGCCATGTCGACTTGCCCGGCGGCAACCGGCTGCGCAGGTGCGGGTTCCACAGGCGCGGCAGGCGCAACAGGAGTTACTGGTTCGGACGCAAACGCGTCGGCTTCAGAGACATCCTCGGGCGGCAGAACCGGCGGCGTGCGACGTGGCGCTTCTGGCTCAGGCGGCGTGGCAAAGGGATCATCCGCCGGACCGCCATTATCATTGCCAATGCCTTCCAGCAGATCGTCCCAGTCGTCCGGAATGACGTTGTTGGATGAGCTTTGCTGCGGGCGGAAACTGTCACTTGCCGAAGGGTTATGCGACGAGAAACTCGCCCCCGTGCCCTCACGCCCATCGCTGGGCTTTTGAAAGAAGGGATCTTCCTCTTCGCCCATCGGCGGCAGCAGGTCATCGATCGGATCGACAGGGTTGATCTGCGACGGGCCGGTCGGCTTTTCTGGCCCCAGCAGATCATCGAGGAAATCGCCCGAGCCGGCATCGTCCAGCAGATCGAAAGGATCAGGTGCGCGGTTTGCATCGCCATGCGACGCGGCCCCCTGCGCCGACGGAGGTGGGATGAAATCGCCCATGTCGGGCGTGTCAGAGGTGATCTCGACCACCAGTTCGTAATTGCCAAGGGCCAGCACATCGCCGTTGTTCAGCGGCGTCGGAGTATTGCCCAGTGGGATCTTGGAATAGTTCAGGAATGTCCCGTTTGTCGACAGATCGACGATCACCACGTTGCCATTGTGGTCCTCGATCACGAAATGGCTTTTCGACAGCAACCGGTCCGGATCGGGCAGGACAAGATCGTTCGCAGGGCCACGCCCCACGGTCAGGCTACCGCCCTGCATCGGAACAGGACGGGCATTTCCCGGGACGGTCCCGGAAGACTGGAATTTCAGCATCACGGCCATTTTGTCGGGCTTATCCTCCTGTCCGCGCCAAAAGATGGCATTCGAATGGCCTTGGGGTCAGAATTGGCATGGAAACGGTAAACGCGACCTGAACCGCCACACGGCGCGGGTTTCCCTGCGGGACAGGCCGGCGCATCGCGCCCTGTGCGTTCCGGGGCATTCCCATCAGGCCTCTCCCTTTTCCAACGTGTCGTTGTTTTTCATCTGGCCATTGCCACCACGGGCAATATCGACGGCACGGTCGATCAATACCTGCGTATGTGCTTCAAACTTATCAGAAAGCTCTCCCAGCGCTACCATATTCATGGCAAAGGCCGAGGTCTCCGAGGCGCCCGCCGGGGCCGGGAACTTGGCCAGATCGCCGGGGCCAAGCGTACCATCGGAATAGAGCACGCACATAGCGCAATGCACGGTTTCATCGTCGATATAGGCGTGGTCCAGCGACTGCCGCGCCGCCTCTCGGTTTTCATCCGTCGGCTTGAAAACCCAGGCTTCGGCCGCCTTGAGCGCCGCCGGATCGCGGTCCGATTTCTGTCCGATGTAATCGCGCGCCGCAAGACAGGCCCACCACACCCTTTCTCGCGGCGGCAGGATCACTCCCAGCAGCATCAGGATGTCGATCCACGCATTCTTTTCCGCCAGTTCAGCCAGCACGGCGTCGGCAGGCGCACTGGCAGGCGCATCGAGCGGCGTTTTCAACAGGACATTCGCATCCGCCAGCAGCCGCGCCGCCGGATCCTTGGGGACTTTGACCATGCCACTAAATCTGTCACTCATCTCATCCACCTCAGTTGATCATCGTGATGCCGCCCTTGAGCGTCAGCATCGCGTCTGCCTTGACCGTGGTAAGAGGCGCCTTGACCTCGGCCATGGCCGTCCCCTGCACCTTGATCATCGGGCCCTTGATCGTGACCCCTGACGGATCGATCTTGATCGACGACCCGCCGACCTTAAGCTCGATGCTCTGCGCGGCGGTCATGGTGATCTTGCCCGCGCTGGCCTTGGTCGTGATATTGCCAAGCTTCACCGTCGTCGTCTGATCTCCGGATTTGACCGTCGTCGTCTGATCGCCTGAATCGATCGAGGTCACCTGATCACCGGACTTGACCGTGGTGTCGTAATTGCCGGTGATCGTCTGTTCGTGCTTGCCCTCGACCTTCTGGATCTTGTCGGTCTTGATCTCGATCAGCTGGCTTCCGGACTCGATCTTGAACTCCTCGTCGCCCTTGGTGATCGTATGATAGTGGTTGCCTTCCTGAATGGTCCGAGTGACGTGGTTGCGGATCACTTCTGAAAGACTGCCTTCGTCATCGTGGGCGCCGGCATCAATCGCGTCCTGACCGATGGTCACCACCGACTTGTTCTTGATCAGGAACTGGTGATCCTTCTGGGCCTGAACGCGCATGAACTCGGCGTCCTTCTTGTCTTCGAACATCAGCTCGTTATAGCCGCCGCCCCCTTTTGAGGAGTTCGTGCGGATGCCAAGCTGGGTCGCATCGTCAGGGTATTTGAACGCGGGCTTGGTTTCCTGATTGAACATGCATCCGGTACAGATCGGCCGGTCGGGATCGCCCTCCTCGAACTGGATCACGACCTCCTGACCGATGCGCGGGATGGCGACCATGCCCCAGCCCTTGCCCGACCACGGG
Source organism: Heliomarina sp. (assembly GCF_052826185.1). Classification (NCBI taxonomy): domain Bacteria; kingdom Pseudomonadati; phylum Pseudomonadota; class Alphaproteobacteria; order Rhodobacterales; family Roseobacteraceae; genus Heliomarina; species Heliomarina sp. The sequence goes on along the minus strand of NZ_JBRBUI010000016.1, from coordinate 276,985 downwards.
GTCGCGACACGCACCCAGCAGGATGAGTTTTCATCCGACTTGCCAACCCGGTCCCAGTGAAACTGCACCTTGATACGGCCGTGCTCGTCGGTCCAGATTTCCTCGCCCTTCTTACCCACGACCATCGCGGTGTGCAGGCCGGAAATCTCGGGCCAGTCGGTTTCCAGCGGCGCACGAAACTGCGTCGCATTCGGGATCGCGCCAAAGGTCACGACGTAATCGGTGTCTTCCATTTCCTTCGGGTATTGCAGCTCGGCCCGGTCCCGGTCCAGACGGCCCGGCGCCACGCGGATCGAATCCGTCGGCCGGATGTAGTGAACCGCGTCGGTCACAAGGTATTCGCCGTTCTCCCCATCAAGATCGGTCAGTTTGAATCGATAGCCAACCGAGATCGCCCGCGAATTGGAGGCACCGCGTTTCGTCTGATAGGAAACCTCGTTGGCCTGCATCATCACGCGGGCCAGCTTTTCCCCGCGTGCCTTGTCTTTACGAAACTTGCCCGGGTAGTGATATTTCTCGTACGAGCTGTGCGAATGCGACGTCTTCGCCGTGCCCTTCTGGATCAGTTTCAGATCCTGCTTGGGTGTCAGCATGTCGAAATCGTTCAGGGTAACCTTGCCGGTGACGACGTTTTCGCCGCGTGTCCAGTCCGTCACCGTATTGCCCGCGTCCGTCGGCTTTCCGCCGGAACCCGTAAACTTCAGCTCTTTCAGAACCGGGTTCGTCGAATGCGACCCCGCCTTGTCATCGCAGAGGATCAGCTGGTTCGTGACCCCGGTGCCCGGCGCGTTGTCGAAATAGAAATATATGCCTTCCTCTTCCATGAGGCGGCAGATGAAGTCGTAGTTCGTCTCGCGATACTGCACGCAGTACTGGCGTGTCTCGTAGGTTTCGCGAAGTTTTTTCTTAAAGTCCGAGAAACCCAGATCGCCGAAAACCTCCTCAATGATCTGAACACTCGTTTTTTCCTGGAAAATGCGATTGTCCGTTCCACGCGTCAGCATCCAGAGCCAGTGCCGCACCTGCGCCACGTAGTGATAGGCCGTGCCGTCCGGATGTTCGAGCTGGCCGATACACTCTACCGATACGCAGATGCCCGAGAAATTGCGTTTCTTGTCCGACAGGTGATCCTCGACCTCGACGCCCATCAACTGACCGACGAGATCCTGAAGTTTCAGCGATTTAAGGGCAACGAATTCGACCGTCATGTCGGTCAGGCGGCTCAGCCCCTCGCGCACGATCGCACCTGTCACAAAGCACTTGTCATCCGTCTTCGGGATCAGGTCGGTGATCTTGCCCGTTAGTCTAACATGTCTTTCAGCCATAGGGCTTCCCTCTCAATACGCTGACCACCAGATACGCAGTGGCGCGTTCGTTCAATGAACTGGATCACAGATCGTCCAGCAATGCGGCCAGGTCCGCGTCCACGTCTCCAGTATCGTCTCCGCCAAGGTCCTCGAACCCGGCAAGCAGCGAATCTAGATCGTCATCCCCTGCCTCTCCCGCCGGTTCCTCTGTCGCGGCGGGTGCCGGGCGTTCGGCCCGCACCACCTTGGGCGGCGACGGTTCGGGCGGCACTTCGCCCGACCACGGCCCAAGGATCTCTCCGCCCCCGACCGACTGGAACGAGGCAAGCCGGATTTCATCCCGCCCCTTGATCGACACAATCGGCATGAAGCCCCGCGCCATGACCTTTTCCACCTTGTCCTGCGTCAGGTTGCGCTCGGTGCAGGGCAGCTGGACCTGATCGCCATAGCGGTCGTTCACGAAATGATAGGGGATGTCACCAAGCGACATGATCGACCCCAGCCCCATGGATTTACCATTCTCCTTGAACGACTTGGCCATCAGGATCGCGACCAGCACGACCGGGTTCGCCCAGAGCATGCCGCCAAGGCCCGATTTCATGGTGAATTCCTCGAACTCGAATTCGTAGATCGGTTCGGATTTCGCGCCATAGGGCCGACGCAGCATGAAACGCGGAGAAACAAGGCCAAGGTATTTCGCCTCGCTCATCCCGCGCAGCGTATCCCACGCCTCGGTCACCAGCGGATGACGCTCTTTCTTGTCCACCTCCATGAACCCGGGCGTCATCGCGGCAAAGAAAGGCGCATCCACATGGGCCGCGACCCGCGCGATCCGGCCCAGCAATTCCGCATGCGGCGGGGTTTCCTCAAAGCTGTACAGCCCGAACATCGCCGAATACCCACCGCGCCCGTTTTCCTCGTCCAGCGGTTCGCCGGTCAGCAAGCGCACCAGCCCGCTTTCCGACAGATCGTCGGCGCTCGCCAGATCGACGGCGATTTCCTCGGCCGAGACGTCGTAAAGCACCACGTCGAGCGTATCGTCCACTTCGATGCTGCGCGCGATCAGGTCGAGCGAGCGCCACTGCGCCTCGAGCGACTGGAAGTCGGGGTGATGCAGCACCAGCCGCATCGCCGCTGAAAGCGAGTCATCCACCGCCTTCTGCATCGCTACCGCATCCGCGTCCGGAATAGCCCGGATGTGGGGCCCGACAACACGCGCCATCAGGTCCTCGAGCGGCGAGGCCCGCGTGAGGCTGCCCGAGGTATCCCCGATCAGCTTCTGGAACTCGCTCATCTTCAGGTCGGCACGCACCGCGCTCCCGCCTGCGCGTGTCTTTGGCGGCGCGGCATAGGTGCCATGCGTCTCTGCCCATTCCCGCAAACGCTTTGCCGCGCTCTCGGCCGTCGCGCCCATGCCGAGCTGCCCGCGCAACCCGACCAGCTCCGAGAACAGCTCGACGTTTTCATAAAGCTCATCCGGGTGCAGGTCGTCCAGCTCCGACAGCTTCACCTCGACCCCGGCTCCATCCTTACCGATGGGCAGCACCAGAGTTGTGCCGAACCGCTGGATCACATCCTCGACCGTATCCGGATCGAGGATGATCGGCGCACGGCTGGCCAGCCCGTCACCGGTTTCAATCACCCCCCGCGCGGCCCGGCCCGAGAAATCGCCGAAAAGGGCAATCCGGAACCTCTTGCGCTTGAGAACCTCGGCATCCGGCCGTGCCGAGCTCATCATTCCGTAGGCGAATTCCGGCTCCGCAAGGGCCGCGCCGCCGCTGCTCTCTCCACCCGTGGCAATATCGTCGATACCACCCGCGTCCGTATCGTCATCACCGAGACCGCCAAGCAACTCGTCCAGATCGTCGCCGCCATCCTCTTCGCTCAAGCCGAGAAGATCGTCGAGATCCTCCGCCTCGGATATTTCTTCGCCAGCCTCTGCGGAGTCGTCATCCAACCCGCCGAGCAAGTCATCTAGCCCGTCATCGACACTATTTTCCGCATCCCCGAGAAGATCATCCAGACCGTCTGCCTCGGACGGTTGTTCACCAGACGCTGCCGGCTCCTCATCCAGCCCACCCAGCAAGTCATCAAGACCGTCGTCGGCACTATTTTCCGCACTCCCAAGAAGATTATCGAAACCGTCCGACTCGGCCCCTGCGTCATCGCGGGCATCGCTTGGCAACGCGCCAACCTCAACGGTGCCCGTCGTATCGTCCAACCCGCCGAGCAAATCGTCCAACCCTTCAGGCGCGTCCAAGTCCTGACCTGTCGTCTCGGCTTCCGGCTCATCGCTGGCAGCGTTCAAAAGATCATCCAGACCATCCTCCGCAGCCGGGTCCGACGCATCCTCCAGACCTCCGAGCAGATCATCGAGTTCATCAGTTTCAGCCCCTCGGACCTCGCTCTCGCTGCCTGACAGATCACTCACGTCATCAATGGCTTCCGGCTCTGGGAAATCATCCAGCCCGAGCAAATCACCAAAACTGTCTGCGCTGGCAGGTTCCGACGCCAGCCCGTCTTCGCCACCCACAAAATCGTGCAGGCCGTCAGTTTGGGGCGCGTCTTCGCTTGCCGCATCAGCCTCCGCCTCACTCGCCGAACTGGCGACCGTTTCCTCTGCATCGCCGGTTGCGAAGTCTTCCTCGAAGCCTCCCAAAAGATCGTCCAGATCGTCGCCAGCCGACTCGAGATCAAGCGCACCCCTAGATGGCTCCGGTTCCTGCGCCGGCAAGTCAGCTTCGACACTCTCCGCCGAGCCATCCAGACCTCCGAGCAGATCGTCCAAACCGTCCAACTCCGCCTCCGCGGCATCGGCCTCTTCCGCCTCCCCAAGCAGGTCATCAAGACCGTCTTCATCGGGTGCACCGTCTTCCGCGCTGCCGGAAATCTCACCTACAAGGGCGTTCAGACCCTCACCCGCCTCACTGTTCAAGGCCGCATCGGCCAGATCGTCTTGGCTATCGTCAGCCACACCATTTGCATCCGCTGCCACTGGGCCCGTGCCCCCGAGCAGATCGTCCAGCGCATCACCTTCGTCCGCCACATCGGGATCGGCGACCAGCCCACCCAGAAGATCGTCGAGTCCATCATCGGCCTCGGGCTCGGAGACCTCCACACGCGCCAGGCTTTCCAGTGCCGCAGCCGAGCCGTCCTCTTGCGGAGCTTCCTCCACGTCCAACCCTACAAGACCGGCAAGCGCGTCATCTGTTGCGTCCGTTTCGGGTGCCGACACCTCAGCCTGCGCCAAGCTTTCGAGAGCCGCAACAGAAGCATCCTCCTCCGGCGCGTCCTCCGATCCCAGATCCGCAAGCTCGGCAAGCGCATCATCAACCGCACCGTCTGGCGCGGTTTCTGCTGGCGTCGACTCCCGCAGGGCGTCCAGCGCCGATGCGGCATCGTCCGCTTCGGTTTCCTCCTGTGGTGCGATGTCCCGCAGGTCATCCAAGGCCGACAAAGGATCCTCCTCGGCCGCCTCTTCCACCGGTTGATCGGCCAAAGAAGTCAGGGCATCGTCCGCAGAACGATCCGGGGTTCCCTCGGCCGGATCTGATCTGCGCACCGCGTCCAGCACAGAGGAAGTGCTTTCATCTGTCCTGTCATCGGATGTCTTGACAGCACGCAAAGCCTCTAATGCCGTCGAGCCGTCATCATGGATCTCGGTCGTGGTCCTCACCGCCCGCAAAGCATCCAGCGCAGCGTCCCCATTATCCTCGGCGACGTCCTCAACCGATTGCCCGGCCAGCGAAGCCAGCGCATCTTCGGCAGCAGTATCCGGAGCCGCCTCGGCAGGCGTGTCGGAGCGCATCGCGTCGAGCACAGACGCCGAGGCATCCTCCTCTACAGCGTCCTCAGGTGCCGCGGCGCGTAACACATCCAGTGCGGACGACCCATCATCCTCGGCCTTAGCTTCCGTCTCCGCCGCCCGCAAAGCCTCCAGTGCAGCGGCCCCATCATCCTCGGCGACGTCCTCAACCGGCTGGCCGGCCAGCGAGGCCAGCACATCCTCGGTCGAACTATCCGGCGTGGCGTCATGCGGAGTTACGGCCCTCAGCCCGTCCAGCACGGACGCGGATCCATCGTCTTCCGCCGTCTCCAACGGCATCGCATCACGCAGGCTGTCGAGCGCCGCCTGTTGGTCTGGTGCCGTGGCGCCGCCGCCCGAAACAGCCGCGAGCAGCGATGGGTCGGCAAGGATCTTTTCGATCAGCGTCTCTGCCCCGGTCTTGCCATCCATGTAAGCCATGAGGTTGCGAAGCTCGGTCCGCGCCTGCAACAGCGCCTGCAACGGCTCGATCTTGGCGGCAATCGCGGCGGGCGAAAAATCGTCCATTTTTTCAAAGGTCAGATCGACGCTCAGGTTGCCGTCGCCAGTCAGCGTATTCGGCACGCTGAACGCGGCCCTCGGCTGCATCGCTTTCATCCGCTCGTCGAAATTATCCGCATCGATTTCCAGGAATTTCCGCTCCGAGACCGAGGGCTGCTCGACCTTCGACTTGCCGGACAGGTCGCTCATCACCCCCATGACAAAGGGCAGCTGAACCTTCTTTTCAGAGCCGTAGAGTTCGACGTCATATTCGATCTGGACGCGGGGCGCCCGGTTGCGCGCAATAAATTTCTGCGAATTATCGGACATCGCCTGTCCCCCTCTGCTCGGCCAGTTCCGCGCGCAGCGCTTTTATCTCGGCGTGAAGCTCGCTCACATTGTCGGCAACGATATCGGTCTCGCTCTTGACCAGTTCCCGCAGCTTCTCGAACTCGGCTTCGGTTTCCTCTTCCACCGCCGTCTGCATTGTGTTGACCAACAGACCGATGAACAGGTTGAGCACTGAAAAGGACGTGATCACGATAAACGGCACAAAGAACACCCAGGCCGAGGGATGCACCTCCATCACCGGGCGCACGATGCCCATCGACCAGGACTCAAGCGTCATGATCTGGAACAGCGAATAAAGCGACCGGCCCAGCGTGCCGAACCATTCCGGGAACGTGTCGCCATACATCAGCGTCGCCATCACGCCGAAGACGTAGAACACGATGGAAATCATGATGATCACCGCGCCCATGCCGGGCAGCGCATCCAGCAGAGCCTGAACCACCGCCCGCATCTGCGGGATCACCGACAAAAGCCGCATGGCGCGGATCACCCGCAGCCCCCGTAGCGCCGACATGCCCCCGCCTGAGGGCAAGAGACCAACCGTCACGACGCAAAGATCGAATATATTCCACGCGCTTTTGAAGAAACGCAGCCGGTAGGCATAGAATTTGAGCGCAAGCTCGACCACGAAGATCGCCAGCGCGATATCGTCGACCATCTCGATGATCGGACCGATGGAATCCATCACCGATTCAGAGGTCGACAGACCAAGGGTGATCGCGTTGATGATGATAACGGTCATCACTGCGTTCGTGAAACGGTCGGTTTCGACCAGTTTCCGCACCTTGTCCTGCAAGCTCATCTGCCTGTCGTCCTCTGCTTCGCTAAGGGTCACTTGTCTTAACCTTCTCTGCGCGGCTTTTGCCGTCTGCCTGTTCGTGTCGCCTGTTGGCGTGTCACCGGAGGCCGAAAATCAAGGCCCCCGGCGTTTCAAAATCATTCGAAACTGTAGGTGAAATCGCCATCCGCCACGTCGATCGCGACTTTCCTGATCTCCTTGCCTTCCATCATCCGGCGCAGGAACTCTGCCGAGATTTCGGGCAGCATGGTGTTGGTGACAATCGCGTCGATCATCCGCCCGCCGCTTTCAAGTTCCTGACAACGCTGGACAATCGTATCGACCACCGCGTCGGAATATTCGAACGGCACGCCATGGCTTTCAGCCACGCGCTTCTTGATCCGGTTCAACTGCAGCTTGGTGATCTCGGCGATCATGTTCGGGCTGAGCGGGTAATAGGGGATCGTCACCAGACGACCCAAGAGCGCCGCCGGGAAGATTTTCAGCAGAGGATCGCGCAGTGCCTTGGCGATACCCTCGGGTTCGGGCATCAGCTCGGGATCAGCGCACATATCCATGATCATGTCCGAGCCCGCATTCGAGGTTAGCAGGATCAGCGTGTTCTTGAAGTCGATGCTGCGGCCCTCGCCGTCCTCCATCACGCCCTTGTCGAAGACCTGGAAAAAGATCTCGTGCACATCCGGGTGCGCCTTTTCGACCTCGTCCAAAAGCACCACCGAATAGGGTTTGCGCCGCACCGCCTCGGTCAGCACCCCGCCCTCGCCATAGCCGACATATCCCGGAGGCGCGCCTTTCAGCGAGGACACGGAATGCGCCTCTTGGTACTCGGACATGTTGATGGTGATGACGTTCTGTTCGCCGCCATAAAGCACCTCGGCCAGCGCCAGCGCCGTCTCGGTCTTACCCACGCCCGATGTGCCCGCCAGCAGGAAAACACCGATTGGTTTGCTCGGGTTATCCAGCCCCGCGCGCGACGTCTGGATGCGCTTGGCGATCATTTTCATCGCGTGGTCCTGACCGATCACGCGCTTGGCCAGATGGTCCTCGAGTTCGAGAATGGTCTCGATCTCGTCCTTGACCATGCGACCGACAGGGATACCGGTCCAGTCGCCGACCACGCTCGCCACCGCCTGATGATCGACGATTGGCAGGATCAGCGGATTGTCACCCTGCAATTCGACCAGTTCGGCATTCTTCGCCTTCAGCTCTGCAATAAGGCTCGCGCGGTCCTCTTCGCTGATCGGGCTTTCCGGCATGTCCGAAGGCTCGGCCACCTCGGCCGCGGGTTCTCCTCCCGCCAGATCCACATCCACCGGCTGCGCGCCCTCGCGCAGCTTGGCCCGCAGATCGAGGATCGCCTCGACCACCGCCTTTTCCTTGTCCCAGCGCGCCGTAAGCTCGGCCAGCCGCGCCTCTTCGTTCTCTTTCGCTGCCGTCACCGCCTCGCGCCGGTCGGCCACGTCGTAGCCTGCGGTCTCGTCGCGGCCGATGATCTCCAGCTCGGTCGCCAGTGCCTCGATCCGGCGGCGGCTGTCATCCACCTCGGCGGGCACCGCATGCTGCGACACCGCCACGCGGGCGCAGGCCGTATCGAGCAGGCTCACCGACTTGTCGGGCAGCTGCCGCGCCGGGATATAGCGCGCCGAGAGCGTCACCGCCGCCTCGATCCCCTCGTCCAAAACCTGCACGCGATGGTGCTTTTCCAGCATCGAGGCGATGCCGCGCATCATCAGGATTGCCTTGGGAATGTCAGGCTCATCCACCTGAACGACCTGGAAGCGCCGGGTCAGCGCCGGGTCTTTCTCGATGTACTTCTTGTATTCGGCCCAGGTGGTCGCGCCAATGGTGCGCAATGTGCCGCGCGCCAGCGCCGGTTTCAGCAGGTTGGCCGCATCGCCGGTCCCCGCCGCACCGCCCGCGCCCACCAGCGTATGGGTTTCATCCACGAACATCACGATGGGCGTCGGGCTGGCCTGAACCTCGTCGATGACCTGCCGCAGCCGGTTCTCGAATTCGCCCTTCATGCTGGCCCCGGCCTGCAACAGGCCCACGTCCAGCACCAGCAGGCGCACATCTTTCAGCGCCGGCGGCACATCGCCCCGCGCAATGCGCAACGCGAAACCTTCGACCACGGCGGTCTTGCCCACGCCCGCCTCACCGGTAAGGATCGGATTGTTTTGCCGCCGCCGCATCAGCACATCGACGATCTGGCGGATTTCCTCGTCACGCCCCACGATAGGATCGATTTCGCCACTACGCGCCTGCTCGGTCAGATCGGTGCAGAACTGGTCCAATGCCTCGGTCCCGCCCATCTGCGCCGACCGCGCGCCGCTCGCCTCGCCGGGTTCAACGCCGCCACCGGTGGTCGAGCCATCCTGCGCGCGCTGGTGTTCCTCGGGCGACCCATCGGTGATCTTGTTGAAATTATCCGCCAGATCATCGGGGCCGATCTTGCCCAGTTCTGGCGACATCGTTTTCAGAATGTTGCGAAGGGCGGGCGTTTTCAGCATACCCAGCAGCAGGTGACCGGTGCGCACATAGGACGACGAATACAGAAGAGAGCCCCAGAGCCATCCGCGCTCCATCGCGTCCAGAAGGTGATCCGAGAGGTCCGAAATCGCGCTTGCCCCGCGCGGCAGCGCATCCAGCGCCCGGGTCATTTCAGCCGCGATCTTGCCCGGATCAAGATCGTAATGGTCGATGATCCGGTGCATGTCGCTGTCCTGACCGTTCAGGATCTGGTGCATCCAGTGCACCACCTCGACATAAGGATTGCCGCGCATTTTGCAGAAGACCGTCGCCCCCTCCACGGCCTGATAACCCAATTTGTTCAATTTCCCGAAAAGGGATACCCGGCTGATTTCGGTCATAAAATTACCTTCCCAATCTAATGGTGGCGGATGCAGGCCCGCCTTGTTTTGCTATTGCGCCGGGATGCAGGAACAGGTCCTCTGCATCAGGGCGGGTTTCGTCATCGTCACGCCGCGACGCGATCCAGCTGGTGTGACCCAGCCGTGTCTTTCCTCCAAGAGAAGCGCGCGGAATGTCGTCGCCGGCCAAAATCAGGTTCACGTCCCAGTCCAGTGCATCGCCGACATAGGTCCGCACCACCGATTGCAACCGGTCGAGTGACTCTTCGCCCGGCAGCAGGCGCTGGTATTCCTCAAGCGAAAGCGGTCCAATCCGGATGCGGAACTTCGCCCCCCGGGTCCAGACCTTCTGGCCGATGCTGGTCGACTGCCCAAGCCTTGCCGGGCGTCCCAACTGCCACTGGTCATCCGGTTCCAGTTCAAGCCAACTGCCCACGAACTGCTGCAAATGCACCGGCGCCTGGAAAAAGTTCGACAGGATGGCGACCAGCCCCTCGGGGTTGCGCGCACTTTGGGCGAACTGGCCCACATGGTGCAGCCGGGCAAGGTCGGGCAGCGCATCGCGGTCGCGCAGATGGGCGCCGTGAAACCCGGCCAGCGCCGCCACCTTGCGCGCCATCGGATCATCGCCCCGGTCGAAACTTGCCGTTGGCTGTCCCTGCCGCCATGCCTTGTACAAGAGCCCGGCCATACGGTGGATCAGCATATCGACAAAGGCGACGATAGTGCGGTCGCGGTGGTTGCGATACCGGTCGCGCACATATTCCGTCATCTGGAGCGGCATCGGCCCGTTCGGTCCGAACAGGCCAAAGAAACGGTTGGTCAGCCGCCCCGGCCGCTTGCCATCTGGCGGGGTAAAGGCGGCGATGGTCGACGGCGGGAAAGCCAGTTCGGCCTCTTGTCCTATGCGGATGCGGTCTTCGCGCGGACGACGACTCTCCCCCAGTCGCGGAGACTCGGGGTATGCCGCTTCCAAAATACGTAACGCCTGAAAAACGTGATGTTTTTCAGGGTCTGCAGCCAACCTTTCCAGATGGCTCAGATCATCCGGCCGAGACCCTTTTCCGGTCGCCATCTTGCAATTTCCCCGCGTTTCTGCGTCTTCAGAACAGTCTCAGTGAAACTGTTGATTGTGGCGTATTTGCGCAAAAACCGCTCAAGAACGGCCCCCAGCACGAATACGCTCGTCCCTTCGAAAAAACTTTCGTCAAACCCGATTGTCACTTCCAGTCCGCGCACCGCCGTCGACATCACTTCGTCGCTCATCCGGCGCACGATGGGGCGGCTGTTCACACTGACCACGCCCTCAAGCTGCTTTTCAGTGACGCGGTCGCCCAGCGGCGCGTAGATCCCGATCAGCTCGCGCAGCGCCTCGGCCCCGCTCCCCTTGCCGGTCTCGACGATGGACAGGTAATTCAGGCTCAGATGGCTGATCAGCCGCCACGCCGTATCGCCCTGCGCCAGCGTCGGATGCGGGCGCGTTGGCGAAACTGGCAGGCGGATCGACTTGACCGGCCCGCCCTCGGGCAGTTGGAACACATCCGCATCGCCCGTGCTCAGCAGCATCGGCAGGTCGCGGTTCGAACAAAGCGCCCGCACCGCAAGCTGCTCAAGATCCGCCCCATAGGGCGCCTGATTGCGGTCGACCAGCGACAGATAGACCTCGGAACCAAGGTAGGATGTGCGCACCCCGCGCAGACGCTCCTTTTCCGACCGCTGCCGCATGCGTCGACGGATCGAATAATAGGCAGGGTGGGATTCCCCCGCCGCCGTGAAATCCGTTGCCGAATAGAACGGGCGGAACTCCACGTCATCCTCGCCTTCGCCGCTGATCCCCTTGACCTGCTCGATGGTGTGAATCTCGAAATCCATCGCCGCCGTCCGGTTCGGCACAACATGCTGCTCCGTATCGCGCGAGGTGATCTGCACCCGGTCGCAACGTTTCGGAAACAGGTTGATCGCGGGAACCGCATGCAGCGTAAAGGCCTCGGGCACCACCATCGGCCCGATATCGCGGCGCGGTTCGTTCAGCAGGATATAGATATCCACATCGCTGCCCGTCGCCCGCTCCAGCGCGGGGCGCAGGCCTTTCAGCGCCACGAACAGGAACCGTTCGGGCATCGCGAAGTATTCCTGCAACAGCCGGTAGCCATCGAAGGACCGGCGCGGCGTCGGCAACAGCGCTTCTTCGGGTTCGAACCCGCGCGGCTCTACCTCGCCTTTCAAAGGTTGCGCCCAGTCAGCCCGACGATCCGTCGACCGCCCGCACAACCCGACCGAGCGGGTGCAGAACAGCTCCAGTAGCGCCCAGTTATTGCCCGAGCCGCCGTTCATGTGGATGACCAGCTCGTCCATCTTCAGGGCCGAGATCTTTTCCCCGTCGGTCCGCCGCAGGCGCAGACGCACCCCGGCCCGCGCCTCGGGATGCACCGCGACACCCGCCGCGACCAGCTCGCCCCGGCTGTCGATATACTCAGCCTCGGCAATCTCGATCGGCCAGAGCGCCAGATCGGCAGCGGTTCGGAATTCACAAGGGGTATGTTCGCCCTCTGACAGGCGCGAGCGCAGCACCGTATGGCGCGGCAGCAAATAGCCCGACTTGACCGCCGAGTTGGTGATGTCCGGTTCAAAGGCGGCGATCATCATCGACGGGGTCGGCGCAAGGTAATGCGGATAGACGATTTCCAGCAGGTTGCTGGTAAAGGCCGGGTATTGCAGTTCCAGCTCAAGCTGGACCCGAGCCGACAGGAACGCGACGCCCTCAAGCAGCCGTTCCACATAGGGGTCAAGAACCTCGACCCCCTCCATGCCAAGGCGCGAGGCGATCTTGGGGTAGGCTTCGGCAAACTCGGCACCCATGTCCCGCAGGTACATGAGCTCGGCCTCGTAATGCTTCATGAGCCGCGTATCCATGCGCCTAGCTTCTCCGTTCCATCTTCACTTCGCCCGTGGTCACATCGACCTCGCTGCGCAGGTACAATTCCATCGGCAGCGGCTGCGCCCACATGTCCGCCCGGATCACCAGCGCCACGGTCATGTTGCTGCTCTTTTCGTCCGGGTTGATCGTCACGTCTATCGAACCGGGCACGATGCGCGGCTCGTGGATCGAAATGGCCCGCGCGATCGACCGGCGGATCATCTCGGCCCGGTCGGTCGTCGAATACTCGCCCGATACCTCGCTCAGCCCGTAATTCAGCACCGACCTCGCCACGTTCGGGTATTTTTCCTCGTCGAATTCATTCCCCAGGTTGGCCGTGTTCAGCAGCCAGGACAGGTCGCGCTGGATGATCTCGCGCAGCCGCGAAATATCGATCACCCGCGACTCCCGCGCTTCCTTCAGCTGTCCCGGCGCATCGTCGGTCAGCCGGTCAAGAAGCGACGGTTGAAGCCTTTCCGACAGGGTCTTGTCAGCCATCGGCTTCGGCGTCCCCGGTTTCCTCGGTGGCCAGAACCGACGGATCGAACCCGTCCATCCGCAACAGCCGCAGATCCATCAGCGGCAGATCGCCCTGATCCGTCGTCAGCAGCCGCTGGCCGATCCCCACGAATGTTTCGGCCCCCACGTCCTGCCATTCGGTCGACCGTGCCAGCTTGGACGACGCATCCCCCGATTGCGTCGTCCCCGCATAGCGTGTCGGGATCAGGGCAGGCACCTGCCCGCCGTTCATCAGTGTCAGCGTGGAGGCCGTCCAGACCGCATCGCGCAGATCACCCGGAGCTTCGATCTCCATCGCGCCTATCGCATTGAACGGTAACCAGAAATACCGCCCGTTCACGATCACCTCAAGCACGGGACCAAGCCGCATGTCCGCATCCGCGATCCATTCGAACGCCTGACCGTCGGCACCGCCGCTTGTGGCGGGCGCTTCGTCAAAGGCACGCGCCCGCAGGTCCGCCGCCTTTTGCGCATCGCCCCGCGCCAGAACCTTCTGCGCCTCGATCAGCAGGGCCAGCCACTCCTGTGGCTCGCCAAAGATCAGCGGCTCCTTTTCACCGGCAAACACCTTCTCGCGGTAAACCTCGCAGATGATCGCCTCGCGATAGGTGCGCGCCATCATCGTCGCCGCTTCGTCCATCTCGGCCGAAAGCTTCAGCTGCGTGATCGCGCGTTTCCAATCGCCCAGAACGCAAAGCAGCTGAAACAGGAAGATGCGGAGCTTGGGATCGGCCGGATTCGACCGGACCTTTTCCTGAAGCGTCGCAAGGGTGGCGTCGAGATCGCCCGCTTTGAGATGTTCTTCCGGTGTCATGCCCGCCAAATCCAATCGCCTTTCAAAAATGCAGATGGTCCGGACCCCGAATGTCAGGGTCCGGACCGGGTTGCCATGTCAGGCTCAGGTCTGCTGGCCGGTCAGCAGGTTCCAGCTGAAGTCGCCGCCCTTGCCCAGCTCGCCCGAGTTCGGATCGGCTTTCTTGTAAACCAGTTCGATGCGGCGATAGGCCATGTCCCAGTTCTCTTCCGGCACCTGTTCTTCGCCGCCAGAGACTTCGTACTTGTCGATCACGACGTCGAAGAGTTTCCAGGTGAGGTAAGGCTCCATGCCCTTGGTCGACTGGGCACCCGAACGGCACATCTCGATGGTGATTTCCTTGCGCACGGTGCCATCGGCCACGGCCAGCATCAGCTTGGGCGAAGCGATGCTCAGCTCAGTCGACACGCTGACCTTACCAAAGCTCGAGTTTGCATAACCGCGCTGCGTGGTGCCAAGATCGTCCATGTCCAGCGTCCGGGTAACTTCCCAGGACAGGGTTTTTGCCGGGATCCACTTGATGTGGTTATGCTCCGTGCATTCGCCGTCGATGTCACCGATCTTGATAAAAGTATTTTCCATTTTCTGTATCCTTTCATGGGGTGGCGCATCGCGCCTATTCTTGGGGGGTCAAACCTTCGAGAGCCCTGAATTACGCTCCCTTTTCCGAAGGCAGTTTCGAAACCAGTCTCAGGGACACTGACAACCCTTCGAGCTGATAGTGAGGGCGGAGATAAAACTTCGACGAATAATAGCCGGGGTTCCCCTCTACTTCCTCGACGACGACTTCTGCCGCGGCGAGCGGTTTTCTCGCCTTTTCGCGTTCGGACGAGACATCCGCGTTGAAGTCGACGTATTGATCGATCCAGTTCTGTAGCCAGCTGGCCATATCCTGCTGACTTTTGAACGAACCAACTTTGTCGCGCACCATGCACTTGAGGTAATGTGCAAAGCGGCAGGTCGCGAACAGGTACGGCAGGCGGGCTGCCAGGTTGGCGTTCGCAGTCGCATCCGGATCGTCATACTCAGCCGGTTTATGCAGCGACTGTGCGCCGATGAACGCGGCAAGATCCGAATTTTTCCGGTGGATCAGGGGCATCATCCCGTTCTTGGCAAGTTCCGCCTCGCGCCGGTCGCCGATGGCGATCTCGGTCGGGCATTTCTGATCCACGCCACCGTCATCGGTCGCAAAGGTATGCGAAGGCAGGTTGGTCAGCGCACCGCCGGATTCGATCCCGCGGATCCGCGAACACCAGCCGTATTCCTTGAAGGACCGGTTGATATTGACCGCCATGCCGTAGGCCGCGTTGACCCAGCCGTACTTGCTGCTGTCTGCCCCGTCCGTGTCTTCTTCAAAGGCAAAGGCTTCGACCGGATCGGTTTTCGCACCATAAGGCAGACGCCCAAGGAAGCGGGGCATTGCCATGCCCACATACTTGGAGTCCTCGCTTTCGCGCAGTGACCGCCAGGACGCGTATTCCGGCGTCTGGAATATCTTGGTCAGGTCACGCGGATTGGCAAGTTCCGACCAGCTGTCCATCTGGAAAAGACTCGGCTTGGCGCCGGTGATGAGCGGCGCATGGGCCGAAGCGGCGATCTTGGACATCTCGCCCAGCAGCTCGACATCCTGCGGGCTGTGGTCGAAATGATAGTCCGCCACCAGCGAGCCATAGGGTTCGCCCCCAAACTGGCCGAATTCTTCTTCGTAGATCTTCTTGAAGATCGGCGACTGGTCCCAGGCGGTGCCTTTGAACTTCTTGAGGGTCTTGTGCATTTCCTTCTTCGAGATGTTCATCACGCGGATCTTGAGCATCTCGTCGGTTTCGGTGTTGTTCACCAGGTAATGCAGACCGCGCCACGCGCTTTCCATCTGCTGGAATTCTTCGTGGTGCAGGATCAGGTTGACCTGTTCGGTCAGCTTCTTGTCGATCTCCGCCACGATGCTCTCGATGGAACGCAGCGCGTCATCCGAGATCAGCGCGGTATTGGCCAGCGCCTGCTGCGCCAGAGTCTTGACCGCGCTTTCAACGGCCGTTTTGGCCTGATCCGACTTGGGGCGGAATTCCTTTTGCAGGAGGTTCTCGAACTCCGAGGATCCGAATGCCGTTGCGCCGGCGCCTGCTTCGACCTGTGCTTGTTCTTCAGCCATGATCGCCTCCCTTACGCTTCGTCGTCAGCTTTGGGCGCAGGCTGCGCCGCAAGCGTTTTCAAAAGGCTCGGGTCCTGGATGATCTTGCTGATCAGCGTCTCGGCCCCGGTTTTGCCGTCCATGTAGGTCATCAGGTTGCTAAGCTGGGTACGTGCCTCAAGCAGCTCCTTGAGCGGTTCGACCTTGGCGGCGATGGCGGCGGGCGAAAAATCGTCCATGCTCTCAAAGGTGATGTCGACAGCCAGGTTGCCTTCGCCGGTTAGCGTGTTGGGCACGGTGAATGCGGCGCGGGGGGCAATCGACTTCATCCGGTCGTCGAAATTGTCGACGTCGATCTCAAGGAACTTGCGGTCGGCAACCGCGGGCTGTTCCACCTCGGACTTGCCGGAGAGGTCGCTCATGACGCCCATGACAAAGGGCAGCTGAACCTTTTTCTCTGCGCCGTACAACTCGACATCGTATTCGATCTGTACGCGAGGCGCTCTGTTGCGCGCTATGAATTTCTGTGAACTTCCGGCCATGTCGTGCTCCCTTGATGTCCCTAATCTGTCAGTGGTTACGGCTGCTGTATGTGAACCATGTCACAGCCACGCAATTAATCGTCGTCGAGCCCGCCAATAAGATTGACGTTGCTCATCCCGTCCGGGGCCAAGTCTTTCATAACAGTAAGGAAATCGGCATTTACCAGACGTTTTGCCCGCTTCAGAAGAATTGGAAGCGGGCTCGAAGGTTCGTATTTCTGATAGTATTCGATGATGCGGTCGAGCGCATTGGCCACGTCGGTCGGTGACTTGATTCCACCAACCGCGCCACCACCGGCCCGAACCGGCGCCGCAGAATCGCCGGCAACGGAATCAGCAGGTGCTGCGCTCTCGCCGGTCTCGTCCGCCGCTTCCTCCGGCGCGTCGCCCTCGGCATGCGAGGCTATCGCCTTGCCCATCTGCATGACCAGCTTGATCACCGGATCAAGCTCCGGTCCCTGCCCCGGCGTGTTCTCGTCAAAGACCTTGGAGATGGCCTTGAGATTGTCGGCTGCCGTCTTCAGCGCGGCCTGCAACGCTTTCAGCTTTTCTGAATCGCTGTCCTGAAACGCGGCCGCGACGGTCGTCATATCCGGCACGTTCTGCGCGCCTTCAGGGGCCGATCGCTTGCCTTCCGCAATTTCGATGTCGCGCATGGACAACCGGCCAAAGGCACGGCTTTCCGTCAGCGGCGCGCGTTGCAGTGAACGATAGACCGGCGAGGGCCCGCTCTGTCCGCCGGGATTGCCGCAAAGCCCCTGGATCGTGTTGATCCGCATGGTGGGATCATCGTCGTCATCCTCGTCCAATTCGGGATGGCAGGTTGCCCAGTACTCTTCCAGACAGCCGCGAATATAGGTCGTCACATCGGCAAAGCCGCTCAACCCTTCGCTGTGCAGGATCGCATCCGCCAGATAGACCGCCGCGCGCAGGTCGTGGCTCTGGGCCAGCACCTCAAGCGCCTTCTTCTGAACTTCGCCGTAGTCGGGATCATCGACCTCGCCGCCGAACTGGCTGTCTTCGCCGGGCTGCCCGGCCAGTTCCATTTCGACGAATACCGGGTCGTATTCAAGATTCTCTCCACTCGGCGCATCATCGCCGCGTGGCTTCAGTAGTTCTACCGGGTCCATTTCGCCTATCCCTGCGATGGTATTTCTGGGCCTACCCGAATGATCAAAGCCCGCCCCCGGTTTCGGCCTCTGCAATCGAGTTCACACTTACTAATAAAACAATGGCTTGACCCCAAGTCAGCCTTATCGTTTTCTCAAAGTCAATTGCTTTTAGATCACACAATAAAGGTTAACGAATATGGCCAGTTCAAAGACAGAAGGCCCGGAACTCAAGAAATTGATAAAGCTGGGAAAGAAGCAAACGATGCCATTCGCTTTCTGTCCCGGCAAGAAGATGGAGGAGCATGTGGTGATGATCGATCGCCGCAAGTCACCCACCATTCTTGGGAAAGCCGCCAAGGCCGAAGGTACCGCGCCGAAAGTGTCTTTCGGCACTTTCGAGGTCAAAGGCAAAATCGTCGAAATGACCTGCGAGCGGGTCGTGCCGAAAATGGCCAAAACGCTCAAGATGTATTTCAAGACCCAGAAAATCTCGGTTAATGTCGTTATTCTCGATGCCGACGGAAACATGCTGGAATCCGAGATCGAGGAATTGCCAGTCGATCCCGAATTCGATGGCGACGATCAGGACACGGATGCCGAAGTTAATACGGATGAAGTTAATACGGTAACGGATGAAGAAACCGATTCCGACACCGCCCCGGCCTTCGATGCGAAAGAGCTTGCCGCGCGGCTCAAGGCGATCCAGCCCGCGATCGTGGGCGCACCCGCCCCCGCCGCCGAGAAACTGAAAGCCGCGATGGGCGCGGCGGTCTCGCAGATCAAGGCCGACGATCTCACCAAGGCCGACCAGACCATCACCGCGCTCGAAACCGCCATCGCCAAGCTTGGCGCCACCGCACCGGCCGCGCCTCCGCCCCCGGAACCCGGCGCGCCGGACGCCCGCGCACTCGCCGCACGCGCGAGTTCGCTCAAGCAGACCATCGACTCGATGGCGGAACCCGCCAAGGGCAAATTGCTGGCCGCGCTGGGCACGGCTGCGAAATCCATCAAGGCGCAGGAACTTGGCACTGCCGACCAGATGCTGACCAAGATCGAAGCCGCGGTGAACAAGCAGCAGACCACCGCGGCCGAGGCGACCGATCCCAACGCCGCCAAATGGGCCGCTGCCGAAGCCAAGCTGCAACCGCTTGTCGACAAGGCGATGACCGAGAAACACGGCGATCTCGACGGCATCAACCGCGCCTTCAACTACGCCAAGGACATGGCCGCCGATGGTGCCTTTGACAAGGCGCTGGCCTCGGTGCCGCGCATTGCCGAACTCCTCAAGGCCGCGCAGACCGCGACCACAACCGCCGCCGCCGACGAGGCCCGCGAGTCGATCCCCGACAACGTTGTGCCCTACGTCAAGTCGCGCCTTGCCTGGATCAAGACCCGTCAGTCCCTGCAAAAGGAACTGGAAAGCCTGAAATCCGCAATTGATGCCGCCACCCGCGATGTCGAGGGGCTCGAAGAGGTCTCGTCGAAATCCTCGGTGCTTTTCGACTATCTCGACGGGATCGACACCGATCTCGAAGACACGCTGGAAAAGCTGGTCGAGGCCCCAGATGGTCCGGAACGCGAGGCGCTCAAGTCGCAGGCGCGTGACATCATCGCCACCTATCGCGGTGTGCTGGATTCCCCCTTCTTCCATGACGTGGATGAAAATGGTTTCGTGCAGACGAACATCCGGGGCAGCGCGCTTCAGTCGCTCGACGAGGTCAGCACGGCCCTGGCCGCCTGATACAGCTAGCCCGGAGGAATCGCATGCTGACTTTCAAATCCCTTACCGGCGCGGCCCTGATCGGCCTCGCCACCTGCCTGCCCGCACTGGCACAGGACAGTGAATCGGGGGACGGGCTGACGGTAGAGCTCAACAAGTTTGAACAGATCGAGGGCGGCGGCTGCCGCTCTTACTTCCTGTTCCGCAACGATACCGACAACAGCTTTGAAGGTTTCGAGATGAGCCTCGCCATACTCGACGGACAGGGGGTCATCGACCGCCTGCTCTCGATCGACGCGGCCCCCCTGCCGGTTTCGCGCACCACGCTGAAACTCTTTGAAATTCCGGAAATCGCCTGCACCGATATCTCGGAAATCCTGTTGCACGAAATCACCTCGTGCCGTCCGCAGAACGGTGAAGAAACGGATTGCTTTCCGATGGTGACGCTGGCAAGCAAAACCTCGGCCTCGCTGGTGAAGTAAACGATGCCAAACTCGTTCAGCGCCCTAGGCACCGGCGGCCCGATCATCGTGATCCTCGCGCTGCTGTCGCTGCTCTCGCTGGCGCTGATCGTCGTGAAAATCGGACAGCTCTGGAATGCGCGTTCCGGAGCTGACTTGCGCGCACAAGCTTTCGAGCAATGGAAATCCGGCGACAAGCAGGCGGCTCGCAAAACGCTCGAAACCGGCAAATCCCCTGCCGACCGGATCACCGCCTATGCGATGCGTGCTCTGGCGGGCGGTTTCTCCGGCGCGCCGCTCGACGCCGAACTGACCCGGCGCGGCAACGAAGAACTGGCGCAGATGAACACCATGATCCGCCTGCTCGAGCTGATCGCGATGATCTCGCCCCTGCTGGGGCTGCTCGGCACGGTAACTGGGATGATCCAGTCCTTCCAGCAGCTTGAAATGGCTGAGGGTGCGGCGAACGCATCCATCCTTGCTGGCGGGATCTGGCAGGCGCTGCTGACGACCGCGGCTGGGCTGCTGGTCGCCATTCCTGCCGCGGTCGCCGCCGGTCTGCTTTCCGCACGGATCGACCGCTCGGCGCAGATGATCGAAAGCGCGGTGGGCGAGCTTATGCTCGTCGACCAGAATCCGAGCCTCTGACAACAAAGGCAGGCCAATGGCGAGCCCGGTCACGCTGAAACGTCCCACCCGAACCGGCCCGCTGATCTCGCTGGTGCCGATGATCGACGTGATGGTGATCCTGCTGGTCTTTTTCATGGTCACCTCGACCTATCTCGACCTCGACATGATCCCCGCCGCCCGGACTGCCGATGGGTCAACCGGCACCGGGTCAGGTCCCGCGCCCACGGTCATGCTGCGCATCGGAGCGGACGGCATCCCCGTGCTGCGCGGCCAGGCGCTTTCCTCACAGGAACTCGCACGCTTTCTCGAAGGACAATTGCTCAGCGAACCACTGACCCGCCTGCTGATCCTGCCCTCGGGCGGCGCGACCACGCAGGCGCTGATCTCGGTGATGGATCAGGCTACCCGCGCTGGCGCGACCCGGCTTCGCGTCGTCCGGCTCGAGGCGCGGCCATGAAACTCACCCGCCGCACCCCCAACCCGCAGTCCGAGACCATCATCGCGCTGATCGACGTTGTGTTTTTCCTGCTGGTATTTTTCATGTTGATCGGGCGCATGGATGCCACGGCCCCCTTCGACGTCACCCCGCCTCAGGCCGAAACCGGGGCCGACATGCCAGCCGGTGGCGCGACCCTGTCGGTGTCGGCGGCTGGCGATCTCGCGCTCGACGGGCGCGAAGTTTTCGGGGCGTATCTGGAGAGCGCGTTTGCCGCTTTGCTCGCCGATGACCCGGATCTGACGCTGCGCATCAACGCCCATCGCGACGCCGAAATCCGACATGTGCTGCCCCTTGTCGGGCGCGCCGAGGCTATTGGTTTCCGCGATGTGGTACTGGTGGTCACGCCGGGTGCCGCGCCATGAAACAGGCCGCGCTCTGGACCGCCGGGCTGGCCGCTTCGCTGGTCTTTCACGCCGGGGCCGGGGCGGCGCTGATGATCGCGCTACGTCCCGATCCCATCGATGACCAGCCTCGTCCGCAGACCGAGATGCAGGTCGAATCTTACGCGCTGGATCGCAGTGAGGCGACTGAGGCCCACCCCGACGCTCCCGAAGCCCCCGCGGAGACAGCCGAGGGCGACCGGCTCGGGTCCGGCGCAATCCCGCAATCCGCTGCCCGCCCCGTAGGGGTTCCCCCGGCCGCGCGTCTGAGTGCCGCGCAGACCACTGCTGCACCGGCGACTGAGGCAGAAACACCTGCCGAGACCGCGCCACTCGCCACGCCGGAACCTGCGCGCCTTGTCGACACCGCGCCCGCATCCAGCACAATCGTGGCGACCGCGGCGCCGGTACAAAGCTCGGGAAGCGTGACGCTTCCAGAGACCACGGCTTTGTCCGGCGCGGCGGTCATCGCAACGCCCGTCAGAACAGACTTTGCAACCGCCACAGGGATCACGCCCGCTTCCCTGCCTGTTCAGGCAACGGCTGCAATTCAACAACCCGGCACGGCGCTTGCTCCCAGCAGCGAACCCGCCGTCACGTTGGCCGCACTTTCCGCCGAAGCTCCTGCGGCGCAGGCAAGCGGACCCGTTGCACAACCCCTTACTCCGGCGACGGCCACCGCCGCGCCACTCGGCACCGCACATGCAACGCCCGACGCTGTTGCGGCTTTGGCCACCACTTCTGCGCCCCTTCCCGAAAGCGAAAGCCAACCGGACCAGATTCGCGCAACGCTGGCCTTTCCCGGCGGCAGGGAAGGTATCGACCCGGCTTCGCTCGCCGCCTTTCAAAGCTTCATGGAAACGGGTGATATCACCGGCGCGGGCGATCCTCTCCGCGACGGTGTTTCGGCCCTTCTCTCACAAGTGCCCTGCTCCCGCTTGCAGGTCGGCTTCGACCCTGAAACCACGACTCTCACGGTCAAAGGCCATGTACCCGAAACCGATCTCCGCGGTCCGGTCCTTGCCGCGCTGCGCGACCAGATGGGCGCCGATATCACTGTTTCGGACGACATCCTGATCCTGCCGCGCCCGCAGTGCGGTGCGCTTTCCGGAATCGGCAATGTCGGCCTGCCCCAGTCCACCGACCAGATCACCAACCCGCTGCTGATTGGCGAAGACACCCACGCCCGCGTGTTGGATTTCGTCAAGGATGACCGCTTGTTCTTTGACATCACCGCCCCGGACTATGCGGCCTATGTCTATGTCGATTACTTCGACGCTGACGGGAACGTGCTGCACCTCTCGCCGAACGAGCAGTCTCCGCTGACCCGCGCCGAACCGGACACCGCCCTGCGGATCGGCACCGCAAGCGATGAAGAGACCGGTCTGCGGCTGTTCATCGGCCCACCTTACGGTCAGGAAATCGCCGTCGCCTTTGCCGCGTCGGAACCGCTTTACGAAGGGCTGCGCCCGCTGGTGGAACCTGCCGCGCCCTATCTTGGCTGGTTGAAATCCCGGGTGGCCGAAGCACGACGGCGATACCCGGATTTCAAGGGCGAATGGGTCTATTTCTTTGTGACCACCGCCGAGGAATGAACCCTCGCCACTGACCTGGCAGGGGGTCGCAAAGCCGAGAAACCGTCATCCGATGTACGGGGGGTGTACAGGGGGTGCACAGATGTCAGACGGCCTGTGCACCGGCTTTTTACTGGCAGCCACCTGCGGCCCATGCCTTGAGATTGCGCTTCAGGGAGCCGCCAAACGGGTGCGCCTTGTCGAGCGAACGCTGCATGTTCAGGCTGAGATAGGTGTTGGCCTGCGTGCAGATCCGCTCCCGCGTCCATTCGTGGCAGTTCGAGCAATGCTGATCTTTCCAATAGCTTTCCGGCAGCCCTTCGATTGGCGGAAAGAGCGGCGTGGCTTCGATCAACTGCGCGATGGTCTTGCCATCAACAAGAGGCTGTTCCGCGATCAACGGGGTCTCGAACGTGACGATACCCGGCGTTACGTATTCCCCGGATGGGGTGGGAACCTCGGTGGTCTCAATCGGGCCGGTGCCGACCGGGTCGTTGCCGTTCTTTTCGCGCAGCGCGGCCAGTTCCTGCTGGGCAAACTCGGCAAAAACGCCCTGCGGATAACTCTCGAGATAACCAGCATAGGCCTCTTCACTCGGGTTGGCCTGGGCCGTTTCGAACATCTCCTGCTCGGCCTCGGAGGGTCCTTCGATCGCGGGGGTGGATGTTGTCGGCGCATTGCCGGCCAGTTCAGCCTCCATCACCTCGGCCAAAAGCGCCTTGGCCTCGGAGGCATAGGCGCTATCGGCGTAGCCACGCAGGAAGAGCATGATCTGCAACGGGTCGCGCGAAGCCTGTACCGACTTCCAGAACTGCTGTGCCTCAAGGTCGGCGCTGCTTTGCACCGGTGCCTCTGCAAAGGCGAAATTGCTGGTTAGCGAGGACGCATCCCAAGGCGTTTGAAGGCCGTTGGTTTTCTCGATCACATCCACGCGGACCTGCTTGAACATCTGTTCGATGGGCATGCCGGGCGTGCTCATCAGGCGGGCAAAAGCCTGTGTAAACGGGCTGTTACCGTCGAGACCGTCCAGCGCGACCGCCCCCGGTGCAGTGGCGTAGGCCAGAAACGTGCCGGTGGGCGCCTGCATTTCGGCAAGGCCGTTGTCATTGAAGGCTGGGATGTCACTGAACGGGTTGTTACGACAGGCGTCGAGGATGACGATATTGGTCTTGTTGCGTGCTGAATACATCTGCCGCAGGACCGACTGCGCCTCGACAGCGACGAGGTCGAGATCGGCGGCATCGCTTACCGCCACATCGACCGGCAACAGGTAGTTCGAGCCAAATGACTGAACGCCATGACCCGCGTAGTAGAACAGCCCTGTGGCGTCGCTGCCAGCGTCGCGCAGGGCGCGGCCGAAGTGCGCGATGCCGCGCTTCATGTCGATCTGGGAACTGTCGACAAGCAGAGTGACGTCAAAACCAAGCGTTTCCAACGTTTCGGCCACAAGCCGGGCGTCACGGGCAGGATTTTCAAGCGGTGAAACCGTCCCGTAGGCAGAGTTGCCGACCACCAGCGCGATGCGTTTTTCGGCCCGCAGCGGATCGGCAGAAGCGACCCCGACGATCAGCGTCATGAGGAGAAATGATATTCTTACGATTGCTCGCACGGATTATTCCTGTCTTGCCTTTCCCTGCAACCGTTCACAAGGATTGTTGCCCGATCCGAATGCCACAATGTCCGTAAAGTTCGACATTTATTTGGCCTTTTTTAAGACTTCGCAGGGCTTTTCCTTATCATAGCCCATAGTGTCCTGATAAGTCGTTATAGCGGTGGCTTTTCCGGGCGGCTAGCGGTGAGAAAGTCACGATCGGAGGAAAATCATGTTCAAACTCCCTGATATCAGGTTGTTCCGCTGGGCAAGCGTGCTTGTCCTGGTTTTTTGCCTTGCCGGACCGGCGGCGGCGCAAACCATCGATCCTTTCGAAAACGGCTGGACGCTGGATGCCGAGGCGTCGGATCTGCGGTTTCTTTCGATCAAAAAGGGCAACGTGGCCGAAACCAGCCGTTTCGCGACCCTGTCAGGACTGATCACCAAGGACGGCAAGGCGCAGATCCGCGTGTTGATGGATTCTGTGGATACCAGCATCGACCTGCGCAACGTCCGGATGCGGTTCCTGTTTTTTGAAACCTTCAACCATCCGGAATCGATCATCACTGTTCAGCTCGATCCCGACATGCTGCGCGATCTTCACAGCACAAGGCGCAAGATGATTGAGCTGCCCTATACGCTGACCCTGCACGGTGTGACCGTCGAACGCAGCGCCGAAGTGGCCGTCACGCTGATGAGCAACGACCGGGTGAACGTCTCGGCGACGACACCGATTGCTCTGAAACTGGTGGATTTCAACCTTGAAGACGGGCGCGGCAAACTCCAGGACGCGGCCAAGGTAGACATCGTCCCGGTGGGCATCGTCAGTTTCGATTTCGTTTTTGACCGCGCCAGCCCCGGCACTCCGCCGCCGCAGGTGGACCAGCTTGCGAGCACCGATGTGCCACGGACCGCGGCGCTGGAGACCAAGGGAAACCTTGATCGCGAAGCCTGTGTTGGTCGTTTCGAGATCCTCTCGCGGACCGGCAATATCAATTTCACGCCGGCCAGCGCGCGGTTGTCCAACGACAGCTTTCCCCTGCTCGATAATCTCTATGACATCGTGAACCGCTGCCCGGAGCTTGATATCGAGATCGGGGGACATACGGATTCGGATGGCAGCGACGTGGCAAATCAAAGGCTTAGTGAGCGCCGAGCCGGCGCGGTCGCGGCTTATCTAAAATCCAAGGGCATTCCGACGGCACGGATGCATATCGTCGGCTATGGCGAAGCCCGCCCCGTCCGGCCCAATGACAGTCGGGAGAACAAGGCCCGCAACCGGCGGATCGAATTCACCGTTCTGAACTGAGCGGGAAGGGCGGCGCGCGAGAAATGGGGGCCTGCCCCCGCCGCCCTGCGGGCGACTCCCCCGGGATATTTTGAGACCCAAAGAAGGGGAAAATGTCGTCTGGGTTGTCGGCCCCGCGTCATCGGTGGCCGGACCAGCCCTTTCAAACGGGTTTCATAGCCCCGGTTGAACGAGCCTGTTCCTATTCCGGGGGCGTTTCGGTGTCATCCTGACGGGATTCCTCTTCGACCACTTCTTCGAGCCATTCCGCGGCTTCATCCGCCTCTTTCAGGTATTCCGCCTCGGACACCAGTTCGAGCCAGTCAGCAACGCGGTCGTCCTTGGCCTCTTGCATGGCGATGTGGACCATACCGGTTTCCGGCGCGGCGCCGTGCCAGTGTTCGACGCCGGGCGGAATCCAGACGGTATCGCCGGGACGGATCACCCGGGGCTTCCCGTCGCGCAGCGCCACCCGGCCAACCCCGGACACCACATAGAGGGTCTGTCCGAGGGGATGTGTGTGCCACGCGGTCCGTGCCCCCGGTTCAAAGCTGACGCGCAGGGCGCGGAGGGCCGCCGGCGCCGGGGCTTCGATGATGGGATCCTGCCAAACTGTGCCGGTGAAGTAATCGGCCCGCGCCTTGAGCGTGGGCCGTGTTCCTGCCTTGATGATATCCATACTGTCCTGCCTCTCTGGTTGCCCGCAGCGCTGAAACATAGCGCGGATCGGCAGAGATGACAGGGCGCGCGGATCATGACACGCCTTTGAGGTGCCCTTTCCGGGATGTCAGATCAACCATGCTTCGGTGATTTCGGTATAGTCCTTGACCGTGGTCAATGTGCAGATATCGACGGTATTGCCGTTGCCATCCACATCGAAACGGAGAGTCGAGCCGCGGCCCGCTTCCTCCAGCGAAAAGGCGCCATCGGTGATTGCATCGGCAACGTTGCCATAGATCGATCCCTCGAGAAGGGCCGAGACATTCAGGGTTTCTCCGAGGCCGATGGTAAAATCGGCAATCGTATCGCCGATATCGGCCATCGAATCGAAGATGAAGCTGTCGATTCCGGCGCTCCCGCGTAGATAATCGCGGCCGTTGCCCCCTATGATGACGTCATCGCCGGAGCCTCCGTTGATTTCATCGTTGCCCGCGCCACCGTCGATCAGATCGTCGCCGGAGTCACCAAAGAGGAAGTCAGCGCCGGCGCCGCCGCTCACGCGATCATCGTCGTTACCTGCCTTGATCCTGTCGTCGCCATCGCCACCGTCGATCACGTCCGTGCCTGTGTCCCCGTAGATCGTATCATCGCCCGAGCCACCATCGATCGTGTCGTCACCGCGATCCCCTTTCAGGTAATCGTCACCGGCTCCGCCATTCATCATGTCATTGCCGATCTTGCCATAGATCCGGTCATGGCCCGCACCCCCATCGATCACGTCGTCGCCGGTATCGCCGCTTATCATGTCATCGCCGTCGCCGCCGTCGATCGTATCGTTGCCGTCATTCCCGTAGAGCCGGTCATCATCGGCCCCGCCGTACAACAGATCATTCCCGTCATCGCCGCGCAGATAATCTTCGCCTTCGCCGCCATCGAGCATGTCATCGCCATCCCCGGCATAGATCTTGTCATTTCCGTCCCCGCCGATCAGCTGATCGGCACCGGCATCACCGCGCAGGTAGTCGTTGCCTTCGCCGCCGATGAGGCTGTCGTCGCCGTCGCCGGCATAGAGCTTGTCGTTTCCAAGACCGCCCTCCATCGTGTCGTTGCCATCTTCGCCCTTGAGGTAATCGTCACCCTCGCCACCGGCGAGCGTGTCATCGCCTTCGTCGGCGTAGAGCTTGTCATCCCCGGTGCCGCCTTCCAGGAGATCGTTGCCAAGACCGCCATAGAGGTAGTCCTTGCCTTCGCCGCCAGTCAGCGTGTCGTCTCCGAGTTCTCCATAAAGGCGGTCATTTTCAAGCCCACCGTCGAGCGTATCGTCGCCGTCGCCGCCATAGGCGCGGTCGCTGCCATCGCCCCCCAGGAGTGTATCATTGCCCGCCTCGCCGTAGAGTCGGTCGCTGCCGTCACCGCCATCGATAAGATTGTCGGCGGCGTTGCCATAGCCGATGTCGTTGCTGCTGCCGAGCAGCAGGTTCTCGATCACGGTGCCATTGTCGATAAAGAGCTTCTTGGAACCGATCTTGCCATATTGGTCGACGGTCAGGCGGATCACGCAGCGATAGGTAACACCGCTCAGGTCAAGCGTATCGATCCCGCCATCACTGTCCGAGATCCGGCTGTTGAATTCGTTCCAGAACACGGTGAAGTCATTAGTGAGCGTGTAGACCGTGTCGATATCGGCGACCGGCGGGGTCGGTTCGTCCGGCGGTGTGATCGTGGTATCGACGATATCGCTGACCGACGTCGTGTCAGCCACGCCGGTCAGAAAGGCAAGCTGCACGTCGGGCGCGCCGGCGAGCATCAGCCATGACCCGCCGCTGCCTGCGCTGAGATAGACGGTGCCATCGGCAACCGGATCTGTTCCGCCATAGCCGATGGCGGCCAGCAATTGCGAGATATCGATGCGGTCGCCTTCGGCGAGGGAGAAATCGGTGATCGTGTCGCCGCCATCCGCAGTGGTTTCGTAGGCAAAGATGTCGCCGCCCGATCCGCCGGTAAGCGTATCGGCGCCGGTGCCGCCGGTCAGGCGGTCATGCCCGCCATTGCCGAGGATCGTATCATTGCCACCGCCCGCGTGGATCTCATTGGCCGCATCATTGCCGATGATGTAGTCCGCGCCGCTGCCCGTTTTCGCGTTTTCGATGACGGTGCCACGCGCGATGGTCAGGTTGCCCACGTAACCGTTGATATCGGAAAAGCTCTCGGCGTTGAGATCGATCCGCTGGTTGGCGCTGCGCGACGCCAGGTTGATTGTGTCGTCGCCATCGCTGTCGAAGATCGCGATGCCACGGCCCGAGGGCAGGTCCATGCCGAACTGCGTCAGGTTGGTGTTGTCGCCATAAATCGTGTCGCCTGCCTGTGCGTTGGTCGGCGTGCCGTACAGGTTCTGGATCGCGACAATATCCGCGATCTGCGCTGTCGCGAGAAACACGCGCGAGGCGTTGACGTTGGGATTCTGGTTCTGGTCGAAATAGGACATGACCGTCATCTGCCAGCTGTCATTGGCAAAATGCGCGTCATAGCTGAAGGTGGCGCTGCCGTTGTAATTGCCGCTATGGCCAAGGCCCAGCGCATGGCCGATCTCGTGAATATAGGTCTGCAGGTAATAGTCGCCATAGCCCTGCCAGGCATTGTCGACATTGATATCAGAACTGATGATCGTATTGCCCGATGTCATCGACGACGCATAGGCTCCGGACTGGTTGTCATCGAAGGTCATCATCGCCGAAGAGGACTGCACGAAGTTCAGACCGCTCACCGCTGTCCAAGCCTCAAGCGCCTGCAGCGCGGTTGCCTTGCCCAGCGCGTCAAGCCCGTTGATGTTCACCGTGACCGTACCGCCAGTCTGGACGTTGAACGATCGCTGAGCGCCGCCCTTGTCCTGCCAGAAACCGCTGGTCAGGTAATCCGCTGCCTGATCAATCGTATAGGTTGGCAGACCGGCGGCGAGACCGGTGCCGCCATAGCTGGTCTGCACGTTATCCAGGCTTTGGACGCCGTGGTCGTCATAAACGGTGTTGGTCGGATCGAGTGAAATACACTGCATGCACATGTCGAAAGTCCTCGCGAAATGGGTGAAACAGGGTCAAAGGGGAAGATTGCTGTGACGCACGAGCTGCGCGGCAAAAGCCGCGAGCATCCTGTCGTTCAGCGTTGCATCCATGACGGTGAGTTCCAGCGTCGGACCTTGTCCAGCCGGGCGCATACGCCCGGTCATGCCCGGCATGACCTGCCATTCGAGATGACCGGACAGGCTGGTATTGGTCGCTTTCTCGGCCACGAAGGTCACGTCCGGCTTGATCGCATCTTCCCGGGAGGTCAGTTCGACCCGGTGCAGGGGGAACTGCGCCGTAATCGCCTCGGCCAGCGACCGGCAAAAGGCCGTGCCGCCTGTGTCACATTCGAGATGTAGAACCGGGGTTTCGACAGGTAGGGTCGAAAAGTACGAAGCAGGCAGGTCGGCAGACATCGTCAGCGACGCCGCCGCCCCGACCAGAAGGGTCGAGAAGGGAGTCATGGAACGCTCCAGTTTTGGATGTGGGGAATTGGAACGTTCTGTCCCTGACGAATGTGTTAATCGTCAAAATGGGATTGAGTTGGACAGTAATCCGGCGAATTTACGGCAGGTTACTTCGCCCCGCAGGTGCCAGCATCAGGCAATCCGGCTCAGAAAACTTCCCGGATATCCGTCACTGTACGAAGTATGATCGCGCTGACCGCGTCTGCGATACTGTCGATAAGATGATCGGTCTGTTCCTCGGGCGTGGCCCCAAAGCTGTCCAGCCGTCCCTGCAAACTCTCCAACCGGGCCGACAGCTGTTCGACCTGAGCCGTCAGCCGACCCTGCGCCTCGGTCACGACCTCGCCATCACTGCTGGCAAGATCCCCGCGAAGACGCGAAAGCTCTCCCGTTGCGTTCTCGATCGAGAGCTTTAGCGGCGCAATCTGCTCGGCGCTTTGGGCAAGGTTGGCCGTGGCATCGTCGATACGGCCTGCCAGTGACCATGCGAGCCAAAGGCACAGCACGATCAGGATAAACGTCGCATTGAGACAGGCCAGAAACAGCATCCATATCGTGTTCAGCAGTTTTCGAAACACCATTGCGAATACACCAATAGATTGTACAAAAGTGACGCTAATCCATCTAGGGCGGCACGTAAATAAGGCTGTGAATTCAACCTGTGCCGCGCCGGGGTGCGACACCGCGTCCGGCGGGGATCAGGCGGCTTTCCTTCATTGACAGCACCTGCCAAAGCTCTGACCATAGCCGTGTTCCTCGAATGTCCGGTGGTCCTTTTGCAGACAAGCCCCTTTGTCAACATCGTCCTCTCTGCGATGCTCCTCTTCCTGATCGGCTGGTTCCTGTACCTCGGGCGACCGATCCTGCTGCCCATCGTCGCCGCGGTGATAGCAGTTTACCTGCTGATTTCCGCCTCGGACCGGCTCAAGAGCCTGCCGGTGCTGCGGCACCTGCCACTCGTGATCATCCGCAGCTTTTTGTTGATCGTCTTCACGCTGGCAATTGTCGTGCTGGCGACGGTTGTGGCCGCCACCGCACGGGAGATCGTCGCAGTCGTTCCTGTCTACGAGGCAAATGTGGACGCGCTGGTAGATCATCTCGCGGATGTTTTCGATCTCGACCGACAAGAACTCTGGGACGAATTGCGCGCGGTCACAATCGACCAGATAGATCTGCGCAGCGCGGTCCTGCGCGTGCTCAGCGGATTCACCAACGTCGGCATGTCGATTTTCGTCATCGTCATCTACGCCGCCTTCATCATGCTGGAACGCGACGGCTTTGAACGGAAGCTGCGCGCGATCTGGGCAGACGAAGCGCGCGCCCGCGCCACGCTTCAGACCGTGAATGAAATCAACCGCAAGATCAGTGACTATCTCGAGGTCAAAACGCTCATAAACATCATCCTTGGCGCGATCTGCTACGCGATCCTCTGGTTCATGGACGTGGATTTCGCGCTTTTCTGGGCGGTCGCCATCGGGTTTCTGAACTACATCCCCTATTTCGGCTCGTTGCTTGGCGTGGCCTTCCCGGCAGTTCTGTCCGTGGCGCAGTTCGGATCGCTTTCCTATTCGCTTTTGTTGACCGTGTTGCTGGTGATCGCCCAGTTCGTCGTCGGCAATATCATCGAGCCGCGCATGGTCGGGCGGCACATGAACATCAGCCCCGTCATCGTTCTGATCTCCCTGTCCATCTGGACGGCGCTGTGGGGCATCCCCGGAGCCATCCTCGCGATTCCGCTGACCTCGATGCTTGCCATCATCTTTGCCAATATTTCGCAAACCCGCCCCATCGCGCTGGTTATTGCGGACAGGATCGACGAAACCGAACTTGTCTCGGTCAAACCGGCGTCGGAAAGATAGGGGCAACGCATGAAAGACCTCATTGAACGCATGACAGGCTGGCGTCGCGATCTGCACCGCCATCCGGAATTCGGTTTCGAGGAACAGCGCACGGCGCGGTTCGTCGCAGATACACTGCGCGATATGGGTCTTGATGTGGCCGAGGGCATCGGCGGGACAGGCGTCGTGGCCACCCTGCAGCGCGGCACCTCGAACCGGGCCATCGCCCTGCGCGCCGATATGGACGCCCTGCGGATCACCGAAACCACAGAGTCGGAATGGGCATCGACCAGCCCGGGCACCATGCATGCCTGCGGCCATGACGGGCATACGTCCTGCCTTCTGGGCGCGGCCCGCATCCTCGCGCAAGAAGGCGGTTTCGACGGCACCGTCCGGTTTATCTTTCAGCCTGCCGAGGAATGGGGTCAGGGCGCGCAGGCGATGATCGACGACGGATTGATCGACCGCTTCCCCTTTGACGAAATTTACGGGCTTCACAATATGCCCGGCCTTCCCGTCGGCCATGTGCAGACCCGCCCCGGCGCGATCATGTCCGCCGAGGACATATTCGAGATCGAGCTGACCGGGTTGGGCGGGCACGCCTCGCGGCCCCATGCCGGGCGCGAAGTCATGACCCCGGCCTGTGCTCTCGTTCTCGAATTGCAGACCATCGTGTCGCGCAGAGTCGATCCGGGCGACATCGCGGTGGTTTCCGTCACCGAACTGCTGACTGACGGGGTGCGCAATGCACTGCCTGGCAAGGCACGGGTTATGGGCGACGCACGCTCCTTCCGGCCAGAGGTGTCGGCCCTTATCGAAGCGGAAATGCGCCGCATCGCAAGCGGCATCGCACTGGGACACGGCGTCGAGGCGCACGTCACCTACAGCCGTGAATTTGTCCCGCTGTTGAACGACCCTGAACTGGCAACCGCCTTTGGCGAGGCGGCGGCGCAGGTATCCGCGGCCGTAGATGCAAACGCGCCCGCCATCACAGCGTCAGAAGATTTTGCCCGCTTCCTTGCCCATGTACGGGGATGCTTTGCCTTTTTCGGCAATGGCGAAGATTCCGCTCCGCTCCACAATCCGGGATACGATTTTAACGATGCGAGCCTGTTGCACGGGGCCTGTCTTCATGTCGAAATTGCCCGTCAGAGGCTGTCTGAGCGGTCCGTTTAGTCAACCGGCGCTTCTCCGCCTGAAGCGTTCGGAGCGGCGCAACCCGTGACCATGTTCAAGCGTTGAGCTGACGTGGCTTTACGGAGGATATGACCATGTCACAGACAGAGCAGGACGAACACGAGACCCGCGACGTTGGGGCCGGCAGCGCAATCAAGGCTACGGCAGACCGTCTAAAGCAGCAGGAAGAAGAAGCTGGGAACGATACGCCACGCGAACTCGACCCCAAGGCAGCACCGTCGACGGTAAGCGAAGCACAGCAAACCGGAAGCAGGCCCTCGTCGCCCTCTTCCGACAAAACGGCCGGACAGCAGCCCGGCGGAGATGCGCAGGCCAAGGACCCGACCCCGGTCTGACGCGACAAACCCTTGCCTACAGGATAAAATTATTCCTGCGAGTGCGTGACAATACGGGGGCGCGCGCCTAGCGTGCGCCCCATGACGAGCGACTCTATTCACGACAGCACCTATTCATGGCTCCGCCTTCTGGTAACGGTGCTGATCGCGACGGTCGCCAATGTGGGCATCTGGGCCGTTGTCGTCGTCATGCCCGCCATCGAAGCCGAATTCGGCGCCGACAGGGCTTCGGCCTCGCTTCCCTATACACTGACCATGATCGGGTTCGCCCTTGGCAACCTTGTAATCGGCAGGATCGTCGACCGGTTCTCGGTCACGATTGCGCTGATCGGTGCCGCGCTCGGAATTGCGCTCAGTTTTTATCTAACCACCCTTGCACCTTCGATCCTGATGATATCAGCCGCGCATCTGCTGGTAGGCATCTGCACCGGAGTCGGATTTGGCCCGCTGATCGCCGACATTTCCCACTGGTTCCTGAGGCGGCGGGGCATCGCGGTAGCTTTGGTTGCAAGCGGTAATTACCTCTCGGGTGCGATCTGGCCCACGCTGCTGGCCGATATACTTGCAGAATCCGGCTGGCGGCAGGTCTATGCTCTGCTTGCCGTCATCACCCTTGCAACCGTCATTCCACTGTCCCTGCTGCTGCGCCGCCGTGTCCCGGATGAAGCACATGGGATCGCGCAGACGGCCTCGGACCTGCGCGCGAAAAGTGCGGGCATGTCACCGAGGACCCTGACCTGGCTCCTTGGTATCGCCGGAATCGGCTGCTGCGTGGCGATGTCCATGCCGCAGGTCCATATCGTCGCCTATTGCGTCGGCCTTGGATACGGCCCCGCCGTCGGGGCAGAGATGCTGTCGCTGATGCTGCTGGGCGGGGTGGTCAGCCGCTTAATCTCCGGTCTGGCCGCCGACAAGCTCGGCGGGCTGCGCATCCTGCTGATCGGCTCGACGCTTCAGTGCCTCGCCCTGTTCTTTTACCTGCCCTATGACGGGATGGTCTCGCTCTATGTCATCAGCGCCATGTTCGGTCTCGCGCAGGGCGGCATCGTGCCAAGCTATGCACTGGTGGTGCGCGAATATCTCCCCGCACGCGAGGCCGGGGCGCGGGTCGGATTTGTGGTTATGTTGACCATCGTCGGTATGGCTCTGGGTGGCTGGATGTCGGGCTGGATCTACGATCTGACCGGCAGCTATCAATGGGCTTTCCTGAACGGGATCCTGTTCAACGGCCTGAACCTGGGGATCGTTCTGTTGCTATTGCTGCGATCCCGCCCGCGACGCCCGGAAATGGCGACGGCCTGATCAATCCTGTAGCGGGATGTGGCGCTCACCGCGTGCCCGGGCAAGACCGATCTGTTTCTGCCGCTCGCGAAACCGGGCCTTGTCCGCCGCTGAAGTCTCATCCACGCATTGATGACAGGACACGCCCTCTTCATACCCCTGACGCTGCCGGTCCTCGGGCAAGAGCGGACGACGGCATCCGTGACACAGGAGATGCGGCCCCTCTTTCAGCCCGTGGCCGACGCTGACGCGGTTATCAAAGACGAAACATTCGCCCTGCCACGCGCTTTCTTCCTGCGGGACTTCCTCGAGATACTTGAGGATGCCGCCCTTGAGGTGGAACACATCCTCGACGCCCTGTCCGAGCAGGAAGTTCGTCGATTTTTCGCAGCGGATGCCGCCGGTACAGAACATCGCGATGCGCTTGTTGTGAAACCGGTGACGGTTTTCTTCCCACCACGCGGGAAATTCACCAAAGCTCTTGGTTTCCGGATCGACCGCGCCCTCAAACGTGCCGATGGCCACCTCGTAATCGTTGCGGGTGTCGATGACCGCGACATCGGGCGAGCGGATCAGCTCGTTCCATTCCGCCGGGTCGACATAATGCCCGACGCGAGCCTTTGGGTCGACATCGGGCTGACCCATCGTGACGATCTCTTTCTTGAGCCGCACCTTGAGCTTGGCAAAAGGCGGCTTGTCGCTAGCGGATTCCTTCCACTCCAGTCCCTCGCATCCAGGCAACGCGCGGATATGGGACAAAACCGCCTCGATCCCGCCCGAGGGACCCGCGATGGTCCCGTTAATCCCCTCGCGCGCCAGCAAAAGCGTTCCGCGCACCTCGCCCGCACGGCAGACCGTCTCGAGAGCGGGCTTGAACGCGGCCGGATCTTCGAAGCGGGTGAAATGATATAAGGCAGCAATCCTGAACATGCGCGCTGATTTAGGCCCGTGAGCCACCCCGCGCAAGACCCCGCATTGACGCGGCGCGCGGCTCTGCGTACCCATTGATGGTCACAGCCATGAGGTCGCCATGTCCAGAGCCCTGATCGTCATCGATGTCCAAAACGATTTCTGCCCCGGCGGCGCGCTCGCCGTTCCCGGCGGAGACGAGGTTGTCGCGCCGATCAATGCCATGATGGACGATTTCGACGCGGTGATCCTGACACAGGACTGGCATCCGGCCGGGCACTCCTCCTTCGCAACCTCGCACAAGGATCGCCTGCCCTATGACATGATCGACATGCCCTATGGGCCACAGGTTCTCTGGCCGGAACATTGTATTCAGGGCAGCGATGGCGCCGCTTTTCACAAGGATCTGCGTATCAAGGGCGACATGATCATCCGGAAAGGGTTCCGTCCCGGCATCGACAGCTATTCCGCCTTTTTCGAGAACGACCAGAAGACACCGACCGGATTGAATGGTTACCTGCGCGACCGGGGTCTGACGGTGCTGACGATGGTCGGGCTGGCAACAGATTTCTGCGTTCACTATTCGGCGGTGGATGCGGCCCGACTGGGCTTTGACGTCACCGTGGACAAAAC
This sequence comes from Heliomarina sp., assembly GCF_052826185.1. Classification (NCBI taxonomy): domain Bacteria; kingdom Pseudomonadati; phylum Pseudomonadota; class Alphaproteobacteria; order Rhodobacterales; family Roseobacteraceae; genus Heliomarina; species Heliomarina sp. The sequence goes on along the minus strand of NZ_JBRBUI010000016.1, from coordinate 240,798 downwards.
CGCCTGCCGTGGCATCGATCTGGAGGGGTCCATGCAGGAAGCTCTGGAGTCGATGCAAAAGTCCGGCGTGACCATCGCTCTCGACTGAAGTTGGCCAAATCTTAAGTCTCTCGGCCTAGCAGTAGACAAACGTTGCAACTGCTAAGGGTCCTGTCATGCAGGATGGAACGGGGCCGGCCGACCATCGCCCGACAGGCGTAAAGGCATATTTCGAACCGCGAAGCCTGCTGGCGCGCTATGCGCGGGGCCGGGTGATCCATTTCGCGAAACGCCAGATTCTTACGCTTTCCGCCGGGCTTGTTGTCACAGCAACGGCAAGCCCCGCCACCGGGCTCATAGCCATCGCTATCGCGCTGACCTGCGAATACCTCGATTTTCTCTTGCTGCGTCACATCTGGCGCGAGCTTCGGGACAACAGGGAGGTGGATCACCTGACGCCTTGGATCCCCGTGACTGCCGCGATCCAGACAATTAGCGTCTCGATCTGCATGATCCTGCTGCTTTTATCGACGAAAAACGGCGCGCCGCTCTTTGCCTTCAGTTTTCTTGCCGGCGCGACGATCAACGCCGGGCTTACGCTGCCGTATCACAAACCGGCTGCCGTCATCCGGCTGGTGATCTTCGGCATAACCACTGCTGCCTTTGTCGCCGCGCTTTTTACCGGCCGATCATGGGGTGACACTGCCCTGCTGCTCGATTGCGCCGGGGTCATGATCATGGGGTTCATCGTCTACAGCATCCTGCGCTTCGCCAATGCCACCTTTTACCGGAACCGCCAAAAGCACCTGGCTCTGCTCGACCATCAGGAAGAACTTGTCGCGGTAAACGCCGAGCTTGAACAAAGCCGAAAGGAAGCCGAACAGCTTACCCTTGTTGCCCGGAACGCCAATGACAGCGTGTTCATCCTTGATGCCGATCAACGCATCATCTGGACCAACGATGCCTTTTCCAAAATCACCGGCTATTCGCGTGCGGAGGCCATTGGGCGACGGGCGGGTGACCTGATGAATGGCCCCGGCACCTCGGCTGAAACCGTTGCCGCCATCCAGCACGCAAACCGCCACAGCCTGCCATTTCGGGGTGAAATCCAGAATATCACGCGCGACGGGCGCGAAATCTGGCTTGAAACGAACCAGGTGCCGGTTCTGGATGAGAACGGTAATCTTTCGATGACTCTCGCCATCGAGCGCGACATAACCTCGGCGCGCGAAATCGCGAAGCAACTTGAAAGCGCCCGGGACCGGGCCGAGGACGCGGCGCGCGCCAAGACCGAATTTCTCGCGAATATGAGCCATGAAATCCGAACGCCGATGAATGGGGTGATCGGCATGGCGGACCTGATCTGCGAGTCCGATCTGAGTGAAGAACAACGGGTCTATGCCGAGGCCATTCGCAGTTCGGCCCAGTCATTACTTTCGCTCCTGAACGATATCCTCGATATCTCCAAGCTCGATGCCGAGCGCATGATTCTGAATCCCGTCGACTTCGATCTACACGCCTGTCTGAACGATACCGTCCTTCCGTTTCGCAGGCTTGCGCACGATAAAGGCATCGACCTAGCTCTCGACATCGCGCCGGACATCCCCCGGTTCGTTTTTGGCGACGACAGCCGGTTCAGGCAGATACTGGTCAACCTCATCGGGAATGCGCTCAAATTCACCGAGAGCGGCGGTGTCACGGTGACGGTTGCACGCGCAGACCCGGGCTTTACGGTGCGCGTAAAGGATTCCGGTATCGGGATAGCGCCAAAACATCTCGAAACCATATTCGAACGTTTCTCGCAGGCCGAGGATTCGACCGCGCGTCGGTTTGGCGGTACAGGCCTTGGGCTGACGATCTCAAGACTGCTCGCACGTGCAATGGGGGGCACGCTGGAAGTTACGTCCAGGCTGGGTAAGGGATCGGAATTTGCGGTCTCGCTCCCCTTCCCTCCGTGCGAAAAAACCGACGTCCCCAAAGGGCATGACGCAAAAAGACGGCTTCGCACCGAGGAATTGGTGGGAAAGAAAATCCTCGTCGCAGAGGACAACCGGATCAACCGCGTCCTGATCCAGAAATACCTGCGGGATCTGCCGGTAAAACTGTTTTTCGCGGAAAACGGTCGAGAAGCGGTCGAAAAATGCCGGACGGAACGCCCCGATCTGATCCTCATGGACATGTCCATGCCAGAGATGAGCGGGCTGGAGGCAACCGAGGTCATCCGCCGGGAGCAAGGGGCTCACCCCGTCATCGTAGCCCTGACCGCGAATGCCTTTGCAACGGATCAGGCCGCCTGCCTGCGTGCGGGGATGACCGGATTTCTGACCAAGCCTGTGCGCCGAAACGATCTGATCAAGGCCATGCTGGAACTGACGAACCCTACCGTGCCCCCTTCTGGCACCGATCCCGCACCGCCCTAGACAAAAGCCGGCGCGGTTGGTTTAACCGGCAGGCCTGTAACCGCCGGAGCGCAAGATGGTCGATATCGCAACCCGCGTCTATAATCACAAGTGGAAGATCGATCCCATCGTCCGCTCGCTGATCGATACGGACTTTTACAAGTTGCTGATGTGTCAGTCTGTTTTCCGCAACAAGCGCGACACACGGGTCACCTTCTCGCTGATCAACCGGTCGACACATATCCCGCTGGCACGCCTCATTGACGAGGGCGAGTTGCGCGAACAACTCGATCACATCCGCTCGCTGTCACTCAGCCGCGGCGAAAGCACATGGTTGAGGGGGAATACCTTTTACGGCAAACGGCAGATGTTCCGGTCCGATTTCATGGAGTGGTTCGAAAACCTGCGCCTGCCGCCCTATCACCTGGAACGCAAAGGCGACCAGTATGAGTTGACCTTCGAAGGCGCCTGGCCCGAGGTGATGCTCTGGGAAATCCCCGCTCTTGCCGTGCTGATGGAGTTGCGCGGGCGCGCCGTGCTGAATGACATGGGCCGCTTCGAGCTTCAGGTGCTGTACGCGAGGGCGATGACCCGCCTTTGGGAAAAAATCGAACAGCTTCGACCTCTCGAAAACCTCGGGATCGCTGATTTCGGCACGCGCCGGCGGCATTCCTTTCTCTGGCAGGACTGGTGCGTTCAGGCGATGATGGAAGGGCTCGGCCCCAAGTTCACCGGCACCTCGAACTGCCTGATCGCCATGCGCCGCGAGGTCGAGGCGATCGGCACGAACGCACACGAACTTCCGATGGTTTACAGCGCGCTGGCCGACACCGATGATGAACTCCGCAACGCGCCCTACAACGTCTTGATGGATTGGCACGAAGAGCACGAAGGTAACCTGCGCATCATCCTGCCCGACACCTATGGCACGAAAGGATTTCTGGATAACGCGCCAGACTGGCTAGCGGGCTGGACAGGCATCCGCGTCGACAGCGGTGACCCCGAGAAAGCGGCGGAAATCGCGATCGACTGGTGGCGTGCCCGTGGCGAAGATCCACGCGAGAAACGGGTGATCTTCTCAGACGGTCTGGATGTCGAAAAGATCATTGATCTGCAAAAGAAATTCTCAGGTCGCGTCAAGGCATCCTTTGGCTGGGGCACGTTGCTGACCAACGACTTTCGCGGTCTGGTGAAGGACGACGCACTGTCACCCTTTTCGCTGGTCTGCAAAGCCGTTTCCGCAAACGGTCGCCCGACGGTCAAGCTCTCGGACAATCCCGAAAAGGCGATGGGTCCGAAAGAGGAGATCGAGCGCTACAAGCGTGTCTTCGGCGTTGGTCAGCAGGAAGCGATAGAGGTGATCGTCTGACCGGGCAAAACCAGGGTTGGGTCGAAGCTCAGATGACGGGCATCGAAAATCTGAAAATCGCGCCGGTCGGATTTGCGTTGCTCATTGAAAGCTCTGTCCCCCAGCGGTTGACGATCCGGCGCACCAGTGCAAGCCCGACGCCGGAAACATCGCCGGTTTCCTTGTCTAGGTTCGGCGTCCAGAACATGCCGAAGACCTTCTCGGCATGTTCCTCGGGAATGCCCGGGCCATCGTCTTCAACCTCGAACTGGTGCAGGCGCACTTTTCTGGAATAGCGCAATGTTATCGTCGGCGTACCGGTCGGATGGTGTTTTACGGCATTCGACATAAGGTTGCGCAGGATGATCTCAAGCTCGACCCGCTGGGCGCGAACAACGGGGAACTCCCCCTCAAGCCGAAGGGTCCCGCCTTCGGGGATGTGCAAGGCGCCAAGATCGATTACCAGTTCTCGCAGGTTTACAGTTTCGATCTCCTGAGATGCGCCATCGATCATGATGTAACGGAACACGGCACGGATCAGCGCCTCGAGCTTTCGTGTCCGTTCGAAAATGCCATCGATATGTTCTCTCGCGGCGTCACGGCCCGGCGCATCGTCGTTTTCTAGCTCTTCGGCTGCGAACTCTGCCAATGAAGCGATGTGGCGCAAGGGGGTGCGCAAGTCATGGGCCGCGATCTGGGTAAACTGCTCCATCTCGGACACCCGCAGCGCATCGAAATCGCTCCTTATATGGGCGCGCTGGCGCACAAGAAGCAAGAGCATGGTGAGCAGGATGGCGATGATCAGCGTCGGTTGCATCAGAAGGATATTCTTCCGCGCAACCAGTTCACGCTGCTGTGCGCGCATGCTCTCGATCATCTTCTGTTGTAACACTCCCAACTGGGCGAGAGCCTCATCATCGTTGATCCTTACCCTGTCATCGATGTCGCCGGGTGGCATGCCCTGTGCGTGTAGTTCCGACACGAGGGCGATATTTGTCATGTACGCTTCGATGGTTTCGCGCTCGGCATCCAGCGTGAGGCCAAGACGTTCAATACTTGCAGTCGTCTCAAGATGATCAAGAAGTGCCAGAGCTCTCTGCCCGGTTTCGATTGCGCGGTCTCGGTAATACGGTTCGTCCGGCCGCAGTACCCAGTTCTTGAATTTATGTATCATGCCGCCATAGCCGATGGCCGCCTGCAATTCGATCAGAGTGGTATGCGCGTCAAGCTGCGTCTCAATCAGTTTTTCCTGCTCTCGACTGTTGATAACAAACACAAAAACCAGCAACACGACTGTCGCTACGCCAATCGCCAGGATTGTACAGGTGATGATCCTCAGATTGCGGGCAAGCTGCGACTTTGGGGTCATCGGAAATCCATATCAGATGAAGGTTGGCGGCCTTCTCTCATCAATGGGACAGTTTGATTAACTTTTGCCTAACGCCGACCGAATACGGTTAACCAGCAGCGGAAAGACGTCTTTCGCGCCAGATGATGATCAACCCGCCAAGGATGATCAGTAGCGCCCCGGGGAAAAGATCGCCAAACGGCGCTTCGCCGAAAAAGATCCAGCCAAAGGCAAATGCGGTGGGTATGCCGAAATAGGCAAAGGGGGCAAGATTGCTCTGTTCGGTCATGCGATAAGCGACCACGAGGCAAAGCACCGCCATACCGCCGATGCCGCCCATCGCGGCGATCCACCAGATGTCGGACGGGTTGTAGATCGGGGAAAACCCGCCCATGGCAAAGGCAAAGATCACGGATCCGACAGTTGCGACGCAGGCGGAATAGATATTGGCCAGCGGGCTTGGCACATCATCGTCCAGCATCCGCGCGCTGACCCCGGAAAGCGCATAAAAAAAGGCGGCGGCAAGCGCCGCAATAGCCGCCCAGGAGAAACCGTCCGAGGTCGGCCCGACGACAAGCACCACTCCGATGAACCCCAGCACGACAGCGCCCCAGCGCATCATCCCGACTTTCTCGCCAAGCAGGGGCACCGCCAGGGCCGTCATGAAAAGGGCATTGGAATAGGTGATGGCATTGGCCGTCGCAAACGGCAAACTCGCAAGGCTGTAGTAGAACATCAGCTGTGCGAGCGTCACGATCAACCCTCGGGCACAGGCCAACTTCCACTGCCGCATTCGCAGACTGCGCCCGGATCTATGCCAAGCGCGCGACGTGAGCAGGATAATAATAGATGGCAACAGACCGAACGTATTTCGATAGGCCGAAAGCTCTGGTGCCGTGTAATCCGCCGAAAGGCGTTTGATGATAAGCCCCATCCCGTCGAAAAGCACGATCGCCACCAAGGAAATCACGATGGCAAGCGCGACTCTGTCGCCGGGACGGGCACTCATTGTCGTTTACCCATGAAAGGCGGCAACCGTCTTGAGCTGGGAGAACCCGTACAGTGCCTCAAAGCCCTTTTCGCGGCCGTGACCGGATTTGCCAACACCGCCAAAGGGCAGTTCGACGCCTCCACCGGCACCGTAGTTGTTGATGAACACCTGCCCCGTATGAAGCGCCTTGGCGAGCCGCATCTGGCGGGCGCCATCGCGGGTCCAGACACTCGCGACCAGCCCGTAGTCGGTGCCGTTCGCGATGGCCAGCGCTTCTTCTTCGGTATCGAAGGGGATCATCACCTGAACCGGGCCGAAAATCTCGTTCTGGGCCAGCGGGTGGTCGGCGGGGACATCGGCGAAAAGCGTCGGCTTTACATAGGCACCGGCCTCGGGCGCGTGATCGACGATCACCCCTTCACCGGCGACCGGCAGATCGCTGCCCTTGGCAATGAAACCGCTGACGATTTCCTTTTGCCGTGCCGAGATCAGCGGACCGAGGCGCAGGTTTTCGCCTGCCGGGCCGACTCTCAGCTCGCTATAGGCCTCGCCCATGCGCTTGCGCACCTCGTCATAGACACCACGCTGCACGAGGATCCGAGAAGAGGCGGAACAGGTCTGGCCTGCGTTCTGTACGCCCGCGTTGACGAGGAAAGGCAGCGCCGCATCGATATCGGCATCGTCGAACACGATCTGCGGGGATTTCCCGCCGAGTTCCAGCGTGACCGGGATCACGTTCTTCGCCGCCGCTGCCTGCACCAGCGCGCCGGTCGCAACCGAACCGGTAAAGCTGACATGCTGGATCTTCGGATGGCCAGACAGCGCGGCCCCGGCCTCGGCACCAAGACCCGGCACTACGTTCAGCGCGCCGTCCGGCAGTCCGGCTTCCTGAGCGATATGGGCAAAGGCCAGCGCGGTCAGGCAGGCCTCTTCCGCCGGCTTCAGCACGCAGGCATTGCCCATCGTCAGAGCTGCACCGACCGAGCGACCGATGATCTGCATCGGGTAGTTCCACGGCACGATATGGCCCGTCACACCATGCGGTTCACGCAGCGTATAAACGGTATAGCCGTCCATGTAGGGGATGGTTTCGCCATGCACCTTGTCGGCGGCACCGCCGTAGAATTCCATGTAACGCGCAAGCGCCACCGCGTCGGCACGCGCCTGCCCAAGCGGCTTGCCCACATCCATCGCTTCGAGCGCGGCGAGTTCATCGACCTTTTCCAGCACAAGCTGGCCAATCCGGGTCAGGATGCGGCCGCGTTCCAGCGCGGTCATCTTGCCCCACGCACCCGCGCGGGCCGCATGGGCAGCCTCGACCGCCGCGTCGATATCCGCCGCGTCTCCGCCCGCGATCTGGCAGATCACGCTGCCGTCCGAGGGGTTCACCAGATCCAGCAGCTTCCCCGAAGCAGGCGCTTTCCACTCTCCGCCAATCAGGCAGGTCGCGGGGTCAAACCAGAGGGTATTGTTGAGTGTATCAGGCATCGGTCAAGCTCCTTCCAAGCGCGTCCAGATCGGGAAGAACCGGCGCTGCGTCGATGAGCGTACGCGTATAGGGATGGCGCGGGTTAGAAAAGACCTCTTCGGTCTCTCCTTGTTCAACTATTTCACCCGACTTCATGACAAGCACCCGATCGGTCACGGTGCGCACCACGCTCAGGTCATGCGATATGAACAGGTAGGACAGATCATAGGCGCGGCAGAGATCGGCCAGCAGATCAAGGATCTGCGCGCGGACCGAGACGTCCAGCGCGCTCACCGCCTCATCGAACAGGATCAGTTCGGGCCGAATGATCAGGGCGCGGGCGATCGCGATCCGCTGCCGCTGGCCGCCAGAGAATTCGTGGATGTACTTGCGTGCATCTTTTGCTGTCAGACCGACGGCCTCGAGTGCTTCTCCGATTGCGGCCTCCCGCGCCTTGCCGGTGGGCGGCTCGTCCATCAGAAAGAACGGCTCGGTGATGAGCCGGTCGACACGATGGCGCGGGTTGAAGGAGCCAAACGGGTCCTGAAACACAACCTGCATCTTGCGTCGCACGGAAAGATTCGGTCTCGTGCCCGAGAAGACGGGTTCGCCGTCCAGCGTGATCGACCCGCCCTGTATCGGCTCCAACCCCAGAAGAGCTCGCGTCAGCGTCGACTTACCGCAACCGGATTCACCGACCAGACCCAGCCTTTCGCCCCGGTGCAGTTCGAAACTCACGCCTTTTACGGCGCGGAAATTTCCGTGAGGCGCAAAGGGGCGCGTGCGTGGCAGGCGGTAATCGCGCACCACATCTTTGACCTCAAGCAAGGGGTTCGGCTCGGGCCGTGGCGGCAGATCGACCTGATGGCCGGAGGCCTCGAACAACTGCCGCGTATAGGGGTGTTTCATCTGCGCCAGCAGCGACCTGGTCGGGCCGCGCTCGACAACCTCGCCTCGTCGCATGACCACGATCCGGTCCGCCATATCAGCCACAACGGCAAGATCATGGGTGATCATCAGAAGCCCCATGCCGAAATCCTCGACGAGCCCCTTGAGCAGATCGAGGATCTGCGCCTGCGTCGTCACATCAAGCGCAGTCGTCGGTTCATCCGCGATCAGCAGCTTGGGCCGCAGGGCGATGGCCATGGCGATCACAACGCGCTGCCGCTGCCCGCCGGAAAGTTCATGCGGATAGCGCGACAGGGGAAACCGGTCGGCCGGAAGCCCGACCCGGTCCAGCACTTCCCGCGCCCGGGTCTTTGCATCGGCAGGCGACATCGCCTTGTGGATCAGGATCGTCTCGGTCACCTGATCCCCGATGGTCTTGACCGGGTTCAGCGCCGTCATTGGTTCCTGAAAAACCATTCCGACCGCATTACCGCGCAAACGGCACATCTCGGCCTCGGACGCCTGCAACAGATCCTTTCCATCAAGGTAGATCGACCCGCTGGTCGTCACCCGCTCGGGCAAAAGCTGCATCACGGAAAAGGCCGTCATCGATTTGCCGGAACCGCTTTCGCCGGTGACAGCGACGATTTCGCCGGGATCGACCGTCAGCGTCACGTCCCGCAGTATGGACGTGCTCACGATGTCCATCGACAGGTTATCGATCTGAAGCAAGCTCATGCGCGCGATACCCTCAGCCGTGGATCAAGATAGTCGCGCAGCCCGTCGCCCATGAGGTTCAGCCCCAGCACCGTCAGTATAATGGCAACGCCGGGAATAAGAGCGATATGGGGCGCGATGGAAACCAGCGTCTGCGCATCCGCCAGCATCCGGCCCCAGCTGGGCGTCGGCGGCTGCGCGCCCAGCCCGATATAGGACAGCCCGGCCTCGGCCAGGATACCCAGCGAGAACTGGATGGTCCCCTGCACGATCAGAAGGTTCATCACGTTGGGCAAGATGTGTTCGAAACTGATCCGCGTGGCCGATTTGCCCGAAACTCGCGCTGCCATGATAAACTCCCGCTCCCACAAAGACAGGGCCGCCCCGCGCGTGATCCGGGCAAAGACAGGGATATTGAAGATACCGATGGCAATGATCGCGTTGATCGCCCCCGCCCCGAAAACGGCAGTAATCAGGATCGCGATGACCAGCGAGGGAAAGGCAAAGACCAGATCGTTGCCGCGCATGATGACTTCGTCGAGCCATGTCCCTTTGCGCGCGGCGGCCGCAAGGCCCAGTGGCACACCAAACCCCATGCCAATTCCGACAGCCACCAGCGCGACCGCGATCGAGGTCCGCGCACCGACCATGATCATCGACAGGATATCGCGCCCGAAATGGTCGGTTCCCAGCAGGTGCACCCCGTTGGGGCGCTGGAACTTGTCGGGAATGCTCATCGCCGTATGGTCGAAAGGCGTCCAGATAAAGGATAAGAGCGCGGCCAGCACGAAAACCGCGGTCAGGAACGCGCCGATGATCAGGTTGCGTCTCATGTTCTGGACCTCAGTCGCGGATCGACGGCGGCATAGGCCAGATCGACAAGGAAATTGACCGTGATCACCGCGAACACCAGCAGCATCACGACGGATTCGACGACGATCAGATCACGCGAGCTGATGGCCTGAAACACCAGACGCCCAAGGCCCGGCAGGTAAAAGACCTGCTCGATGATGATCGACCCGGCCAGCAGAAAGGAGAATTGCAGCCCGATGATCGTTAGCACCGGGATCAGCGCATTGCGCACCCCGTGCCGCCAAAGCGCCTGCCGACGGGTCAGCCCCTTGGCGCGGGCGGTGCGCATGAAATCCTCGCCCAGAATATCCAGCAAGGCCGAGCGCATGACTCGCGCAAGGATCGCCGCCTGTGGCAAGGCCAGCGAGACGGCAGGCAGGGTCAGCGAATGTATCCCGGTCCGGAACCCCTTGTCCCAGCCGGCAAAACCGCCCGCGCTGAACCAACGCAAGTTGATGGCGAATATCAGCACCATCATCATCGCGAACCAGAAATTCGGCACCGCCACGCCAAGCTGTGTCGCCCCCATCACCGCCATGTCGCCACCCTTGCCCCGACGCGCGGCGGCATAGATCCCGGCCGGAAAGGCGATGACCGTCGAGAGCGTCAGCGCGTAGATCGCCAGCGGCAGCGAAACCCAGAGCCGGTCCGCGATCATCGTGCTGATCGGCGTGCGATAGGTATAGGACGTGCCGAAATCGCCGGTCACCAGCCCGCCGACCCAGCCGAGGTAACGCTGCCATTTCGGCACGTCCAGACCAAGCTCGGTGCGCAGGGCTGCAACCGTATCGGGCTGGGCATTGATGCCCAGCATGAATTGCGCCGGATCACCCGGCGCGACTTCGATCACGAAGAAAATGACAAGGCTCGCAACCGCAAGGCTGACAATCAGCGAGAGGAAGCGTTTGAAGATATAGTTCAGCATCGGCGCCACGTTATGCGCGCAGACAGGGAGCGTCCAGAGCGCGTGTTGACCGCGTGATAGCGCATGACAGCGCCGCTCATCAATCGGGCGTTTTCACCTGATCGTTCATGCCAGTGCTGCCGGAAATTCACCTTCTTCGATCCAGCGAAGCAGAATGCTAACCTTGGTGCCCTTGGCCGATGAGCTTATTTGCAACCCGCCGCCCAGCTCGCGCGCAAGCCCCAGCACCATGGACAGGCCCAGTCCCGATCCCTGCCCCACAGGTTTGGTCGTAAAGAATGGCTCGACGACGCGGTCCATGACCGCGCTATCTATCCCCCGCCCGGTATCCTCGACCTCGAAGACGATATAGGAACCGGATGGGAGGGTATCTCCATCCACCGTCGGGACCTGCTGTTTCGAGTTCCACCCGCGCGCCGACACGGTCAGAACGCCACCGTCGGGCATGGCATCGACAGCATTTTGGGCGAGGTTGATCAAAGCCGTCACCATCTGCTTGCTGTCGGCCCATGCGAACAGCCCCCGCTCAGGCCGCTTGGCAACCACGTTTATCGACCCGGGAACGAGATGGCGCAGGAGGGACAGGAATTCTTCAAAAATCCGGTCCACGTCGTGAATGCCGACGTCCATGACCGACTTGCGGGCATAAACCATCAACTGCCGCACAAGCACCTCGGCCTGCTGCGACGCCGTATGCGCCCGCCTCACCGATTCATCCTTGTCGCGCTGATCGGTGAATTCGCCATAAAGCTCAAGATTGCCTTGGATCGCGGTCAGTATGTTGTTGAAATCATGCGCGACACCACCGGCAAGTCGGCCGATCGCCGCCATCTTCTGCGCCTGTGCGGTGCCGGTCGCCGCCGCCTCCGAGGCCATCCGGTGGGCGCGCCCCTGCAGGATCGACCGCGTCAGATAGCCGAGCAGGGCGAGACCGCAGACGACGATAGCCATTTTCGTCGGAACTGTCCCGAAATCCGGCAAGATGTAGTACAAGATCCAGCCGATCATTATCGCCACGATGCAGATTTCGCCAATGACGAGATACATCAGCGTGTCACAGCGATACACCAGAAATACGAGGATACAGCCAATCAGTGCCGCGCCCGCGAATACCAGCGCTTCATCGTCTTGAACGATCAGCACCGCCGGAAGCCAGAGAAAAGCGATCAGTAGCAAGAGAAAGAGGGTTGCCGCGATGTAATGCTCGCGCCGGCTGACCACTTCGCCCCGGCTGCGCAGAAAGAGAAAATAGAAAATGTGCAGCTTTACAAAGAAAAAAACCCAGACGAGCGATATGATCCAGTGAGAGTGGACGTAGAGTACAATGCCACCACCGATGACGCCGAGAAACCGTGCAATGACTTCGGGTATTTCCCCGTAGTCAAGCATATAGAGCCTGTCCAATTCAGCACGGTGATCGATGTTCAATCCCAAACCGTGCCACCTATGAATTGGGCATGTACCACCGTCTGCCGACCTCGCGAAAACTATTTAGCACTCTAACTAATTCCCGGAAGCTTACTGTATCGAATCCGTCCCGAGGAACACTTTTTTGCATATCTGGGATAGTTAAGTAAAATAGAGCGCCGAGCTTATGGTCAAGGCGGGTCTTTGAAGCTCGAAAGAGGTGATGAAATATGCGCAACCGGCTCGTTTTTCCTGCCAGTCGCCCGCATGGTACAGGCCTTGTAAACCCTGCAAATCAGCCGGGCCACTGGGAGAAGCCCGGCTAAGCAATTGGATTATTCCGACCAGCTAACGCCCGTCAGGTCCACCGCCTGCGTCGGCGCATCTTTCCACAGGCCCTTCAGACCGGCTTTCGCAATCACCGGATAGGCAAGCTGGAACAGGTAGCCGTTCACGTAGTCTTTGGCGATGATTTCCTGGGCTTCCTTAAGCATGGTGGAGCGCTCGTGAGGATCGGTGGTCCCGTTCAGCTTGGTCATCAGCTCCTGGAAAGCCGGGTTGTCATACTGAAAGTAGTAATCGGGCCGCGCATAGATACCGATATCCATCGGCTCCGTGTGGCTGATGATGGTCATGCCAAAATCCTTCCCGCGGAACACCGTTTCCAACCACTGCGCCCATTCAACGTTGATGATCTCGGCGGTGATACCGACTTCGGCCAGCTGGGCGGCAATGATTTCGCCACCGCGACGGGCATAGGACGGGGGCGGCAGGTGCAGCGTGGTTTCAAACCCGTCCGCCATCCCGGCCTCTTCCAGCAGGGCCTTGGCCTTGGCCGGATCGTATTCCGAGATCCCCGTGAGATCGACGTAATCGGGGTTATGGGGCGCGAAATGCGTCCCGATCGGCGTACCAAGCCCGAACATGGCCCCGTCGATGACCGATTGACGGTTGATCGCATGGGCCACGGCCTCGCGCACCTTGACGTTATCGAACGGCGGGCGCTTGTTGTTCATGGCAAGGATGGTTTCACCCTCGGTCGATCCGACCAGCACCTGGAACCGCGCATCGGCTTCGAACTGCGGCAGGTTTTCTGGCGCGGGAAAGCCCGCGAAGGCGTCGATATCCTCGGCCATCATCGCGGCAAAGGCGGCAGTCGGGTCCGAGATAAACTTGAAGGTGGCACTGTCCAGCATGGCCGGCTCACCCCAGTAATCCGCGTATTTCTCGATCTGGATGCTGTCGCCCTGCGACCAGCTCACGAATTTGAACGCGCCGGTGCCGATGGGCGTCGACTTGATGTCATCGATGCTTTCGGGCGCCACGATCACCGCGTCGCCCCATGCCATGTTGAACAGGAACAGACCGTTGGGCTCGCTCAGCGTGACCTTGACGGTCAGCGGATCGACGACTTCGACCGTGTCGATCGCTGTGAACAGCGCCTTTTGCGCGTTTACGCTGTCTTCGGCACGGGCACGATCAAGACTGAACTTTACGTCTTCGCCATCCATCGTGGTGCCATCGTGAAACGTCACACCATCGCGCAGCTTGAACGTATAGGTCAGCCCGTCTTCGGAGATTTCCCAACTTTCGGCCAGCCCGGGAATGATAGACCCGTCAGAGGCAAAGCGCGTCAGGCCCTCGAAGATATTGGAATATGTCACCGAGTCGATGGCCCCCGCGGCGGCCGAGGTCGGATCGAGATGAGGCGGCTCAAGTTGCATGGCGACGGTGGCGCTGGTCTGAGCCTGCACGGCTCCCAGTCCGGCCATCAGGGCCACGGCGCTTGCCAAGGCCAGCCTTGAGAAAGAAGTCATGATGAATTTCCCTATTGGTTGCGACAGGTTCCGGTTTTCCGGTTACACAAGACAGAAACAGTCTTGGCCGAGATTGTCTCGGATACAAGCCAAACTTGGCCCCAAAGCCGGGCAGATCACAAAAAACCTAGTGTTTTCAGTCACCCGCACGCTTGCGAGGCGCGTGCCTTTCCGCCGGTCCCAACCCCGCTAAAAGACAAACCTTTTCAAAGCGGCCAATCCCGTGTATGGGCGGCCAATCTGAGACGATGTGCCCGGACCCTGGCACGCGGATGAAGGTATAAGGGTCGGCGGCAATGGGGCCGCCATGCAAACGGGAGACCCGGAACGCCGGGAGTGCTCCCAATCAGGATACGATGATGTTTAACACAACGACAAAAAGCATGCAGTGGGGCGAAGAGACGCTCACGCTGGAAACCGGCAAGGTTGCGCGTCAGGCCGACGGTACCGTTATTGCCACGCTGGGCGAAACCAGCGTCATGGCGAACGTGACCTTTGCCAAGGCACCTAAGCCCGGTCAGGATTTCTTTCCGCTGACCGTTCATTATCAGGAAAAATATTACGCAGCCGGCAAGATCCCCGGCGGTTTCTTCAAGCGCGAAGCACGTCCGACCGAAAAGGAAACGCTGACGGCCCGCCTGATCGACCGCCCGATCCGCCCGCTCTTTGTGCCCGGCTTCAAGAACGAAGTTCTGGTCATGTGCACCGTGCTCTCGCACGATCTGGTCAACGACCCCGATATCGTCGCGATGATCGCCGCTTCGGCTGCCCTGACGATCTCCGGCGCGCCGTTCCGTGGCCCGATCGCCGGCGCCCGTGTTGGCTTTGAGGATGGCGAATACATCCTGAACCCGACTGTCGACGACATGCAGGACCTGCGCCTGAACCCCGAGCAGCGTCTCGACCTCGTCGTGGCCGGCACCAAAGACGCCGTCATGATGGTCGAATCCGAAGCCTACGAACTTTCCGAAGCAGAAATGCTTGGCGCGGTGAACTTTGCGCATGAGCAGATCCAGCCGGTGATCGACCTGATCATCTCGCTGGCCGAAGAAGCGGCGAAAGAGCCCTTTGATTTCGACGCACCGGACTATTCCGAGCTGTACGAAGCCGTCAAGGCCGCCGGTGAAACGCAGATGCGTGAAGCATTCGCGCTGACCGACAAGCAAGAGCGCACCACGGCCGTTGCCGCTGCGCGCGAAGCGATCATCGCGTCGCTGACCGAAGAGCAGGCAGAGGACGCGAACCTCGGTTCCGCCATGAAAAAGCTCGAAGCAGGCATCCTGCGTGGCGACGTGGTGAAAACCGGCAAGCGGATCGACGGGCGTTCCACCACCGACATCCGTCCGATCGTTGCGGAAACCGGCCTTTTGCCGCGAACCCACGGTTCGGCGCTTTTCACCCGTGGTGAAACGCAAGGCTTGGTCGTGACCACGCTTGGCACCGGCGATGACGAACAGTTCATCGACGCGCTGCACGGCAACTTCAAATCGAACTTCCTGCTGCACTACAACTTCCCTCCCTACTCGGTGGGTGAAGTTGGCCGCGTCGGTTCGCCCGGTCGCCGCGAAATCGGCCACGGCAAGCTGGCATGGCGCGCGCTTCAGGCGGTTCTCCCGGCTTCGACCGATTTCCCCTACACGATCCGTGTCGTGTCCGAGATCACCGAATCCAACGGCTCCTCCTCGATGGCTTCCGTCTGCGGCGGTTCGCTGTCAATGATGGATGCTGGCGTTCCGCTCAAGGCACCGGTAGCCGGTGTCGCGATGGGTCTGATCCTCGAAGACGACGGTTCCTACGCGATCCTGTCGGACATCCTTGGGGACGAAGACCACCTCGGCGACATGGACTTCAAGGTCGCAGGTACCGAGAACGGCATCACCTCTCTCCAGATGGACATCAAGGTTGCCGGCATCACGCCCGAAATCATGGAGAAAGCCCTGGCCCAGGCCAAGGACGGCCGTATCCACATCCTCGGCGAGATGAACAAGGCCCTGTCCAGCGCAGGCGAGTTCAGCGCACACGCACCGCGCATCGAAACCATGCAGGTGCCCACCGACAAGATCCGCGAAGTGATCGGGTCGGGCGGTAAGGTGATCCGCGAGATCGTCGAAGTTTCGGGTGCCAAGGTCGACATCAACGACGACGGCATCATCAAAATCGCCAGCCCGAACGCCGAAGCCATCCAGAAGGCCTATGACATGATCTATTCGATCGTGGCCGAGCCGGAAGAAGGCAAGATCTACAAGGGCAAAGTCGTGAAGCTCGTCGATTTCGGCGCCTTCGTGAACTTCTTCGGCAAGCGTGACGGCCTCGTGCACGTCTCCCAGATTGAAAACCGCCGCCTGAACCATCCGTCGGATGTGCTCAAGGAAGGTCAGGAAGTCTGGGTCAAGCTGCTGGGCTTTGATGACCGTGGCAAGGTTCGCCTGTCGATGAAAGTCGTCGATCAGGAAACCGGCGAAGAAGCCGCCAAGGAAGAAGCGGCAGACTAAGCCCTTCTCTCCGAAAGAAGAACGAACGCCCCCGGTGCAAACCGGGGGCTTTTTTTTGTGGCAGGCCCGGCAGGTTCGAACCTGTAATGCAACTTGTTCGCATTAGCATTTATCCTTATTTTATTGACACTTAGGACGCTCGCTCCTACCTACCGTCCCTCAACGGCCGCAACGATTCCCGCCGCCCGGTTCCAGACTACGACCGCGTTTGCGGCGTAAGGCCGGATTTGCTGCTGCCGCCCCGATGGAGACCGGAACATGACCCCTCTGACCATCGCGCTTCTGGCTTTCAGCATGTCTGCGGATGCCTTCGTTGCGTCAATAGCCAAGGGAAGCAGAAACCAGCAGACGCCCTCCATTGCAACGGCAGTCGGACGCGGGCTCTTGTTTGGCACGGTCGAGACCATCGCACCGTTGATCGGCTGGCTATTGGGCCGCGCGGCAACGCGCTATGTCGAAACATGGGATCACTGGATCGCTTTTGCCCTGCTGGCGGGGGTCGGGCTGCACATGATCTACGTCGCCTTTCACAACACGGACAGCGCGCCGCGTAAACGCAGCGCCTTTACGCTTGTTGCGACCGCCGTAGGAACCTCGATCGACGCGACAGCCGTCGGCATCTCGCTGGCCTTTCTCGATGTGAACATCCTTGCCATCGCGCTCGCCATCGGCGCAGCCACCTTTGCAATGACGACCACCGGAACCCTGCTGGGCGGCGTATTGGGTCGTCGCTTCGGCAATATTTTCGAGATCCTTGGAGGCGTCATTCTCGTCTGTATGGGAATCTTCATTCTCGCCGAGCACACCACCTGAACAGAAACAATCGCAAAGATTTCGCCGGGTTTTGGAAACAATAGTATTCCATTCTTATCTATGCTGTGCCCTACTCCCCCATGGTGCCGCGTCCAGCGCGCCAACGTTCTTTGGGAGGAGACGACATGCTGAAACGAACACTCGCGGCGATAGCCGCCATTTGCCTTGCGCTGCCCGCAAGCGCCTCGTCCATCGACATGGGCTTTACCAGCTTCTTCTCGCTGGGGGACAGCCTCAGCGATGACGGCAAACTCGGCACGCTTGCCCCGCCAAGCCTTGGCGGTCGTTTCTCGAATGGTCCCGTCTGGACCGAACTTCTCGCCGACTCCTTCACCGCCAATGGTGAATTCACAGCGAACTTTGCTCTCGGAGGCGCAACCGCCGGAGATGTGAATGCCAATACCTATCCCCCTGCCCTGCAACCGCTGGCGACTTTCATGGGGCAGGTTGGGGTGATGTCATCCTACGTCGGCGCCGCCGGGACCAACCCGCTAGTTTCGGCTCTTTTCGGGGCCAATGATCTGTTCCAGAGCTTTGGCGCGACCGGTACGGCAGATGGCAAGGCCGTCGCCAATTCTGTGACCGACGGCATTCGCGCGGTCGCCGCACTGGGGGGCAATTTCAACAACTTCCTTGTCTCCAATCTGCCCGATATCGCTGACAATCCGGGCTTTTACGGCAACCCTGCCGCTGGCGCTCTCAGCGCCGCCTCGGCAGAATTCAACACCCAGCTGGCCGCCAACCTGATCGATCTTGAGAACGAGGGGCTGAATATCTTTTTCCTCGATTTCACCGATTTTATCGACGAACTTCGCCCCCGTGCCGCGGCGTTGGGTCTGACCAATCTTACGGAAGCTTGCACGCCCAGCATGTCGACCTTTACGCCGCTGGATAACTGCGCCGTCAGTTTCGATTCCAACGGCGGACTGGTCGTCGACCCGAGCGCGGCAGATTCCTATTTCTTCGCCGATTCCGTGCATCCAAACAGGATCGTGCATCAGGAATTCGCGGAATATGCAGCGGCCCGGGTTTCCGTTGCCGCCGTGCCGCTTCCTGCGGGCCTGCCACTACTGCTGGGCGCAATCGCGGCGCTTGGTCTGACCCGCCGTCCCCTGCGCGTCGCCTGAAACGCGGGATATCCACAAATGATCCAATCTCGCCCCGTCCGTGCATCTGGCGCGGGCGAGGCAGTCTGTCTATGAACGGCATATGAGATCCTACATCATTCACATGTCGTCCAGCACGCAACGCCGCGAGAACGTCGACAAGCTGCTGTCGACTTTGCCGCAGGGTGAAACCGTCGAGGCGGTGAATGGCCGCGATCCGGCGCAGATCGCCTCGATGACTGTTCATGGCGGCGACCTCCACAACCCCCGCTATCCCTTTCTGCTGATGCCTGCAGAGATCGGCGTGTTTCTCAGCCACCGGAAATGCTGGCAAAAACTGGTCGACAGCGATGACGATTACGCGCTCATTGCCGAAGATGACCTCTCACTCGCGCCAGACCAGTTCGCCCGCGCCCTTGCCTTGGTCGAAGGCAACATGACCAGCAGTATGTATGTCCGCCTTCCGGTGAAAACGCGTGAGAAACCCGCACGCACGCTGGCGCAGGTCGGGAAGATGCGGCTGATCCTGCCGCAGGTGATCGGATTGCAATGTATCTGCCAGATCGTCGGACGCGATGCGGCGGCAAAGCTGCTCGAAGCGACGGAGGAAATTGACCGTCCTGTCGACACCTTCCTCCAGATGCACTGGATCACCGGTCAGCCGATCCACAGCCTGTTGGGCAATGGCAACCGCGAGGTCGCCTCGGAAATCGGCGGCTCGACAATCCAGACACGCACTCCGGCGAGCGGCAAACTACGTCGAGAATGGGCCCGCGCGGCCTACCGTGCCCACCTTCGCCTGCGTCCGCAGACCTGGCCCCGGTAACATCAGCCCGGCGAGATCTCGGCCAACTCGTCCCGGCGACGCAACGCGTCGCTGCTAAGGCTGTCCCTAAAACTGAAGGCGTTTAAAACCAAAGCGCCGGTCACTGACCGGCGCTTGTTTTGTTTACATCCAATAGTTCAGGCCGGGGCCTTAGTCGTCCGCAGATAGGGAAGAACGGTCTTGAACTCGCCGAACTTTTCCTTGGCATCCTCATCGCTGACCGACGTGGGGATGATCACATCGCCGCCGGGCTGCCAGTTCGCAGGCGTTGCAACGCCCTTGGCCGACATCTGCAACCCGTCGAGCGCACGCAGCACCTCGGCAAAATTGCGGCCAACCGTCATCGGGTAGGTCATCGACAGCTTGAGCTGCTTGTCCGGCCCGATGATAAAGACCGAGCGCACGGTTGCGCTGTCCGCCGGGGTACGCCCGTCGGGCAGGTAAGCTTCTGCCGGGAGCATGTCGAACGCCTTGGAGACCTCAAGACCTTCGTCGGCGATGATCGGGAAGCCCGCCTTGGCGCCGCCTGCGGTTTCGATATCACCTTTCCATTTCTTGTGATCCTCGACCCCGTCGACCGAAACACCGATCACCTTGGTGCCACGTTTTTCCCATTCATCGGCAAGCTGCGCGACAGCACCGAATTCTGTTGTGCAGACCGGTGTGAAATCCTTTGGATGCGAAAACAGGATCGCCCAGCTATCGCCGATCCAGTCGTGAAACTTAATCGTGCCCTGATCGGTCTCCGCAGTGAAATTCGGAACAGTATCGTTGATGCGTAAACTCATTTGGTTTTTCCCCCATTCATGGAGTTGACGACTCTTGCACTCCCTATCTAGTCCCAAGACACGGCAGTTTCATCCCCCGACTTGCCGAGCATGCGCTGCAGTGACAGAGTGGCGCGAATCTCCCGACCGGGCGGTCGGGACTCATTTATTGGGAGCTGAGATATGATCGAGAAACGCGACTTTTACATCAACGGCAAGTGGGTTGCCCCCTCTGCCCCGAACGATTTCAACGTGATCGACCCTTCCACCGAAGAGCCCTGCGCCGTGATCTCGCTCGGCAGCCAGGCCGATACAGATGCAGCCGTGGCCGCCGCCAAGGCCGCTCTCGGCGACTGGATGTACATGCCCGCCGCCGAGCGCATTGCCTATCTCGAGAAACTGCTCGAGGTCTATAACACCCGTGGCGAAGACATGGCGCAGGCGATCAGCATGGAAATGGGCGCGCCCATCGACATGGCCCGCACCCAGCAGTTCGGCTCGGGCAGCTTCCACCTCAAGAACTTCATCCGCGCCGCCAAGGAATTCGAATTCGACGCGCCGCTGAGCGAAAAATTCCAGAACGACCGGATCATCAAGGAAGCCGTCGGCGTTGCCGCGCTGATCACGCCTTGGAACTGGCCGATGAACCAGATCACGCTCAAGGTTGGCGCCGCCGCTGTTGCAGGCTGCACCATGGTGCTGAAACCGTCCGAGCAAAGCCCGCTGAACGCGATGGTCTTCGCCGAGATGATGGACGAGGCAGGCTTTCCCGCCGGTGTCTTCAACCTCGTGAACGGCGATGGGGCGGGTGTCGGCACCCAGCTTTCCAGCCATCCGGACGTCGACATGGTGTCCTTCACCGGCTCCACCCGCGCCGGCACGGCGATCTCGAAAGCCGCAGCAGATACGCTCAAGAAAGTTCACCTCGAACTGGGCGGCAAGGGCGCGAACGTGGTCTTTGAAGACGCGGACGAAAAGGCCATCAAGCGCGGCGTGCTGCACATGATGAACAACTCTGGCCAGTCCTGCAACGCGCCCTCGAGGATGCTGGTGCAACGCCCGATCTACGACAAGGCCGTTGAAACCGCAGCCGAGGTTGCAAATTCCGTCACCGTGGGCAGCGCCCATGACGAAGGCCGCCACATCGGCCCGGTCGTGAACGAGGTTCAGTTCAAGAAGATCCAGGACCTGATCCAGAAGGGCATCGACGAAGGTGCGAAACTCGTCGCCGGTGGCGTTGGCCGCCCCGACGGGATGAACCGTGGTTTCTACGTGAAACCGACGATCTTTGCCGATGTGAACAACCAAATGACCATCGCTCGCGAAGAGATCTTTGGGCCGGTCATGACGATGATCCCCTTCGACAGCGAAGAGGAAGCCATCGAGATCGCCAATGACACCGTTTACGGTCTCACCAACTACGTCCAGACCCAGGACGGCGAACGCGCCAACCGCATGGCCCGCAAGCTCCGTTCCGGCATGGTCGAAATGAACGGCGCAAGCCGCAGCCCGGGCGCGCCTTTCGGCGGCATGAAACAGTCCGGCAACGGCCGCGAAGGTGGCGTCTACGGTATCGAGGACTTCCTCGAAATCAAGGCGGTCGGCGGCTGGGCTGCAGAATAAGTCGGACCCTCTCCACAGGAATGGGGCCGCTCCGGATACCGGGCGGCCCCTTTTCGTTGTTCGGGTCACTGCTTCGCCGATCCTTCACAACCCGACGTGGTGCAGGACCAGTTGCGGGGCCCCGCTTGAGATGCGGTAAAGCGACCGGCCCTCGTCATCGATCACAGCACTCACCCGCTGGCGAAAGGACGAGAAGCTGTCGAAGGTCACCACATCGACCGGTTCATCGAATTGCAGCGTGATCCGCTGGTATTTGCCTTGCGGTCCGACGGATAGCCCGTGAACATAGCCGGTGAAGGGCTGACCAAGATACTGGCCCTCCACCCGATCTCCGACCGCGAAAGGCCGCTTGTTGTCGTTCCGGCGCACTGTCGCGGAAAGGGTATTCCAGTCACGCACACCCTGCTGGTGCGCGATCATTTCAAGCGCCTGACCATGACTGATAGCACGACCTGTTTCGGCCATGTCGCGCCGCAGCCGACGCGCTTGCGTTTTCAGATCCGTGAGTTGGTCTGTTGTATTGGATGTCATCATCTGTTGCCTCATGACAGGCATGCAATTGATAAGGAGGTGCCCGCGTTACCAACCGTTGCACATGCCACTGGACAGAGACGTAAGATGCAAAGCGGGTTTCACCATGGCAAAATGCCTGCGAGCGGCAGGGAACCCGAACCTGACGGCCAGATAGGCACGAACTCCCGCCACGTCAAGCCACCGCAAAATTCTCACAGAATTTTACCAAGAAAATTCAATTTTCTTGGGCTGCGCCGTTAGTCCGCCGTCACGCGCCCATTTCAGGGTTTGAGAAGATCACCGGCCTGTGGCACAGCAGGACAAGCCCGCGCACAGGACCAACGATGATCATTTCCCGCCTTCACGGCCGCCTTGGCAACCAGATGTTCCAATATGCCGCCGCGCGGTCTCTGGCGGCGCGCCTTGCTCTGCCAGTGGGGCTGGATGCGCGCGAGGCACTCGCACGGGGTGAAGGATTTCTGACCCGCGTATTCGACCTTCCCCTGACGACGCCGGAACCGCTGCCCCCCTCCCGTCGTGAAAATCCGCTGGCCTATGCGCTCTGGCGCTATGCCGGGCGCAAGCCGTACCTGCGGCGGGAACAGGGTCTTGGCTACAATGCCGCCTTCGAGACATGGGGCGACCAAAGCTATCTGCACGGTTATTGGCAAAGCGAAAAGTACTTCTCTGCCATCGCCGCCACGATCCGTGCCGACTTTGCCTTTCCGGAATTCTCGTCATCGGAAAACGCAGACATGGCCCAGCGCATCGGTGAAACAGTTTCCATTGCCCTGCACGTCCGGCGCGGCGATTACGTGTCGCTGGACGCGCACGTGCTCTGCGACCAAGCCTATTACGATGCGGCGCTTGCCCGGATTTCTAACGACCTCTCCACAGACCCTACGGTCTTTGTCTTTTCCGACGATCCCGATTGGGCCCGCGAGAACCTGCCACTGCCTTTTGAAAAAGTCGTCATCGACTTCAACGGCCCCGACCGAGATTTCGAGGACATGCGGCTCATGTCGCTCTGCCGGCATAATATCATCGCCAATTCATCGTTTTCTTGGTGGGCTGCGTGGCTGAACGCACATCCGGACAAAATGGTCGCGGGGCCGGTAAACTGGTTCGGGAACCCCAAGCTGCAGAACCCGGACATCCTCCCGCCCGGCTGGCTTCGGATCGAAACCTGAGTTTCAGAACGGCGCGGGCGCGCGGAATTTCAACGACGCACCACCATCCGGGTGTTTGATGCGCAATTCCTCGGAATGCAGCATCATCCGGTCATGATCCAGCGCCGCCCCGCTGGCGTAAAGCGGATCGCCAAGGATAGGGTGGCCCAGCGACAGCATATGCACCCGCAGCTGGTGGCTTCTCCCGGTCTTGGGGAAAAGCCGCACCCGGGTCGTATCCCCCTCGTGGCGCAGAACTTTCCAGTCGGTCTGCGCCGGGCGTCCGTTCTCGGGATCGACCATCTGGCGCGGTCGGTTTTCCCAATCCACGATCAGTGGCAGATCCACCGTGCCCGATTTCGGCTCCAGCCTGCCATCAAGCCGCGCAACATAGGTCTTCTTGGCATAACGTTTTTCGAATTGCAGCCCAAGGTGACGCTGCGCATGCGGCGTCAGGGCAAAGACCATCACGCCCGACGTGTCCCGGTCCAGACGATGCACCAGCAATACATCGGGAAACACTGCCTGCAAGCGAATGATCAGGCAGTCCGCAAGATGTTCGCCCTTACCCGGCACAGATAGCAGCCCATCAGGCTTGTTTACGACGACAATCTGCGCATCGTGGTGCAACAGGTCCAGCGGACCCTCGGGCGGGTTATATTCTGATCCGGGTGCCATGCGCCGCTGCTTACGCGCTGCGAAGGGCGCGCACAACAACCCACTTGCGGCCTTAACCGCGCCGGGCAACAGTGCCGGAAACAGGAGGAGACACAGATGCACCCGACCATCACCCGTATGCAGGAGGTCGTCGCCAGCGGCGATGATACCAAGATCGCCGACCTGCTGGCCGAGGACGTGAAATTCCTGCCCCCCACCTATTTCGCCACATGGACCGGGCGCGAACCGGTGGCCGCCGTTCTGGGCCACGTGGGCAAAGTCTTTACCGACTTCAGCTATCGGCGCGTGATGGGCGACGGCAAAGACTGGGCGCTCGAATTCCAGTGCAAGATCGGCGAGCTGGACGCGGTTGGCGTCGATCTGATCACCCTGAATGATGACGGTCTGATCGCGGTTTTCGAAGTGGTCATGCGCCCGCACAAGGCGGTTGGCGCCCTGCGCGAAGCGATGAACGAGCGGGTCAAGTCTGACGCGCGTTTTCTCAAGTTCCGCGAAGCGCTGAGCTGATTGCGGATCAAGAAATGTGTCAGTTAAGTCAGCAATATTGACTTAACTGGTCCGATCCGCACAGTGCGCCCCAGTCACGTTGATCGGAGGATGAAGAGATGAACTGGGAACAGGTATTCGCGACCCGGATGACGCGCATGAAGGCGTCGGAAATCCGCGAACTGCTGAAACTGCTCGAGCAGCCGGACATCATCTCTTTCGCGGGCGGCATCCCGGACCCCAAGCTGTTTCCCGCGAAAGCTTTTGAGGAGGCGTTCTCGACCATCCTTAGCGGTGACAAGGCGCAGGCCGCGCTGCAATACTCTGTGAGCGAAGGCTACCTGCCCCTGCGCAGCTGGATCGCCGGGCAGATGGCCGCCCTTGGCATGCCCTGCAATGAGGACAACATCCTCATCACCTCGGGATCGCAGCAGGCCCTCGATTACCTCGGCAAGCTGCTGCTGTCCCCGGGCGATACCGCCCTTGTGGGCTGGCCGACCTACCTTGGCGCGCTCGGGGCGTTCAACGCCTACGAGCCACGCTATGACCAGCTCTCGCCCGACACCAACAGAACCCCGCAAAGCTATGCCGATGCCGCGGCCAAGGCGGATAGCGAGGTGAAATTCGCCTATACCTCCGCCGATTTCGCCAACCCCACCGGCCGCACGCTCGACCGGACGGCCCGTGGCAAACTGCTCGATCTGGCGGAAACGCTCGACATCCCTGTGATCGAGGATGCCGCCTATCAATCGCTGCGCTACGACGGTGAGGCAGTCCCCCCGATCCTCGCGCTTGAGATCGGACAAACCGGCGACATCAATGCCGCGCGGACGCTCTATTGCGGCAGTTTCTCGAAAACCCTGTCGCCCGGTCTGCGCGTGGGCTGGGTCTGTGGCGCGGCCCCGGTGATCCGGCGGCTCGTCCTGATGAAACAGGCGGCGGACCTGCATTCCTCTACCATCAACCAGATGGCCATCGCCGAGGTGGCCAGCCGAATGTTCGAAAGCCACGTGGCAAACCTGCGCGACGTCTATAAATCGCGCCGCGACTACATGCTGGACGCGCTGAAACGGCATATGCCCGATGGTGTGGAATGGACGCGACCCGAGGGCGGCATGTTCGTCTGGCTCACCCTGCCCGAACAGCTCGACGCGGCGGATCTTCTGGCAAAATCTCTCGAAACCCAGCGCGTCGCTTTTGTGCCCGGTCGGGCATTCTTTGCCGATGGCAGCGGGGGCAACACGCTCCGGCTCAGCTTTTCCTGCGCCGATCAGGCCCAGATCGAGGAAGGCATCACCCGTCTTGGCCGCCTGCTCAGGGAATAGCGGGCGGGATCATGCCGATTATCGAGAAATAACCGTAACTGTTTCGCGCTTCGGTCACATTCCGGCGAAAAGCATGTCAAACGGAAAGACAGGTCCCCTCAAACACCGTGGCCCCTGTCGGATAGACATAAGGAATTGAAAATGAACCGTTTAGCCCGCCTGAGTTGTACCGCCGCGATGGCCTCTGTCGCCCTTGGACAACCCGCATTTGCGGATGTCAGCGCCGACGATGTCTGGACCAATATCAAGGCCTATCTCGATACCTTTGGCGGCAAGCCGGAAACGACCATAAAACGTTCAGCGGATGGCGTCAGCGTCGGTCCGATCTCGATGTCATGGGACCTGCCAGAGGATGCGGGTACTTTCACCCTGACCCAATCGCGGTTCGATCTTGTTCAGAACGATGACGGCACGGTTGATATCCAGTATCCGGCCACGCAGAGCGTTGCGATGCGGGCCGAGATCACCGACGAAGGCACCTATACCGGAACGGTCGACGTCACCTCGACCAACCTGAACATCTCTGCCAGCGGACTGCCGGGCGATATCTCCTATGAATACTCGGCGGATCAACTCGATTTCACCGTCCGGGATGTCGAATTCAAGGATATCCAGTCCGAAGGTCTGACCATCGGCGGTACCGCACGCGATCTCTCCGGCACCGCCAGCATCGCCGCCTCAAGCCTTGTGACGGTAGACGGGCAAATGAAGCTGGGCGCGAATGAGTTCAACGCGGACTACACGGATACTGCCGGTGTAAGGTCGGTCTTCTCCGGCACGGCGCAGGGCCTGACGGCCTCGCATGAAATGATCCTACCGCGCAGCGGCATCTCCCTCCTCAACCTCGCCGATGCGATGGAACGCGGTCTACGCTTCACCGGTGAAAGCAGTATCGATGGATACCGGTCGGAACAGACCATCACGCTCGACGGGGCGCCCGTCTCGCATCAGCTGTCGGAGTCGGAAACCTACGACACCAGCTTTTCTCTGAACCGCGAAAGGCTGCAAGTCGCAGCCCTGCTTGAGAATACGCGGTTGTCCTTCAGCGCACCCGACGCGATCCCTTTTCCGATCAGCGCGATCATCGCACGGAACACGGCGAGCGCCACGCTGCCGATCTCGGCGGGGGAAAGCCTTCAAGACGCAGCCCTGTCGATTGACATGACAGGAGTGGAAATCCCCGAACAGCTCTGGGGCATGATAGATCCCACGCGCGAAATTCCCCGCGATCCGATGGCCCTGACACTTGCCTTGAATGCCAAGGTCAAGAGCTTCTGGGACTGGTTCGATTTCGCCGATGTCGCGGCGCGGGGCAAGGCGGGCGACCAGCCCGGCGAATTGCACGCGCTCACCCTTGAGAACTTTCGGCTCAAGGCCGCCGGGGCTGAGCTGACCGGCAAGGGCGAGGCGAGCTTCGATAACAGTGACAAGACCACCTATGCGGGATTTCCCAAGCCCACTGGTATCCTCGACCTGACCCTTCGTGGCGGCAACGCCCTGCTCGACCGGCTCGTCAAGATCGGGCTTTTGCCGGAACAGCAAGCCATGGCCGCGCGCATGATGGTCGGCATGGTCGCCAAACCCGATGACAACGCGGGCGGGGATGTGCTGAACTCCCACCTCGAATTCACCGAGGACGGCGAGCTTCTTGCGAACGGCATGCGCATGCGCTGATCATGGACACCCGAAGGCCCCCCGTCTGGGGCCCTCACTCAGGCGCGGACTCTTTCACTTTTGGGATCGTACATGGGCTTCATCGAGGCCTCAGCCCTTACCCGAACACCCACCACGTCGATCTCGTAGCTGGACGCCAGCACCTCTGCCACGCTTTCGCCAACGCAGGGCACATAGCCAAGCCCCATCGCGCCGCCCAGATGATGCCCGTAAGCCCCTGAACTCAGGAACCCGACAATCTCTCCGTCCCGAAGAATGGGTTCGTTGTGGTACAAAAGCGGTTCTGGATCGGTCAGGCGGAACTGTACCAGCCGCCGCTTCAGTCCCTCTTCCTTCTTGCGCAGCACCGCCTCACGGCCAATGAAATCCGGCTTGTCTCGCTTCACCGCAAACCCAAGGCCCGCCTCAAGCACGTGGTCCTCGCAGGTGATATCATGGCCGAAATGCCGAAAGCCCTTTTCCATGCGGGCGCAATCCATCATGTGCATCCCCGCCAGCTTCAGCCCGAGATCCTGCCCGGCCTCCCAGAGCGTCTCAAAGACATGGGCCGCCATGTCCGAGCTGACGTAAATCTCCCAACCCAGTTCACCCACGTAAGAGACGCGATGCGCGCGGGCCAGCCCCATGCCGAATTCGATTTCCTGCGCCGTACCGAAAGGATTGACCGCGTTGGTGAAATCATTGGGCGATACGGCCTGCATCAGCTTGCGCGCATTCGGTCCCATCACCGCCATCACCGCTTCGCCCGGGGTGACATCGGTAATGACAACCGCCCGGTCCCCCACATGACGCCGCAACCACGTTTCATCCGCCAGCCGTGTCCCCGCCGGAGTGACCACCAGATAAGTGGTCTCGGTCAGGCGCGTGACGGTCACGTCCGCTTCGATCCCGCCGCGCGCGTTCAGGAACTGGGTATAGACGATCTTACCCGGTGCCACGTCCATCTCGGCCCCGCAGACACGGTTGAGAAAAGCCATCGCATCGCGCCCTTCGACCCGCAGCTTGCCGAAAGAGGTCATGTCATACATCGCCACGTTCGACCGCACTGCCGCATGTTCCTCGGCCACGTTGTCGAAAAAGTTCTGGCGTCCCCAGCTGTATTCATACGCCGGTGCCTGCCCCTCGCGCGCGTACCAGTTCGCCCGCTCCCACCCTGCAAGCTCGCCCATGACCGCGCCACGTTCCAGCAGATGCGCATGAAGTGGCGAGCGACGCACGCCTCGGGCCGTTGCCTTTTGGCGGAAAGGAAAGTGGTCCGCATAAAGCAGGCCCAATGTCTCGGTCGAGCGTTCTATCAGGTAACGTTTGTTGCCCTGAAACGGCTGCATCCGGCTGATATCGACATCACCGAGGTCAAACGGTTTTTCACCATCTTCCATCCATTGTGCCAGCGCCATACCCGCGCCGCCGGCCGACTGGATGCCGATGGAATTGAACCCAGCCGCAACCCAGACATTGTCCATCTCGGGGGCGAGGCCAAGGTGATAGGCGTCATCAGGCGTAAAGCTCTCGGGCCCGTTAAAGAACGTATGAATGCCTGCTTCGGCCAGCATCGGCACCCGGTTCACCGCCTGTTCGAGGATCGGTTCGAAATGATCGAAATCTTCGGGAAGCTGGTCAAACTCGAAATCCTCGGGGATTCCATGCATGCCCCATGGCTTTGATACCGGCTCAAACGCGCCCAGAAGGATCTTGCCTGCATCTTCCTTGTAATAGGCGCATTCATCCGGCACCCTTAGCACCGGCAGTTGGGTCAGTTCGGGAATATTCTCGGTCACGATGTAGAAGTGTTCGCAGGCCTGAAGCGGTACGTTCACACCAGCCATCCGGCCAACTTCGTGTCCCCACATCCCGGCACAGTTCACGATCATGCCGCAAGCGATATGGCCGTCGCCATCAACCCCCTGATAGCTGACCCCGGTCACCCGGCGCCCGGTTTTGTGAATCTCCGTAACCTTTGTGCGTTCGGCAACAACCGCGCCACGCTGGCGCGCGCCTTTGGCCAGTGCATGGGCGATATTGCCCGGATCCCCCTGCCCGTCCTTTTCAAGGTAGACCCCGGCCACCACGCCATCGAGGTTCAGATGCGGATAGAGTTCGCCGATCCCGGTTGGGTCGATCTCTTCAACCGAAACACCAAAGGCCCGCGCCATCGCTGCCTGACGGAAGATCTCTTCCCGCCGCTCCGACGTCAGCGCCACGGTGATCGACCCATTCCGCTTGAACCCGGTTGCAACCCCGGTTTCCGCTTCTAGGCCGCCATAAAGCTCTTGGCTGTAGCGCGCGAGCTTCGTCATGTTCGCTGTCGCCCGAAGCTGCGCG
Source organism: Heliomarina sp. (assembly GCF_052826185.1). NCBI lineage: Bacteria > Pseudomonadati > Pseudomonadota > Alphaproteobacteria > Rhodobacterales > Roseobacteraceae > Heliomarina > Heliomarina sp. The sequence goes on along the minus strand of NZ_JBRBUI010000016.1, from coordinate 210,865 downwards.
ATCAGCCCCGCCGCATGCCATGTCGTTCCCGATGTCAACTGCTTGCGTTCCAGCAGCACTACGTCCGTCCAGCCGATTTTGGTCAGGTGATAGGCCACCGAGCAACCGATCACGCCGCCGCCGATGATGACCACACGGGCCTTTTCAGGAATAGTCAAAGCTTACCTCGCTTATTTTCGCATCTCGGGCGCGTGTCATGCGCGTATTCTGCTGTTGTCGGCGTCCCAAACGGCAGTATGCGGCTGCACGGTGGCCCGGTATTTTTGTCCGTAGATTTCGACGTCGATGTCTGTGTCGGGTGCGGCCAGATCGGCACGGATCATACCCAGCGCCAGCGAGGCCCCGACCCGATAGCCCCAGCCGCCCGAGGTGGTTTCGCCTACGATCTCATCATTGTGCCAGAGCATCGACATATAGGGGGCGTCTGCCTCACCGGCTTCGACCTTAAGCGCCACAAAACGCCGCTTTGCCCCTGCTTCTCTTTCTGCCGAAAGTGCGGCCTTGCCTGGGAAATCGGGTTTGTCGAAATCGATAAAACGTTCAAGACCTGCCTCAAGAAGCGTGTAATCCGTCGACAGATCGCCCTTCCACGCACGATACCCCTTTTCAATGCGAAGGGAGTCGAGCGCGCACATGCCGAAAGGTATCGCCCCTGCAACCGTGACCGCATCCCAAATGGCCGGCGCGGCCTCATTGGCGCAGTGGATCTCCCACCCCAGTTCGCCGGCGAAGGACACGCGCAGCAAGCCGACGCGATGCCCGGCGACCTCGGCCTCCTGATAAGACAACCACGGCAGTGACAGATCCGCATCGGTCAGTCCGGAAAGGATTTCCCGTGATTTGGGACCTGTTACCAGCAAACAGTCATATTTGTCGGACCGATCTTGTACAGATAGTGTACCGGGGGTGCCACGCTCCAAAAGCTCTTTGTCGTGCCATTGCGCTACCGCCGCAGTGATCAGCCAGATCTGCTCGTCGCTGCGCGGGATGACCGACATTTCCGTCACGACCCGCCCGCGATCGTCCGCGAAATAGGCCAGCCCCACCCGTCCCGGTTGCGGCAGGCGCGAAGCCATCAGGCTATCCACGTATTCCCGCGCTCCGGGCCCCTCGACCGAAAGCCGGGTGAAGCCCGAAATCGCGATGACACCGCAACCGTCCCGCACCGCCTCGCATTCTTCGCGAATGCGTTGCTCCCACGGACCGGAGCGGTTCCATGTATGGCTTGCCTGATCGCTCAGGTCGTCACCCGGTTTCGCGAACCATTCTGCGCGTTCCCAGCCATTGTAACTGCCAAATACCGCGCCCGCGTCTTTCAGACGTGAGTGCAGTGTGGAAAGCCTTTTTCCCCGTCCAGCGGGCCAATCACGATGCGGGAAATGCATATCGTATTCAAAGCCATAGACCTCAAGTCCCTTGGCGATGCAGTGATCGCGGTCGGCATAGGCAGTGAACCGGCGCGGATCGCAAGACCACATGTCCCATTCGCTTCGGCCTTGCGTAACCCATTCGGCGAGCACCTTGCCCGCGCCGCCGGCCTGCGCGATGCCGAAGGTAAAGACACAGGCCTCGAAAGCATTCGGCACGCCCGGCATCGGTCCGATCAAAGGCAGGCCGTCGGGCGTATAAGGTATGGGTCCATTGATAACCTTGTTGACCCCGACCGACCCCAATAGCGGCACCCGCGCCATTGCATCCTCAATGTACCATTCAAGCCGATCCAGATCGTCCGGATATAGCTGGAACGAGAAATCTTCCGGCATAGGATCAGCGGCATCCACCCAATGCGCCCGACCCTTACGCTCATAGGGACCCAAATTGAAACCGGCCTTTTCCTGCCGGAGGTAATAGGAACTGTCGACGTCCCGCAGCAGGGGCAGCTTATGTCCCGTCTCCCGGCTCCATTCGGCCAGCTCTGGGATTTCTTCAGTCAGAAGATACTGGTGGCTCATGACCATCATCGGCAGGTCTCGACCGCCGAACGGTTTGAACCAGTCGGCGACACGGGACGCGTAGTAACCCGCTGCATTCACGACATATTCGCAGCGGATCTCGCCCTTTTGTGTTTCGACGATCCAGCTTTCTTCTTCGCGACGGACACCAGTCGCCGCGCAGAACCTTTCGATCCGCGCCCCCATGTCACGCGCGCCTTTCGCCAGCGCCTGCGTCAACTGCGACGGGTCGATGTCGCCGTCGTTCGGATCATAAAGCGCGCCCTTGAGATCATGGGTTTCGACAAAGGGGTAACGGGCGCGCAGTTCATCGACAGAAAGGATCTCCAGATCCATCCCCTGCGACCGCCCCATGCTGCGGGCACGTTCGAATTCCTGCATGCGCTGTTCGGAGTGAGCGAGCCGCACCGAGCCCGTCACATGGTAATTCATCGGATAATCGACATCCGCGCCCAGCCCCCGGTACAGCTCGGTCGAATAGCGCTGCATATTCATGACTGACCACGAGGTTGAAAACGTCGGCACGTTTCCGGCTGCATGCCATGTCGATCCGGCGGTCAGCTCGTTCTTTTCGAGCAGTACGCAATCGGTCCAGCCTGCTTTCGCAAGATGATAGAGCGCCGATGCGCCGACCGCGCCACCGCCAATGATAACCACGCGGGCCTGTGTAGAAAATTCGGCCATGCTCCCTCCTAGCTCGACTGCGGCAGGCCATCGGCCAGGTCGTAATAGTCGCCCTTGTCAGCGACAAAGATATGGCGACCGATCTTTACGCCGGTCGGGGCCGAAAGCGCGCCCATCGACACGGAAATCTTGTCTTCGTCCTCCGGGTTCCAGAACAGGAAGCAGCCGCAGGTGCCGCAGAATCCGCGCTGCACATTCGGGCTTGATTGATACCAGACAAGGCCCGCCTCGCTTTGAAAGGTCAAAGCGGACTTGGGGATGTGTGTTGACGACCAGCAGTAACCGGTCTGCCTCCGGCACTGTGTACAATGACAGACCGACGGTTCCGCCAGATCGCCGGTAATGGTAAAGGCCACCTCGCCGCAATTGCAGGTGCCATTATGCTTCTTTCCCGTCATCTGTTGCTCCTGTCGCGTCAATAGACCGGCGGCGCGATGACCCATATCGCGCAGGCGGTTTCATCATAGGGATTGATCCATTCAAAGGGTTCTCCCCGGATGCGAAAGCTGTCGCCGGGTCGGATCGTGAATTTCCGGCCAGAGATAATCAGGTCAAGCTTACCGGAGAGGAGATAGGCTACTTCCTGAGTCGGTCGCTGCACCACTTCGCCGATGCGGGAATGTGGCTCAAATGTCGAATGCACCATCTCGAAATCATCGGTGAGATCGGGCGACAAAAGCTCTTCGACAAGACCCGCCTCATTGGAACCGATAGGACGGCGCGACCCCTGTCGTACCACGTATCCGGCCTCCCCCGCAGGGGCAGGCGAGTGACCAAAGAGCATAGATACGGATACATCCAGTCGCGCCGCAATGTGTCGAAGGTCAGTGATCGATGGTTCGGAGAGGTCGCGCTCGACTTGGCTTAGCCAACCGACGGAGCGGTTCAGATCCGAGGCAAGCTCCGCCAGCGTTACACCCCTTGCCTTGCGCAGGGCCCGAAGGTCGGCACCAAGGGAAGCAGGCTGGTCAGGCTGGTGAATCATGGCGGGCTCGTCGTGAAAAATCTCTCGATAATTTCACCGTGGCTTAGACCCGTGAAAAAAGAAAGAAAAATTTCACGAAGCTGCCGACATTACGCTGTGTGAGTCGATCGAGCTGACCGATTGAAGAAATATTCATCTTTAGCGATGATCATCCGGTGTCAGGCCTTCACATCGTCAGGATGTGGGTGCCCCGAACCTACAGGACAGGCTATGTGTCTCACTGCGGAAATGCTGGCAATTTTCCTGAATCTGCTGAACCCGCAGATGGTAAACACGAGTGCCGGAATCATCACTGTCTCGGCGACAACGCAGGAAACTGTCTGGGTCCAGCAGGGCGACCGATGGTGTACGCCGGCCAAAAATAAGTGACGGGCACCGTGTCAGGTCGCGAAAACCTCGCGCAGGATGGCCATTAGACCATCGGCGTCACGCTGCGTGAACGCGGCCGGCTGATCGCTGTCGATATCGAAAACCGCGATCAATTCGCCGGTGGCGTTGAAAACCGGAAGAACAATCTCAGACCGGGTCGAGCTTGCACAGGCGATGTGATCGGGAAAACTGTGCACATCCGCGACGAGCTGCACGGACTTTTCGCGCGCCGCCGCACCGCAGACACCACGAGAAAACGGGATCTGCAGGCAGCCGTGCCCGCCCTGATACGGGCCGATCTTGAGCATTTCGGGTCCCGTCACGCGATAGAACCCGGTCCAGTCAAACCTGGAATCCGCGTGATGCACCTCGCAAACCACCGTCGCCATAAGGGCGACTTCGTCAGTTTCGCCCTCGGTCAAAGCGCGTATCGTGCGCGACAAGGCGGCATAATCGAGATGAACGTCCTCAGTTACTGCAACCGACATGTCAGTATCGTTCTATGGCGATTGCTGTACCTTCACCGCCACCGATGCAGATCGCGGCGATACCGCGCTTAAGATCGCGCTTTTCCATCGCGTTCAGCAGCGTCACGATAATCCTTGCACCGGAAGCGCCAATCGGGTGCCCCAGCGCGCAGGCGCCGCCATTCACGTTTACAATGTCTCGCGATAGGCCCATTTCCTGCATGAAAGCCATGGGCACGACCGCGAAGGCTTCGTTCACCTCCCAAAGGTCCACCTCGTCTTTCGACCAGCCGATCTTTTTAAGTAGTTTTTGAGCTGCAAAAACCGGAGCGGTCGTGAACAGGCCCGGTGCCTGTGCGTGGCTTGAATGACCAAGAATACGCGCCCGAACGGGGAGGCCGCGGGCATCCGCAACTTCCTTCGAAGACAAGACAAGCGCCGCCGCCCCGTCGGAGATGGAGGAAGAGTTCGCCGCCGTCACGGTGCCGTCCTTGCGAAAGGCTGGCTTCAGCATAGGGATCTTTTCCGGCCGTGCCTTTCCGGGCTGCTCATCGCGGGTGATGATCTCTTCGCCCGTGCGGGCATGGATCTTAACCGGAGCGATCTCATCGTCGAATGCCCCGTTACGTTCGGCATCCAGTGCATTGTCGAGCGATCCGATGGCGTACTGATCCTGAGCCTCACGCGTAAACTGGTAGGTTTCGGCGCAATCCTCGGCGAAGGTCCCCATCAGGCGGCCCTTGTCGTAGGCGTCCTCAAGACCGTCGAGAAACATGTGGTCGAACACCTGCTGGTGACCGATCCGCGCCCCACCGCGCATCTTCGGCAGGAGATACGGCGCGTTGCTCATGCTCTCCATACCGCCGGTAATCATCACCTCGTTATGCCCAAGCGCGATCTGATCGAAGCCCATCATGGTGCTGCGCATGCCGGAACCGCACATTTTGTTGAGCGTCGTGGCAGGTACCTCTTCGCCCAGCCCCGCGTGAAATCCTGCCTGCCGCGCCGGTGCCTGCCCCTGCCCCGCTGGCAGGACGCAGCCCATCAGCACCTCGTCTGCCGTCTTTAGGCCTGCGCCTTTCAGCGCGGCCTTGATGGCGACACCCCCAAGTTCAGAGGCCGACACCCCGTCAAATACGCCTTGGAATCCCCCCATCGGCGTGCGCGACGCACCGGAAATGACAACTTCTTTCATGGTGAGGACCTCCCTGTATTTGACCCTGAATACCGAAAAGTAAGGATTGCCGTCTAGCCTTGTCGTCGAGAGTGAGAGCAAGGACTTTGTCAATGAACCTTACCAGTACGGTGAAAGACGGATCGCAGATCATCACTGTGAACGCCAGCAGGATCGACGCCGCCATTGCGATCCGCTTCAAGGAGGACATGCATGGCATGACCCGAACCGGGCCAGACAGGATCATACTCGACCTGACATCCGTGGATTTCATCGACTCAAGCGGGCTTGGCGCCATAGTCGCCGCAATGAAAAACCTTGAGCCTCATCGCCGCATCGACCTTGCAGGTCTCAACCCGTCGGTAGACAAGGTCTTTCGGCTGACCCGCATGGACACTGTTTTCAAACTCTATCCGACTCTCGATGGCGCATTTGAACCTCAGGAAGGTTGATCCCCTGCACGGTCATGACGCTCACAGCCTCGATTCAGGCGGCGATATGATAAAAGGGACGCGTTGCTTTCACGCGACGACCCATGCCGTAAGGTCCGGCGTATGTGCAGTAATTGACGATCTGGCAGGTGAAGGCCTTGCCTCACCTCACCTTGAAACCGTCGAAATCGTTCTGGCCGAAGTGATCAACAACATCGTTGAGCACGCCTATGGGCGAGACGGCGAATTCCTTACCGACAAATCCTGCATGGTCCGGGTCTCCTATGACCTCTCCGCCAATGCCTTAGCGCTCACAATAGTCGATCATGGACGGCCATTTCCAGGCACTGAACTGCCCCTGGGGTGCACCCTTTCCCCAGATATGGACAGAACAGAGCTTCCCGAGGGGGGATTCGGATGGCGGATCATCCGTGAGCTGACCGTCGAGCAATCCTACCTTCGGGACCCGGACGAGAATACCTTACAATTGCGGTTCGAATTTTGCTGAAATCCTATCGAAGGGTGGTAAGCAGGCACTCTCGAATGAATCATAAACCCCTAAAAACATACAATTTTACATGCCGCAAAAGCGCCCCAATCCCTCCTAACTGCTGCCCGAAACAACGGTCATAAAGAGCCCGTAGCTGCATATGGCTTCCCTCGGCGCTGCGTTATTATAGCCCCCACCCAGTGCGTGGCGTCGAGGACTTCCCCCCAACATCAGATTGGCTTTCAAAACGACTGGCTCTAGGGTCACGCCAATCAATAAGGGGACAACCATGCGCGATTTTCAGAAACCCGGCCGCTCCACCGTTTTAGCGACAAACGGAATGTGCGCCACGTCACATCCCCTTGCAGCGCAGACCGCTATCGAAACCCTCAAAAAGGGTGGGAACGCGATGGATGCAGCCATCGCCGGTGCTGTCTTGCTAGGCATTTGCGAACCGCAGATGACCGGGATCGGCGGCGATTGTTTCGTTCTTTATTCTCCCGCCGGAAGCAATGAAATCAAAGCGTTGAACGGCTCGGGTCGGGCGCCAGCCAAGGCTGACGCCGCCGATCTCCGTGCCGCTGGCAATCTCAGCGTGCCCGTCTACAACGCCCACGCCGTTACCATTCCCGGCGCGATCGACGCTTTCTGCCACCTGTCCGAAACCGTCGGCAAGCTTGGCATGGACAGCCTTCTTGCACCCGCAATCCATTACGCCGAGGAAGGTGTTCCGGTCGCGCCCCGGGTGGCTTTCGATTGGGTGGGAGACAGCGAAGTGCTGCAGGGCAAGGCACGCGACTTGTACCTGATAGATGGCAAAGCACCTGGCGCGGGTCAGATCTTTCGCGCGCCGGGTCAGGCCCAGGTTCTTCGGCAGGTGGCGAAAAAGGGCCGCGATGCGTTTTACACGGGCGAAATCGCGCAGGACATGGTCGACAGCCTCAAGGAACTTGGCGGCGTTCACGAGATGGAGGATTTTGCCTCCACCGCGTGCTCTCCAACGGTGCCGGTAAGCGGAGCCTATGGCGGCCTGGATCTCCTAGAACATGCGCCAAACGGACAGGGCGCTACGGCAATTCTTTTGCTGAACATCCTGTCACACTTCGATATCGCGAACATGGATCCGTTCGGCGCAGAACGCATCCATGTCGAAGCCGAAGCAAGCAAACTGGCTTATGACGCGCGGAACCGTTTCCTTGCCGATGCGGATTACGTCACCCGCCTTGAGCATATGCTTGCCCCCGAGACCGCAGCCGCGCTCGCAGGCCTGATCGATGCGAACAAGGCAATGCCCGCCGCGGCACCCCTGACCGAATCTGTCCACAAGGACACGATCTATATAACTGTCGTCGACAAAGACGGCATGGCGGTGTCACTTATCTACTCGATTTTTCACGGATTCGGATCTGGCATCGCGTCAGACAAGTTCGGCATCCTGCTGCAGAACCGCGGGGCTGGCTTCACGCTGGAACAAGGTCATCCAAACGAGTTGAAGGGCGGCAAGCGCCCGATGCACACGATCATCCCGGCAATGCTGCGCGAAGGCGGAAGGGTTACAACGCCTTTCGGTGTCATGGGCGGCGCCTATCAGCCGACCGGGCATGCACGGTTTGTCAGCAACCGGCAGGATTTCGGCATGGACCTGCAAGCCGCGCTGGATGCGCCCCGCGCCTTTTCATACGAAGGCGTACTGGAAGTCGAATCGGGCTATAGCGACGACGTTCGTGCCGAACTCGCGGCAAAAGGCCATAATGTCACCGTCCCCGAAACCGCACTGGGTGGGGCTCAGGCCATCCATATCGGATCGGACGGCGTACTGTCAGGGGCGAGCGATCCCCGCAAGGACGGGTGCGCTCTTGGGTATTGAGATTTAGTTCAGGTTGAAATGCAGCGGGTAGATGCCATCCTGAAACGGACCGAACATGTCCGGAATGTCAGGGTGGTCTACCGGCTCGCCAGAATAGTCGGCGACAAGGTTCTGTTCGGACACATAGGCTACGTAATAGCTTTGATCGTTCTCGGCCAAGAGGTGATAAAAAGGTTGCGCCTTTTTCGGCCGGGCGTCTTCGGGGATCGCCTGGTACCAGTCTTCTGTGTTTGAAAATTCGGGATCAACGTCAAATACCACGCCCCGAAACGGGTGCTTTTTGTGGCGCACGACCTGGCCTAGATTGTATTTTGCGCGCTTCGTCAACATCATAAAACTGCCCCTAAAAGCTCGATATTAGCCGTTTCGACCCCGATTTGTCCAATGCTTGGAGCCTCGTTTAGCGAAACAGTTTGTGAATACCATCTCGACAGTGGGCGGCGTTGTGATGATCCGGGAAGCAAAGGTCAAGGCCTGTATCCCGCCTCTGTCTTTTGGCACCGAAAGTGATTTGCCTGTGCCGCTTGTTGCTGTAGGATTGCGCAAAAAAGGCAAGAGGCAGATGAGCAGAACTCTTTGCGTGATGATCATGGCGCTGATGCTGGCGTCCTGCGGCGGAGGATATTCCTCACCGCCGAGCAATATGGATAACGCCTGCGCCATCGCGCGTGAGCGCCCGAAATACGTGCGCGCATTCAAGGCTACCGAAAGGCGCTGGGGTGTTCCCGTGGCGGTGCAGATGGCGACGATCTATCAGGAGAGCCGTTTCAGGGGCGATGCACGCACGCCCTATCGCTATGCGCTTGGTATCATACCCATGGGACGCCAAAGCAGCGCCTATGGCTATAGCCAGGCTCTGGATGGCACTTGGGACGATTACAAGAAATCCACCGGCAAACGGCGAGCCAAGCGGGACAAGATGCGCGATGCGTCGGATTTCATTGGCTGGTACATGAATGAGAGCAAACGCAAAGTCGGCATCTCCCTGACCGACGCCCGCAACCAGTATCTGGCCTATCACGAAGGTCACACCGGCTTCTCGCGCGGCACCTACAACTCCAAGAGCTGGCTCATGCGCGTGGCCGCGGACGTCGAAGCACGTGCGATCCTGTATGAATCGCAGCTTTCGCGGTGCAGGGCTTTCTGATCAGCGCCTGTTCCCGCCTCGCCCGATCTGGGTATTGAAAAGGTTATCGCTAAGCGAAACACCCGTCGTCATGTCGTCCAGAACGACAGCAGTACGATCGCCCAGTTCGTTCGTGACCACCCATTGACGAAGCGTCACCGGGTCGCGCGAGAATTTGAGATCGATGAATCCGTACTCGGGGTTTTCCGGGTCCTGCGCTCGGACCACGGTAAACTCATCCTCTTGCCCGTAGCCCACAACCATGTCCGCCCGCGAAAGATCCACATTCCGTTGAAGGATGATCGACAGCGGCGTACGCTTGAGCGGGTAGGTTTCCGGAGCTTGGTTCGACTTTTCGTCACGCACAAGAACCGTACCGCCCCCGGCCAGTACAAGGCCTTTGTTGGGCGGGTCGTATTCGAACCGCATTCGACCCGGGCGTTTGACGTAAAGCCGCCCGGTCGAACGAGAGCCGTTCTCGTTATATTGCGTAAACGTGCTTTCCCCGGTCGTAAGCCTGTTCAGATAGGCAGAAATCTCCGCAAGAGGAATGCGATTGTCCTGCGCAATGGCAGGGGCGGCGAGCACCGACAGCAGGGCAGCGGCGGCGAATTGGCGTCTATTCATCATGGGATATGAGATAGGTGCCCGGCCAGGAAAATCCAAAGGGCGCGGGGCACAAAATCGCTCGTCTGATAAAGAAAGGCCGGGCTTAACCCGGCCTTTGCCTTACTGCTGTTCAGGCACCAGAATTTCGCGTTTGCCAACGTGGTTGGCGGGCGAAACCAGCCCCTCCTCTTCCATCTGCTCAACCAGCCGCGCGGCCTTGTTATAGCCTATGGCCAGCTTGCGCTGGATGTAGGAGGTCGAACACTTGCGGTCCTTGATGACGATCTGCACGGCTGTATCGTACAGCGCGTCTTCACTGTCGGTATTGCCACCGAGTCCGAGAACCGCGTCGATATCACTGGATTTGTCCTCATCCGGCCCTTCGAGCACGGTGTTGATGTAATCCGGCGGACCGTAAGCCTTGAGGTTGTTCACCACTTCTTCGACCTCTTCATCCGAAACGAAAGGCCCGTGGCAACGGGTGATGCGAGCACCGCCAGCCATGTAGAGCATGTCACCCATACCCAGAAGCTGTTCGGCCCCCATTTCGCCAAGGATCGTACGGCTGTCGATCTTCGATGTGACCTGGAAAGAAATCCGGGTGGGGAAGTTCGCCTTGATCGTACCGGTGATCACGTCGACCGACGGTCGCTGCGTCGCCATGATCAGGTGGATACCCGACGCACGGGCCATCTGGGCAAGACGCTGGATGCAGGCTTCGATTTCCTTGCCCGCGACCATCATCAGGTCTGCCATCTCGTCGACGATCACAACGATAAAGGGCATCGCTTCGGGCGCGAATTCCTCCGTCTCGAACACGGGTTCGCCGGTATCATCGTCGAACCCGGTCTGGACCGTACGGCTGAACATCTCGCCTTTTGCCAGCGCGTCGCGTACCCGGCCGTTGTAGCCTTCGATGTTCCGCACGCCCATCTTGGACATCTTGCGGTAGCGATCTTCCATTTCGCCGACGACCCATTTCAGCGCGACGACGGCCTTTTTGGGGTCGGTCACAACAGGGCTCAGCAGGTGCGGGATGCCGTCATAGACGGAAAGTTCCAGCATCTTGGGGTCGATCATGATCAACCGGCATTCCTCGGGCGTCAGTTTGTAAAGCAGCGACAGGATCATCGTGTTGATCGCCACCGACTTACCCGAACCGGTCGTACCGGCGATCAGCAGGTGAGGCATCTTGGCAAGGTTCGCGACGATGGGATCGCCGCCGATATTCTTGCCAAGCGCCAGCGGCAGGCTTTGGTTGCTGTCGCCGAAATCGCGGGAGGCGAGGATTTCGCGCAGCACCACTTTTTCGCGGTTATCATTGGGCAGTTCGATACCGATGACCGAGCGCCCGGGAACGGTGGAAACACGCGCAGACAGCGCCATCATCGAACGAGCGATGTCATCGGACAGACCGATCACGCGGCTGGCCTTGAGACCCGGCGCGGGTTCGAGTTCATACATCGTGACGACAGGACCGGGACGGACGCTGACAATCTCCCCCTTGACCCCATAGTCGTCGAGCACGTTTTCCAACATGCGCGCATTCTCTTCCAGCGCCTCGTCGCTGAGGTGGTGACGTTGCACCGTGGCAGGATCGGTCAAAAGATTGAGGGGCGGCAATTCATAGGCCGTTTCGGATTCATCGAATGCCAGCGCGGGCTGCGCCTCGGCAACCGCGCGGCGTGAAGGGGCGGGGGACTTGCGCAGCGGGTTCATCACGACCTTGCGCGGTTCGGCAGTTGGAATCGCCGGGCGCTGCGGCTCTGGTTCGGAAAGCGGCAAGCCCGCGTCTTCGACAATCGCCTCTTCCGGTTCTTCCCAGACGGGTTCGTCGTAATGGCTTTCGCTTACAGCCGCTGCGGTAAGCGGCGGCTCGGGCCGAGTACCACCTGTGAGAGGCGGCTCGGCGCGCAGCGCGTTCCCGCCACTACGGTTCAACACAAGCGGTTCGGGACGGCGGCCTCGACCCTTGGTCAGGGGCAGGTCCGGATCGGGTTCGGGCTCGACAGGAAGGCCAGCCTGCTTGCGGGATTTGACCACGTCCGCGATCTTGGCGCGGATTCGGTCATCGCCCTGATAGACGTCTTCGTCATCATATTCAGGCGGCTCCTGTTCGATCAGTTCCGGCATCGGTTCCGCGCGACGGATCAGACCGGGCATGCGAGACAGGAAACCGCCACGTTCTTGCTCGGGCTCGGAAACGATTTCGATTGGTTCGAATCCTTTGGCCGGCGCGGAAATCTTGTGTGCCTGCGCCGCGTCTGCACGGGCCAGCCGCTGTTCACTGCGTTTTTCGGCCAGTCGATTACGCTGATTTGCAAGAGAGACTGCCGCCCCTTGTGCGCCACGGCCCAGCAGGTTCATCAACGCGGCATAGCCCATGATCAGCCCGATCAGCGAGAAACGCAGACCGCGCGACATTTCGGCCTTGGTAAAGCCCAGGACGAAACCGCCAAGGCCGAGCATGGCAATCGCCATCAGCAAGGACATCAGTTTGACCATCAGATGCGAGCCAACCGGCAGCAGAGTCAGCACCGCCCCCATGACCGTATCGCCGAACATGCCGCCCAATCCAAAACTGTGGGTGGCGCGCCATGTATCACCGGGCAGCAAAGTCGCGGCATAGACCGACGTCACGGCAATCGCGATCGGCGCAAAAATAAGACGGGCAGGCGCACGGTCTTCGCCACTGTGAAAGGCAAAACGAAGTCCCCAGACAAGGAACACCAGCGCGATGCTCCAGCTTCCCCAGCCGACGATCATGAACAGCGGGGCGGCAATGGAGGCGCCCAACCGGCCCATCCAGTTCTGCACCGGCGCATCGGTCGAAACCATCCAGTTGGGATCATCCGGCGTGTAGGATCCAATCATCGCAGCCGCCGCGATCCCGAGACAGATCAGGGCAATCCCGATTAGCTCCTTGCCGCGTTTCTCGATAGCCGCCTGCATATCGCTGTCCAATAGCGGATCCCGACTGCGTGATTGGTATGCCATGCCTGTCCTCGATCTTTGTTTTAATACAAGCAGTCGCGCAAAGTGATCAGAGCGCGCTGCATGTTTTCTTTTGGGGCCACCATCGCGACCCGGATGAATTTCTCGCCAGGGTTCGCCCCCGGTTCGCCCTGCGAAAGATAAGCGCCGGGCAACACCCGCACCCCGGTTTCCTTCCACAGGCGCAATGCCGCTTCTTCGCCGTTTTCCACGGGAAGCCACAGAAAAAACCCGGCCTCGGGCCCCTTGTAGCCCGGGATATCGGCAAACACCTCGTCCGCGACTACGTATTTCTCCTGATAGAGACGTCGGTTTTCCTGCACATGCGCCTCATCTGACCAGACAGCGGCGGCGGCCGCTTGCAGCGGTCCGGGCAGCGGTGCCCCCGTGTAAGCCCGAAGCTGCTTCATCGCGGCGATGCATTTGGGCCCGCCGACGGCAAAGCCGGAACGAAGCCCCGGCAGGTTGGATCGCTTTGACAGCGAATGGAAAGACACGACGCGTTCAGGGTCGGCTCCCATGTCCCTGGCTACCTCAAGCGCACCGGGTGGGGGTGTATCGCGATAGATCTCGCAATAGCATTCGTCCGCGAAGATGCGGAAATCATACTGCTCGGCCAGCGAGATCAGATTTTCCCAATATTCGCGGCTTGCCACGGTGCCCTGCGGATTCGCCGGAGAGCAGATATAGGCGATCGTCGTGCGATCCAGCACATCGGCCGAAAGCCTTGAGTAGTCAGGCAGATGGCCGGTTTCTTCCGTGCAGGGCATGAACACAGGCTCCGCCCCGACTGAAATCGCCGCAACCATGTAGACCTGGTAGAACGGGTTGGGCGTCAGAACGACCGGTTTGCGCCCGTTCTTCTGCTCAGGACACAGCGCCATGGCCGCGTTGTAAAGCCCCTCGCGGGTGCCATTCAACGCCAGCAGATTTTGATCTGGATCGACGCGCACCGAATAGCGACGCTCGAGCCAATCCGCGAATGCGCCGCGCAGCGCGTCCGTTCCTTCGTTCTGAGGATAGTTGTTAAACTGCGACGCGTTTTCGACGATGATGTCCGTAACCCATTGAGGAAACGGATGTTTCGGCTCGCCGATTGTCATGTGCACTACACTGCCGCCGGGCGCGTGCGCGTCCAGCAAGCTCCGCAAACGCGGAAAAGCATAAGCCGGTAGGTTCGAAAACCGCTCGGGAAAATCCATAATGTCGCCTCAAGGTCGGGATCATAACGCCCCGTTTTGAAGCAAGTTACCGCCCCCCTGCCCTTGCGTCCAGACCAACTGAGCGAAGAGAGGCGATTTGTGGTTTTTATGTGTTACTCAATGCCGCCTCGGCTGCCGCGCCCAGTCTAAGCAGTGCCGCTTCGCAATTGGGCTGTACCTGCATCATAAGCCCGCAGCTCGGCGTACCCGTCGGCAGCGTCAGGGAACAAAGGCCCAGCAAGTTCCCCATGCGCGTATTGCGAAGCGCCAGCAGGTTCGCCTTGACGTAGTAATCGCCATCGTTTTGCAACCGTTCGAGGTTGGACGGCATCAGCGGGCTGCTTGGAAGGATCACCGCGTCATAACCGGCTGAAACCGCCTGATAGGCCTTGCGGATCGCTTTGAGCCGCAGCCAGCCCGATGTGAAATCCGCCGCCGAGAACTCGGCACCGGCGCGGAAACGGGTCCGAATCTCCGAGAACATCAGCTTGGGATTTTCCTCGATCTTGTCTCGCCAGATGCCATAGGCCTCGCCGCAATACAGAACGGCGGTCAGCGACAGCGCCTCGGCAATTTCAGGAAATTCGAGGGTTTCAACCGTGGCACCCGCTGCTTTCAGTCGTTCGACGCTCGCCTCAAAGGCGGCGCGTGGCTGATCCTCGACGTTATCAAGAGCGACTGAACCCATTATCGCAAACCGGCGACCTTCAAGCGATGCGCCGCGCAGATCGGGAACCTTGCCCCCGCCCATCGCGCTCAGCAAAAGGGCCGCATCCTCGACACTGCGTGTCAGCGGACCAACGGTATCAAAGCTGTAGATCAGCGGGACGACACCTTCGAGGCTCAGAACGTCCGAGGTGGTCTTGAGTCCGACAAGATCGTTCCATGCCGCCGGCACCCGGACAGATCCGCCGGTATCCGATCCGATTCCCGCCGCGGCCAGACCAAAGGCCACCGATGTGGCCGCGCCCGAGGAAGAGCCGCCAGCTACTGCTGCATGATCGTTCACGCAGGGCGAGGTTTGCGTGATCGGATTGTACCCGAGCCCCGAAAAGGCCAGTTCGCTCATATGCGTTTTGCCAAGGCAGACCAGCCCGGCCTGTGTCGCACTTTCGAGGACACGCGCATCGCTGTCCGGCACACGGCCCCTGAGCAGGGCGGAGCCTGCTTCGGTCACGACGCCCGCCGTGTCGAACAGGTCTTTCCAGCTGATCGGCACACCATCGAGCGGCGACAGGCGCAGCCCTGCTTTGGCCCGATCCGCCGCAGCCTGAGCTTCGGCCAGTGCGCGTTCGCGGGTGAGGCGGGCGTAGATACGGTCGCGGAATTCGTGACCTTCGATGGCGTCCAGGTAGGTCTCGGCCAGGGCGACCGGGTCGATCTCTCCCTTTTCAATGCCACGCCCAAGATCAGCCGCCGTCATGCTCAGCCAGTTCTGCATTCCACTTGTCCCTTTTGTTTTCGTGCAGACGGTAGCGACAGCAATGCGCATGGACAATCCTGCATCCGACCGCATATTGGCAGGCATGAGTACAAAGGATGAAATTCTCATCGTCGGTGGCGGGTTGAACGGACCAGCTCTTGCCTTGGCGCTTGCTCAGGCGGGATTCGCGGTCACCGTTATCGACGCGCTTGAGATCGACCCGCGCGAAAATCCCGACTTTGACGGGCGCTCTTACGCACTGGCGCTTGGATCACAAAGGCTGCTGGACGGGATCGGATTGTGGGACCGGCTTGCCAATGACGCACAGCCTATGCTCGACATCAAGGTGACCGACGGCCATGCCGGGCACGGCCCTTCGCCGTTCTTCATGCACTTCGATCATCGCGAGATCGAAGAAGGCCCGATGGGTTACATGGTCGAGGACCGGCACCTGCGCCGTGCCTTGCTGGACAAGATGCGCGAAACGGATGGCGTGACGCTTTTGAATGGCAAGTCCGTCACCGGCCAAACCGCGGACGCAAGCGGCGTGAGCCTGACACTCGACGACGGATCGCAGGTATCCGGCGCGATTGTCATCGGCTGCGACGGGCGCAGCAGCGGTACGGCGCAAAGGGCAGGCATAAAGCGTACAGGGTGGGACTATGGTCAGACCGCGCTGGTCTGCTCAATCTCGCATGAACAGCCGCATAACGGTGTCGCGCACCAGTTTTTCATGCCTTCGGGACCGCTTGCGATACTGCCCCTCACCGGCAATCGCAGTTCAATCGTCTGGAGCGAAACCACCGAGCTTGCCCATGAAATCAACGCTCTCGACGATGCTGGCTATCTGGCAGCGCTACAGCCGCGCTTCGGCGATTTCCTTGGTGAGATAGCGCTGGCGGGGAAACGGTTCACCTACCCGCTTGGCCTTACCCTTGCCAATGCGATGATTGCAGACAGGCTCGCGCTTGTGGGCGATGCAGCGCATGGTGTTCACCCGATCGCAGGACAGGGGCTGAACGCCGGTCTTCGCGATGTGGCAGCGCTGGCCGAAACGCTCGCCGATGCCAAGCGACGCGGCGAGGACCCGGCATCGCCATTGGTTCTTGGTCGTTACCAGCAATGGCGCCGTTTCGATACGGCTTCGATGGCGCTCGCAACCGACACGTTCAACCGGCTGTTTTCCAATGATAACCCGCTGCTGCGTCTGGGGCGCGACATCGGCATGGGATTGATCAATGCGACCCCTGCCCTTCGACGCGGATTTATCCGTGAGGCGGCTGGATTAAGCGGCGACCTGCCACGTCTGATGCGCGGTCAACCCCTCTGAATAGGCGATTACTCCGCGTGTCGGCGTTCACCGCGATCCTACAAAAGCCGGGTCTCGGAAACGGCTGCTGTGAACCGCACCGTCGCTCGCGGCAGTTGGGCAATTAGAGTTCCCTCGCCTCGTCGACCAACATCACCGGGATCCCGTTCCGGATCGGAAAGGCCAGCCCCGCGGGTTTTGAGATCAACTCCTGAGCCTCAGCATCGTATTCCAGCGTCGTATGCGTCTGCGGACAGATCAATGCCTCGAGCATGCGACGATCAAAGCCCGTTTCGGTGTCTCTTACTGCCATTTTTCTTCTCCGTCGCCACTCCGCATGGCAAATTCGATAAGGGTGACCAGCGTCTCGCGGCGCGTGGTCAGCGAAGGGGCTTCGAGCAAAGCCTGTTTGTCCTCGGGCGTAAAGTCCAGAAGCATCGAAAGAGAATTGATCAGCAGTTCGTCCTCTGCCTCTTTCAACGTGGCCCAGTCGGTGGACATGTTGCGATGCTCGAAAAGCCTCTGCAAAATGGCAAGAAACTGCTCGCGATTGAAATTCTCATCGGTTTCCGCACGACCCAGATCGCGGTCGAACCCGGTCCACTCCACCTCGCAACGTCGATACGGCGTGAACCCCGACACCTCGTTGTTGACCCGAAAACGGGAAATCCCGCCAAGGGTGATCATGTACCTGCCATCCTCGGTTTCGGAAAACTGCGTCACGCGCCCCGCGCACCCGATACTGTGCAGCGTGTTCTCGCCGCCCGGTCGCGGGTTAGGCTGGATCATTCCGATCAGACGATGAGACGTCTTGAGCGTATCGTCCAGCATCTGGAGATAGCGCGGCTCGAACAGGTGGAGCGGCAGGCGCGACCGGGGCAACAGCAGTGCTCCCGGCAGGGGGAACACCGGTAAAGTATCAGGCAGGTCCGAGGCTTTCAGCATAAAATGCAATCTAGCCCTCGCCCTCCCTTAGGCAAATATCATCGAGGAGAGCTTGCGCCGCCCGTTGAGCACGATCGGATCGTTGGGTTTCAGGGCGTCGAAAATCGTGAAAAGCTGCGTTTTCGCGGCGCTTTCGTTCCACTCGCGATCACGGCGGAAAAGCTCTAGAAGCTGATCAACAGCCTCGCCCTGCTTGCCGTTGGCCGAAAGTGCCAGCGCCAGATCAAAACGCGCCTGAAGATCTTCGGGATTTGCGTCGACGGCGGCCTGCAGTTCGGCAACCGGGCCAGCACCTTCGGCCTGACGCGCCAGTTCGATCTGGGCATGCGCCGCTTCCAGTTCTGCCGAAGTCGAAATTTCGGCAGGCGCACCGTTCAGAATTGCCTCGGCCTTGTCGAGCTCGCCCAGCGCGATATGCGCTTTGACCAGCCCGGCATAAGCGCCCGGGTGATTGGGTTCCTCCCCGAGAATCGCAGCAAAGGTCTGAGCCGCATCCGTCACCGCGCCCTCTTCCAGCATGGCTTCGGCTGCCTCGACTGCTTCGGCCAGCTCATCGCCGGGGGCGGAACCGCCCCCTTGCCGGGCAACCCGGTCAACGAAAGCCTTGATTTCAGATTGCGGCTGCGCGCCTTGGAATCCGTCAACAGGCTGCCCCTTGTAGAATGCATAAACGGTCGGGATCGACTGGATCTGCAGCTGACCGGCGATCATCTGCGCTTCGTCCACGTTGACCTTGACCATCTTGACCGCGCCCTTGGCTGCGCGAACCGCATCCTCGAGCATTGGACCAAGCGTCTTGCAGGGACCACACCAGGGCGCCCAGAAATCGACGATGATCGGAACGTCCTGGCTGGCCTGAACGACATCCGTCATAAAATTGGCTTCGGTCGTATCCTTGATCAGATCCGCATCAGGGGCCGTGCCTAGGTTGAGTTCCATCATGAACACCTGTCGTTAAGTGGTTTCGCGTTGCCCTCCATATGTGAGCAAGGCGCTAAAAAGTCAAAGGGTCGCTGGGTTGGGAAAAGTATTGGACCCCGTTCAGAGATCGAATGTCGCGAAGACGGGTGCATGGTCACTGGGCTGCTCCCAGCCACGTGCGTCACGCAGGATCCGGCTGGAATGCGCCGCGTTCGAGATATCCGGCGTTGCCCAGATGTGATCCAGCCGGCGGCCCTTGTCCGCTGCCGACCAGTCCTTTGCCCGGTAGGACCACCAGGAATAGAGCAAGCCTTCGGGAATATCCTGACGGGTAATGTCGACCCAGTTGCCTGCCTCCTGCGCCGCTCCCAGATGCTCAACCTCTATCGGCGTGTGGCTCACGATCTTCAGAAGCTGCTTGTGGTTCCAGACGTCGTCCTCACGCGGGGCGATGTTGAGATCACCCACAAGGATGGACTTCTTTGGATTGTCGGAATGGAACGCGTCGCGCATCTCGGTCAGGTAGTCGAGTTTCTGGCCGAATTTCTCGTTAATCTCCCGGTCGGGCTTGTCGCCACCGGCAGGGACGTAAAAATTGTGGATCGTGACTCCGTTTTCGAGCTGCCCGGCAATGTGTCGCGCATGCCCAAGCGAGGCGTAATCGTTGGCTGCGACCTCACGGATCGGCAAACGCGAGAAGATCGCGACACCGTTATAACCCTTTTGCCCGCGCCCGATCACATGGGTATAGCCAAGCGCCTTGAGCCCCTCGAGAGGGATCTTTTCCATTGGCGATTTGCATTCCTGAAGACACAGGACGTCCGGCTTTTCCTCGGACAGCAACTTGAGAACAAGCGGCTCTCGAAGCCGGACCGAATTGATGTTCCAGGTGGCAAGCGTGAAGGACATGAGCAATCTCCGATTTCGGTGTCGGCGACCCTAGGGGAGTTCGCCGGGCAGCGAAACCCGAATGCTGACCAAATCAGTCAGTCGGAAGGCTTGCAGGTACGGAAAATAAAAAAAGGCCGGGCACGAGGCCCGGCCAGTCCAACAGGGAGGTGCATATCGTAACCCGGATATGCGCGGGATATCTAAAACTACCATAATCACCATTTAAGTTCTGTGAACAGAATTACGCAACCTGAGATTGAAGAATTTATGCAACCAAACGATATCCGCCGCTTTCTGTTACCAATAAACGCGCATTTGAAGGATCCGGTTCGATTTTTTGTCTAAGCCGATAGATATGCGTTTCCAGCGTATGTGTCGTTACCCCGGCATTGTATCCCCAGACCTCGTGCAAGAGCACTTCTCTCGCCACGACACCTTCGGTGGAGCGGTACAAGAACTTGAGAATATTGGTTTCTTTCTCCGTCAGGCGAATCTTGCGATCATCTTGGGTGATCAGCATCTTCATGGCCGGTTTGAAAGTATACGGCCCTAATTGAAATACAGCATCTTCCGATTGTTCATGCTGCCGAAGCTGCGCGCGAATTCTCGCCAGCAATACGGGGAACTTGAATGGTTTTGTGACATAATCATTCGCGCCGGCATCCAAACCCAGAATCGTATCCGAGTCACTGTCGTGGCCAGTTAGCATCAAAATCGGAGATTTTACGCCTTGTTTGCGCATTCTTTTGCACAATTCACGCCCATCCGTATCAGGCAATCCGACATCGAGAATCACCAGATCGAATAGCCCTTCGCGGGTTCGTTCCATTGCACTTGCGCCGTCGGCGGCTTCGAACACGTCGAAATCCTCGGTCATGTCCAGTTGTTCGCTCAGCGCCTCACGCAAATCGTCATCGTCGTCTACCAGCAAAATCTTTTTGAGCTGCGCCATGAATATTTCTCCTGTGCTGGTAAACGAAATGTGTCGACCGGGTGGGGAAGACAAGTTTTGCTTCAATTCTTTCACGCTCACGTGTGCATATCGCGCGAATTGTTTCACATTGACAGAAAGAAGGCTTAGGTAAGTCTCGGACTTCAGCAAGGACAGTGGTCATGAGCTTCGCGCCGCACATCTCGGAACTTCTGGCGCGCGCAAGGGCCGATCTGCGTATGGGCCTGCCGATTGTTCTCAACGGCCCCGACGGGGCGATCCTTGCCATATCCGCCGAAGTTCTGACGGCGGAGCGCCTTGCGGATCTGCGGGAACTCGACAGCGAAGCCACGCTTGCGATTACCTCGCGGCGGGCCGAAACATTGAAGGCGAGACCTTACGATGGCGATCTTGCGCGCGTGATCCTGCCCCAAGATGCCGATCTGGCCTGGATCGAATCTGTCGCGAACCCGGCCGACGATCTGCGCATGCCCCTAAAGGGACCGCTCGTGTCGGCGCGCAGCGGCAACGCGAATCTGCACCGCCTCGCGATCAAGATGGCCAAGTCGGCCCGGCTGCTGCCCGCCGCCGTCACAGTGGAATTGCCGCGCGGGCAGGAATTCGCGGCTCGTCACGGGTTGACCCTTATCGAACATGCCGATGCTGCGCCCCACCTCTTGCAACCCGGCACCCTGCACGAAGTGGTCAGCGCCCGGTTACCAATTGAAGTGTCTGAGGCAAGCCGGCTGTACATTTATCGGCCCGATGACGGCGGCGAAGAGCATTATGCCATCGAAATCGGCCGTCCGGACCGGGCAAAACCGGTTCTTGCCCGCCTTCATTCAGCCTGCTTCACCGGCGATGTCATGGGATCGCTGAAGTGCGATTGCGGGCCACAGTTGCGCGGGGCGCTCGCCCAGATGGGTGCTGAGGGCACCGGTGTGCTGCTGTACCTCAACCAGGAGGGGCGTGGCATCGGACTTGCCAACAAGATGCGCGCCTACTCTTTGCAGGATCAGGGGTTCGACACGGTCGAGGCCAATCACCGCCTTGGCTTTGAGGACGACGAACGTGATTTCCGGCTTGGGTCGGATATCCTCAAGAAAATGGGTTTCAGTTCTGTCCGGCTCTTGACGAACAACCCCAACAAACTGGCGATGATGATGAAGAACGGCGTGCATGTGGCCGAGCGCGTGCCGCTGAAGGTTGGCGAAACCGCCTTCAACAAAGGATATCTTGCCACAAAAGCGCGCAAATCGGGCCATCTCTTATGAGTCGTGACGATCTTGTTCTGACGCCGCTGGGACTCAGATTTGGCAACCAACGCTACCCCTGTTCTATCGGGCGGGGCGGCATCACGAAAAGCAAACGCGAAGGCGATGGCGCGACACCGCGCGGCATTCACCGGATCGTAGGTATGCTATACCGTCCGGACCGCCTCGCGTGCCCCGCCGATTGGGCGGTTCCGATTCATCCCGGTGATCTATGGTCTGACGACGTAAAGGATCCCGAATACAATCTGCAGGTCCGTGTACCGCATCACTTTAGCCACGAGCAATTGCGCCGGTCAGACCCGCTGTATGACATCGTGCTGGTGACAGACTGGAACTGGCCTCATGCAAAGCCTGGCAGGGGATCTGCCATTTTCATTCACCAGTGGCGGCGCCCCGGTTACCCGACCGAAGGCTGCATCGCGTTGCGACGGGACCATCTGGCAACGATATGCGCCCGTTTGGTGCCGGGAACGCGTCTGATCGTAGCTTAGGTGTAATCCCTTTCACCGAAGAGGGCCGAACCGACCCGCACATGCGTCGCACCCTGCGCAATGGCAGATTCAAAATCGCCGCTCATCCCCATCGAAAGACCGCTCAAACCGTTGCGCTCCGCGATTTTTGCCAGCAGTGCAAAGTGGAGAGATGGCTCTTCATCGACAGGCGGAATGCACATCAGCCCGGCAACCGGAAGCTCGAGGCCACGGCATTCCGCAACGAAAGCATCCGCATCGCGCGGCATGACGCCTGCTTTCTGTTCTTCTTCGCCGGTGTTGACCTGTATGAACAGGTCGGGGCACTTGCCCATCTCTTGCGCCAGACGCGCAATCGTCTTTGCCAACTTGGGTCGGTCCACCGAATGGATAACCTCGGCAAGCTCCATCGCCTGACGGGCCTTGTTCGTTTGCAAAGGGCCGATCAGGTGCAGCGTGATTCCATCGAACTGTTCGCGAAACGCTGGCCATTTGCCTGCCGCTTCCTGCACCTTGTTTTCGCCGAATTGCCGGTGGCCCTGTTCCAGCACCGCACGCACCCGCTCATCCGGTTGAACCTTTGACACGGCGATCAGGTTGACAGAACCGGCCTCGCGGCCCGCTTTTTCCTCGGCCGCGCGGATACGGGTTTGAATTTCTTCAAGGGACATGACGCCATCCATTCTTGTTCGTCTTGCGGCAGACAAACACCAGTATGGCGCAAAAGAAAAGGGCGGGTCCGAAGACCCGCCCAAATCACGTCAAGCGTGATGACCGCAGCTTAGAAGCTGAAGTACACACCAGCCTGAACTTGGGTTTGGTCGTTCGAGGAACGAACCGCGCCTGCTTCGAAGGAAGCGCCGCCACCCAGGTCGTAGGAGTAGTGGATACCGTAGGATTCACCTTCGCCACCGAGGTCGCCAGCGTTTGCTACGCTGTTGTCACGGTTGTCACGGCCCTGAGCGATCGCGCCGGCATCGGCTTGATCTTCCGAAGTCACGAACAGCAGGATGTTCGACGCTGCGCCGATATCCATGTTGCCGTAGAGGCCGAATTTGTCGATGCCGTCGTTGTCGGCATAGGCCAGACGAACGCCGAAGGCGCCGATGTCACCGTAGACAGCCAGAACGGCCTTGTCTTCGCCGATGATGTCGGAGTCTTGAGCAGCAGCTGCAACTGTCCAGTCGCCGAAGCTGTAAGCAACGTTCACAGCGATACGGTCAACAGAAGTCGGGCCGTTGTCGGTCGAGTAGGAAACGTGACCCGAGAAGGCACCTGCGGAGTACAGGACTTCGATGCCGTTTGCACCAGCGCCGGACGAGGAGTACGCGTCCCAGTCGAAGAAGGTGTTGTTGACGTTGGTCACGAGGCTGTGGAAGCCAGCGCCGTCGATACCGATACCTGCGGTACGGGTTTCGAGGTACAGGCCGGACATGTTTTCGATCGCGCCGATGATGTTACCAACACCCAGCGTGAAGCCGCCGTAGGTCGCGTAGAAACGTGCGCCGTTGAAGGTCGCGCCGCCAGGATTGTTGTCACGGCTTTCAGCCTGTGCACGGAAGCGAGCACCCAGGGTCACGCCACCGTCGGTTTCGGTCGACATGTCGAACTGCAGACGCAGACGGCTGGTGATGTTGGTGGTGCTAACGCCGTTTGCGGGCAGGCCAGCGCCGTTGGTGCCGGTGCGCTCGTTGCGGTCGTTGTAATCAAGACCAAAACGGCCGTAACCGCTGATCCGGACGTCGGCTGCTGCCATGCTCGCTGCGGCGATCATTGCAGTCGACAGGAAGAGAACCTTTTTCATCGTTGTTTTCCCTCGGTTTCAAATCATACGCCCAAACCAGAGAATCTGGCGTGGTATGCAGTGGGGTTTCGCTCTTTAGGGGTCATTTTGGCAAGAGCCGCGAAACCCAATGCGGCAAAGTCGTGGCGGATGGTGCAGCTTTGCCACAGTTTCCTCGACCCCCGGATTACACGGGCGGATCTCCGCAAAATCGCCTGAAATATAAAGGTTCGTCTGGCCCCGGACATGGATTCGCGCTGGATCATTCGCGGCCACATTGGTCTTGCTCCCCGACACTTGCTTGGGTAGGACTTTTGCCAAAGGCATTGTCGGGACTGGAATATGACGTTTAACCGCCCTTTAAAGGCTACCCTGATTCTCGCGCTTTGCGCCGGGCTTGCAGCATGTGGCGGCAACCGATCGCGCGGCGTTTCGACGACGACAGCCAATTCCGCGCCTCCGGGTGGTGTAGAGCTCGGACGCGAAGGCAATGTGGAAACTTACGCCAAGTCCTCGATCTGGGATGTATTCGGTCCTGACTCGGGTGACCAGACTGTAAACGTGAACCGTTATATCTGGGCCGCGTCCCTCGACGTCTTGAATTTCCTTCCGGTTCAATCGGTTGACCCGTTCACCGGTGTTATCATCACTGGCTATGGCACCCCGCCGGGCGGCGGACGTTCCTACCGCGCGACCGTTCACGTCCGCGACCCCGCGCTTGATGCGCGCTCGCTGAACCTCTCGCTACAAAGCCGGAACGGCGCCGTCAGCCCCGCAACGACTCGCGCCGTCGAAGACGCCATTCTGGCCCGGGCGCGGCAGTTGCGCATCCGCGACCGGAAGTTGTAAGGCGACGGAAACCATGACGCGCTAGGGTCTGGCCACCTAAAGCGCCAGCGATTATTACCACGCCGGGTTCCAGCCCGGCGTTTTCACTTGAGGGACTACACGGCATGTCGCGATATTCGCCTGCGGAAATCGAAGCTAAATGGCAAAGCGCCTGGGAAGAATCCGGCATTTTCAAGGCACAGCGCGATGCCGCGCGGCCCAAATATTATGTGCTCGAGATGTTCCCCTATCCGTCTGGCCGAATCCATATGGGTCACGTGCGCAATTACACGATGGGCGACGTGATCGCGCGCTACAAGGCGCTGACCGGACATAATGTCCTGCACCCGATGGGATGGGACGCCTTCGGGATGCCGGCCGAAAACGCCGCGATGGCCACGGGCGGCCACCCCAAGGAATGGACCTACAACAACATCGCCGAAATGCGCGCCCAGATGAAACCGCTGGGCCTCTCCATCGACTGGAGCCGCGAATTCGCGACCTGCGATCCTGAATATTACGGCCAGCAGCAGGCGCTTTTCCTCGACATGCTCGACGCCGGACTGGTCGACCGCAAGAACGCTGTCGTGAACTGGGATCCGGTTGATATGACCGTTCTGGCGAATGAACAGGTAATCGATGGCAAAGGCTGGCGCTCGGGGGCAGAGGTTGAACGGCGCGAACTGACTCAATGGTTCTTCAAGATTTCCTCGATGGCGGGCGACCTGCTCGAATCGCTGGATGATCTGGACAACTGGCCTGCCAAGGTTCGCCTGATGCAGGAAAACTGGATCGGTCAGTCCCGAGGTCTCCAATTCTCCTTTGATATGGTACAGAACGGTTTTGATCCGGTCACCGTTTACACGACGCGCCCCGACACGCTGATGGGCGCTTCCTTTGTCGGCATCTCTCCGGATCACCCGCTGGCGCGCAAACTTGCCGCCGAACGCC
Source organism: Heliomarina sp. (assembly GCF_052826185.1). Lineage (NCBI taxonomy): Bacteria > Pseudomonadati > Pseudomonadota > Alphaproteobacteria > Rhodobacterales > Roseobacteraceae > Heliomarina > Heliomarina sp. Next base: position 184,789 of record NZ_JBRBUI010000016.1, on the reverse strand, counting down.
CCGAGATCGCCGATTTCCGCCAGCTTTGTCAAAAGGGTGGCACCACGGCGGAAGAGCTGGAAACCGCTGAAAAGCTTGGGTTTGACACCGGCCTCACGGTTCGCCATCCGCTTGACCCCGATTGGGAACTTCCGGTCTGGATCGCCAATTTCATCCTGATGGATTACGGCACCGGCGCGATTTTCGGCTGCCCCGCCCATGACCAGCGCGATCTCGATTTCTGCCGCAAATACGATCTGCCCGTCGTCGCAACCTTTATGCCAGACGATTGCGAAATCGCGCCCGACACCATGCCTGACGCCGATTTCGCCAGTGACTGCATCGCCAAGGTCAAAGACCAGAGCGGAACGCATCGCTACTTCCGGATCGTAAAGACGGCCTATGTACCGCCGAAGGACCAGAAGGTGAAATGGATCAACCACTTCGCCGGCCTCCAAGAGGCGACTGGCCAAGAGGCCATCGATACGACCATCACCTTTGCCGAAGAAAACGGCTGGGGCGAGGGCAAAACCCAATATCGTCTGCGCGACTGGGGCCTTTCCCGTCAGCGATATTGGGGCTGCCCGATTCCCGTCGTTCATTGCGCTGATTGCGGCGTGGTGCCTGAAAAGAAAGAAAACCTGCCGGTCGAACTGCCCGACGATGTGAGCTTTGACATCCCCGGCAACCCGCTCGACCGCCACCCCACATGGCGCGACGTGCCCTGCCCTTCCTGCGGTAAGCCCGCGAAACGCGAAACCGACACGATGGACACTTTCGTGGACAGCTCGTGGTATTACGCGCGTTTCACCTCGCCCCATGCGGATACGCCGACCTCTGCCGAAGACGCCGACTACTGGATGAATGTCGACCAGTATATCGGCGGCATCGAGCACGCGATTCTCCACCTGCTCTATTCGCGCTTTTTTGCCCGCGCGATGCACATAACCGGCCATCTGCCCGAGAAAAGCCGGGAGCCTTTCGATGCGCTTTTCACCCAAGGCATGGTCACGCATGAGATCTACCAGACCCGCGACGAAAAAGGCCGCCCGGTCTATCACTTGCCCGAGGACGTGACCGACGGCAAACTCGCCGACGGAACCGAAGTTGAAATCATCCCTTCGGCCAAGATGTCGAAATCGAAGAAAAACGTGGTCGACCCGGTCAATATCATCTCGGCCTATGGCGCGGACACGGCCCGCTGGTTCGTGCTCTCAGACAGCCCGCCGGAACGCGACGTGGAATGGACCGCAGCAGGCGCAGAAGCCGCGCATAAATTCCTCGTGCGGGTCTGGCGCATGGCCCGCGACCTTGCGGATCAGCGCGATGCCGGTGTCGGTGAACTCGACAAATCGCTGCAGGACCTGATGGATTCCATGCAGCTCGGCCAGAATCCGCTGGACGACGAACTGCTGCGCACGACTCACAAAGCCATCGACGAAGTGACCAAGAGCATTGAAAGCTTTGGCTTCAACGCGGCTATCGCGCGAATCTATACTTTCGTGAACACGATCAACAAGTCTCAGGCCTCAGCACGGGTCAAATGGACCTCCCTGCGCGTGCTCGCCCAGCTCATGTCGCCGATGGTACCCCACCTCGCCGAGGAAATCTGGGCGATCCTCGGTGGCGAGGGTTTGCTGGCCAAAACTGCTTGGCCAACGCCTGACGACGCGATGATTCAGGACAACACCGTCACCCTGCCAATCCAGATCAACGGCAAGCGCCGCGCCGAAATCAGCGTTCCGACCGAAATGGGCAAAGAGGATGTTGAAAAACGCGTGCTCGAAGTCGATGCTGTAAAAAAGGCGCTGGAAGGGTCTGCGCCGAAAAAGATCATCGTCGTCCCCGGTCGTATCGTGAATGTTGTCATTTAACCGCCGTTTCCTGCTTGCCCTGCCGATGGCGCTCGCCGCCTGCGGCTTTACCCCGGTCTATGCGCCGGGGGGCACGGGTGCTGCGCTGCAGGGCAAGGTCACGATTGTCGCGCCCAAGTCCGAAGAAGGCTACCTGATCCTCCGGAATCTCGAAGAAAGGCTGGGCCGCGCGCAGGCCAACGTCTATCGCCTGACCCTTGCGCCGGTTTTAGAACGGCAAGGGCAGGCGATCACCGAGGCGGGCGAAATCACGCGGTTCAGCATCATCGGACGGGTCAGCTATGAACTCAAGCTGGCTTCGGATGACAGTCTGGTGGCATCGGGAACAGTTCAGGATTTCGCCGGATATTCCGCGACAGGGTCGACCGTCGAAACGCTGGCCGCGGAATCTGACGCGCTTGAACGATTGATGAGCAGCCTCGCCGACCGTATCACGGCACGGATCTATACGCTTGCGGACCTGCCGGGATGAAACTCAGCCCGCGCGATGCCAACGGCTATTTTGCCAAACCCGATGCCGACAGTACCGGGCTGCTGATCTACGGCGCGGATGCCATGCGCATTGCGCTCAAGCGCCAGCAGATTCTGGCGGCGCTACTCGGACCCACCGCCGAGGAAGAAATGCGTCTGACCCGGATCATGGGGGCCGATCTGCGCAAAGATCCCGCAGCTCTGTTAGATGCGGTAAAGGCCGTCGGTTTCTTCCCCGGCACCCGCGCGGTTTTCGTCGAAGATGCCAATGACAACTCCGCACCAGCACTTTCAGCCGCGCTTGATGACTGGACACCGGGCGATGCCCAGATAATCGTGACCGCTGGCGCGCTCAAGGCATCGTCCAAGCTACGCAAGATGTTCGAATCTCACCGTAACGCCTATGCGGTCGGTATCTACGACGATCCGCCAAGCCGTGCGGAGATCGAAAAAATCCTGTCAGACGCGGGTCTTACCAATATTCCCGGTGACAGCATGGCCGCTCTGGGCAATCTCGCCCGCGAACTTGGACCCGGCGATTTTACGCAGACGATGGAAAAACTGACGCTCTACAAGCGCGGCGATTCCACCCCGCTTTCGATCGAAGATATCGAGGCCGTTGCCCCCCGCTCGACCGAGGCTGCGCTTGACGATGTCCTGAACGTCGTTGCGGAATCGCGCAGCGGTGAAATCGGGCCGCTGATCCAGCGGCTTCAATCGCAGGGCACCACGGCGGTCAGCCTTTGCATCGGCGCGACGCGCCATTTCCGCACGCTTTACGCGGCCGCTTCACATCCCGGCGGTGCCACCGAAGGGGTCGGTCGCCTGCGCCCGCCGGTCTTCGGACCGCGTCGGGACAGAATAGTTAGGCAGGCCCAGAACTGGGGCGCACCCAAGCTGGAAACTGCGCTTGGCGTTCTCACCGATACCGATCTGCAATTGCGCTCAGCCGGTCAGACCGCGCCCGCGATGGCGGTCGTTGAACGCGCGCTGATCAAACTCGCCATGCTGGGCAAGCTTTAGCGACTCGACAACCAGTCCGACGCCGCACGCCCAGCCCAGCGCCCGGTCGCTAGGCAGGCCGTCAAAAGATACCCCCCCGTCGGCGCCTCCCAGTCGATCATCTCTCCTGCACAGAAGACAGAGGGAAACTCGCGGAACATCAAAGTGTTATCGAGCGCTCGCCATGCCACACCGCCTGCGGTCGAAATGGCCTCGTCCATCGGGCGCAGACCGGCGTGGCGCACAGGCACCGCCTTGATGCGGGACGCGAATTCCATCGGTGCATCCGGGAAGGGCCGGGCAAATTCATTGAGCAAGGCGATCTCCACCGGTGACAGCTTCAATCTTTTGCGCAGGTGATTGCTAAGGCTCGTCTTGCCACGCGGCCGCGACAGACTTTCAGCCACGTCCTCGACGCTCTGGTCCGGCAAAAAGTCTATCGTCAGCGCTCCACCTTCGCGCACTCCGCGCGAAACGGAGTAAATGCCCCCGCCTTCCAACCCACGCTCAGAAACAACGGCCTCGCCACGCGACATAAAAGCACCCGAACGAAAGGCGACGTTCTTTAATGGCTGCCCCATGTAGGGGGCCATATGACTGCTCCAGTCAACGCAGATGCCCGCGTTGGCCGGTTCAAACGGCGCTAGACTGATGCCTTTTTCAGCCAGAACTTCAGCCCAAAGCCCGTCGGACCCCAACCGTTTCCAACTTGCCCCACCCATTGCAAGAACGGTCGCTTTCGCCCGCACCCGGACTGGCCCATCGGGTGTTTCAAACAGGGCAGAGCGTTCATTCCACCCTGCCCATCTCCACCGCGTATGCGTCTCAACACCCCGTTCCGCCAGCTCCCGCAGCCAAGCGCGGAGCAGCGGCGAGGCTTTCATTACCTCGGGGAAAACCCGCCCGGTCGAACCCGTAAAAACCGGCTGGCCAAGACCCTGCGCCCATTCCTGAACCGCATCAGGCCCAAAGGCGTCAAGCATCGGCGCCAGAACCGCGCCGGCCTCTCCATAAGCCGCCAAGAACGTTTCGCGATCTTCGACCTTCGTCAGGTTCAGCCCCGATTTCCCGGCCATCAGGAACTTTCGCCCTATGGATGGCTTGGCCTCCGCCAACAGCACCTTGTGTCCAGCGCGGGAAAGCTCACCCGCCGCCATCAGCCCCGCCGGACCGCCGCCAATGACGAGCGCATCGCATTCGATTTCGCCCGTTTCATCACGCATCAAAGCTATGCCCTTGCCAAACTCCGGATCGCCGCCACATCTGCCCCGAGTATTGCTATGGTTCAAGCCTCATGACCGACACTGATCCGATCTGTCCCCTCTGTAGGCGACCTATTCCGCCTGACGTCGCTCAGAGCCTTCACCACCTGATTCCAAAACTCAAAGGTGGCAAGGGCGGTCCGACCGTTCTTTTGCACCACATCTGTCACAGGGAAATCCACGCCACGCTCAGCGAAGCGGAACTAGCCCGATCCTATTCGACGATAAAGGCGCTGCGCACGCACCCGCGACTTGAAAAATTCATTCGCTGGATTGCAAAGCGTCCCCCCGGTTTCCAATCCAAGATCCCCGGAAAACGCAGGCTTTAAGTCTGCCCGCACATGCCCGAAATCCCGGCGACAAGTGCCGGATCGGCTGCGATACTGTCGGCCAAAAGATCGCGAGCGGTGGTCATGAGTTCATCGCCCGGCACGATCTTGTCGATCAGCCCGAAAGTGTACGCGGTTTCAGCCGAGATTTTTTGACCGCCCATCAGGATCAGCTTGGTTCTCGCCGGACCGATCAGGGCCGCCATGCGCATCGGATCCGACGGTTGCGGCAGGACGCCCCGCTTGAGAACCGGATAAAAGAAATTGGCCTCGGGCACCGAAATACGAAGATCGCAGGCGAGAGCCATCCCCATCGACCCTCCCGCCAGAGTGCCGTTCAAGGCCGCCACGGTCAGGCAGGGCAGGGCAGCGATTGCGGTCGACAACCGCTCCCACTGGGCCGAAACCGCCAGACCGCTGTTGCGCACTTCTTCAAGATCGGCGCCAGCGCTGAACACCTTGCCCTGTCCGGTCAGGATAAAGCCGCGCGCGTCGATAGCAGCCTCGGCGATTTCGCTCATTTCCTGCAGCATGGCTTCGGTGACGGAATTCGCCTTGTCCTGCCGATTGATGGTGACGACCCAAAGCCCGTCCGTTTTATCAAGTTCGATCATCGCCCACCTCTTTCCAATCTTCAGCTCTTGTTAAGCACTCGACACCTACAGGTCCATACGCTCTTCAAGCGCCCCCCCTTGACCATCCCGGCCCAAAAACAGACGATGCCGCGATGGCTCATCAAAGAGGTTCGATTATGACTCGTTATTTCCGGTACGGCAGTTGCGCTGCTCTCATCTGTTCGCTTTCCGCGCCCGCAGCTTATGCCGACCTGACCGCACAGGATGTCTGGCAGGAGTGGAATAGCTATCTGACCTCGACCGGCTATGACGTGACAGCGGATACCGAGACGTCCGGTGACACGCTGACCGTCAGCAACCTTAAACTGATGATCCCCGTCCCCGAGGATGACACGGTTGTAACCTTGGGCATCCCGTCCATGGCGCTGGTGGAAAACGACGACGGCACGGTCAATGCGATCTTCCCCGCCTCGCTGCCGATCAGCGTCGAGGTCGAGGGATCGGACACCGAAGAGCTGGATGCCGTGGTTACGATGACCCATTCGAACGGCAAGATGCTCATCTCGGGCGACCCGAGCCAGTACACCTATTTGCATTCCTCGGACACGCTCGATTTTGAGCTCACGAGCCTCTCAATCGAGGACGAGCCGGACGCCTCCGATGCGATCAAGGCGAAATTCTCCGTGAAAGGGTCGAATGGGGAAAGCACGATTGCCTTGGGCGACATGCGCTCTTTCACGCAGGATTACAAAGCAGATTCACTATCCTACGACCTTACCTTCTCTGACCCGGATTCCACCGATGCAGGCAGCTTCAAGGGGGAGCTTTCTGGTCTTTCGATGAACGGGTCCGGTGAAATGCCGATCGAGTTCGATAATTCGGACATGGCCGCCATGCTCGCTGCCGGTTTCATGATGAAGGGCAACATGTCCTACAGCGCCGGTAATAGCGATCTTCAGGGGTCTGGCGACGGTCAGGAATTCTCGGCGACCACATCGTCTCAGGGTGGGTCCGTGGCCGTCCAGATGGATTCAACCAATATCGGCTATGATCTGAAAGGCCAGAACACCACGGTCGCTGTCACCGCATCCGAACTGCCCTTCCCGGTCTCGATCGAAGCGGCTCAGGCCGCGCTCAGCTTCCTGCTCCCCGTGGCAAAAACCGAAGACCCGCAGGATTTCAGCTTTGCGATGAACCTTCAGGACTTCAAGATGTCCGATATGCTCTGGAACCTCTTCGATCCCCAGGGCACCCTGCCCCGCGATCCGGCAACAGTTTCGATAGACACCACCGGCAAGGCGACGCTTGCCTTCGACATGCTCGATCCCGAGGCCGCAATGCAGATGGAAACCATGGGCACGCCGCCGGGTGAGTTGAACGAGATCGACATCAACAACCTGCTGATTTCCATGGTTGGCGCAAAGCTCGAGGGCCAGGGCAGCTTTACCTTCGATAACTCCGATCTCGAAAGCTTTGGTGGCGCTCCGCGTCCCCAAGGTGAAATGGATCTCTCCCTCACCGGGGCGAACGGTTTGCTCGACAAGCTGATCGAGATGGGCTTTGTGTCATCCCAGGACGCCATGGGCGCACGGATGATGATGGGCATGCTGGCCGTCCCCGGCGAAGGAACGGATTCGCTCAAGTCCAAGATCGAGATCAACGAACAGGGCCAGATTTTGGCCAACGGACAGCGTCTTAAGTAGTTTCCGCCCGCCCTAGGCGGCACTCACGATCAAAAATTCCAAGGGGCCGCCAAGCTGCGGCCCTTTCAATTTGCCCCCTTGCGAGCAAGACCTGCCGGGTCTACCTCCGGCGGGTAGCACAACTGACCGGGACCAAGCATGACGCAATCGCTGGAACAGCTGACCAATGACCTGATTTCCGCCGCTCGCAAAGCCGGGGCCGACGCAGCCGACGGACTGGCCGTGCGCGGGACATCGGTTTCGATCGACGTGCGCGAAGGTCGGCTGGAACATGCGGAACGCGCAGAGGGAACCGATCTTGGCCTGCGGGTGCTGCTGGGCCAGCGCCAGGCTGTGGTGTCAGCATCGGATGTTTCCGCGCGTACCATCTCGGAAATGGCCGAACGCGCCGTTGCGATGGCGCGCGAAGCGCCCGAGGACCCCTATTGCGGGCAGGCCGCCCCCGAGCAACTGGCCACGGAATGGGATATCGAGGCACTCGAACTCGCCGATCCATCCGCCGAGCCCGACCCCGAAACCCTCGAAAAGGACGCCCTGCGGGCAGAGGCCGCCGCGCTGGCCGTTGATGGCGTGTCGCAGGTAAGTTCGGCAAGCGCGGCCTACGGCGCCCAGCAAGTTTTCATGACCTGCACCAACGGTTTCGCTGGCGGATACGCCCGCACCAGCCGCTCGCTCTATGCCGAAGCGATTTCCGGCAGCGGCACCGGGATGGAACGCGACGTCGACGGCGATCATCGCATCTTTCAATCCGATCTCCGCAGCGCGGAAGAAATCGGCACACGCGCCGGCGAGCGCGCGGTGGAACGGCTTGGGGCGCGCAAACCGGCCACCGGAAGTTATCCGGTACTCTTTGACGAACGCATTTCCTCGTCGCTGATCGGTCATCTTCTCTCTGCAGCCAATGGCGCGGCGGTGGCGCGCGGTTCTTCATGGCTGATCGACAAGCTGGGCGAGCAGGTTCTGCCCGAACATCTCTCGATCATCGAGGACCCCCACCGCCCCCGCATCGGCGGCTCTCGCCCTTTCGACAGCGAAGGCCTGCCGACGCGCAAACGCTCCATCGTGGAAAACGGCATTCTGACCGGGTGGACGCTCGACCTGTCGCGTGGCCGCAAGCTCGGCATGGAGTCGACGGCAAATGCCGCGCGTGGCACTTCTTCCGCGCCATCTCCAGTCAACTGGAACATCGAACTGACCCAGGGCGACAAGACCCGCGAGGACCTGATCCGAGAAATGGGGACCGGGCTGCTCGTAACGTCAATGATCGGCAGTACGATCAACGCCAACACCGGCGACTATTCCCGTGGTGCATCGGGGTTCTGGGTGGAAAACGGCGAAATCGCCTACCCGGTGAATGAAATCACCATCGCCGGAAACCTGCATGATATGCTGCGCCGGATCGTCCCGGCCAACGACGCCCGCACCTATCTCAGCCGCGTCGTACCGTCGCTGCTGGTCGAGGGGATGACACTTGCAGGCAGCTGATCTCGACCTGCTGATCGACTCGGCCCGCGCCGCCGGGGAAGTTGCCCTGACCTACAGCGGCAAAACCGCGAAGAAATGGGAAAAGCCCGATGACGCCGGCCCCGTCACCGAGGCCGATCTGGCGGTCAATGACCTCCTCGCCGACAGGTTGCAATCGGCCCGTCCCGGCTATGGCTGGCTCTCCGAGGAAACCGAAGACGACGATGCCCGCCTGTCGCGCGACAAGGTCTTTATCATCGACCCGATCGACGGCACGCGCAGCTTTGTCGATGGCTCTGACACATGGGCGCACGCGCTCGCTATCGTCGACCAAGGCGTTGTTATCGCTGGCGTAATCTACCTGCCAAAGCGCGACCTTCTCTATTCCGCCTCGCTCGGCCAAGGCGCGTTCCTGAACGGAAAGCCCATCGGCCCAAAGGAATCCAGCGACCTCTCCCGCGCGGAAATCCTTGCCGCCGGGCCGGTTCTCAACGCCTCCCACTGGGCCGGGGATACCTCTCCCGAGTTCCGGCGCGTCTATCGCCCCTCGCTGGCCTATCGGATGGCGCTGGTGGCCGAAGGCCGGTTCGATGGCATGCTGACCCTGCGCCCCTGCTGGGAATGGGATATCGCGGCAGGTGACCTGATCCTGCGTGAGGCCGGCGCTGTTTGCACCGACCGGACTGGCGGCACCCTGCAGTTCAACAACGCGCACCCGATGCAGAACGGCCTGATCGCGGCGGGCCGGTCAATTCACGAACAGATCGCAACATCGCTCAAACAGCATCGCCGCGACATCCCGCGGGCTTGACGCAAATCGTCAGTACCGTAGTTTCGCCGCGATGCATCGCGTACAAATCGAAGGGATTTCAGATGGTTCAGCGACTTCACCTGGTTTTTGGAGGCGAGTTGGTCGACCCCCAGAAAAACAAGTTCAAGAACGTCGACGACATTCACATCGTAGGCATGTTCCCGAACTACGAAACCGCCTTCAACGCCTGGAAATCCGAAGCCCAGCGCACCGTGGACAATGCCCACATGCGCTATTTCATCGCTCATATCCACCGCTTGCGGGACGAAGAGGCTCAGGCCTCGCCGACCGAGGAGCTGGGCTGAGCCTTGGCAAAATCACTGGGTCTTGCGGCCTATCGGGCGCTTTCGCGGCGTAATCAGGCTGGCCTCGCCCAGTGGCAATTCCCGCCTCGCCCTACGGGCGAACTTGTCTGGATGCATGCGACGGACCACATGCGTTTCGACGCCCTTGGCGACATTGCGGCTCGCATGCGCCAGCAACGGCCCGACACCCACGTTCTTGTGACTTTTGATCGTGCCGCGATGGAACATCCGTCGCCCGACGGGTCGCCGGACGGTGTCGACTGGGTGTTTGGCCTCGAATCCGATCATCCATCCGGCGGACGGCCCTTTATCGACCACTGGCTGCCCGATGTCTGTCTCTGGGCAGGCGGACGGTTCATGATCAACCTCGTGAACTGCGCATCGGAACATGGCATCCCGATGATTCTCTGCGATGTCAGCGAAGCAGATATGCAGCCCCACCGACGCAGCTGGATTCCCACGCTGGCGCGGACAACGCTCGATTTCTTTGACAAGATCGTTGTGAACAACGATTCCACCCTGCATGCGATCAGGCGGCTTGGCATAGCAGCCGACAAGCTTTCCGTCGCCCCGCGCCTGCGCCCCAGCGCCTTGCCGCCGGACTGCCTTTCCCAAGATATGGACGATGTCATGAACGATCTGGGTGGCCGTCCGGTCTGGCTTGGCGTCAAGGTATTGGGTTCCGAAATCGACATGGTGCTGACCGCGCATCGTACAGCCATGCGGCTGGCGCACCGTCTGCTTCTGATCCTGACGCTGGCGGATCGCAACGATATGGAAGTGCTCAAAGCCAAGGTCACCGCGCGCCAACTGCGATACGCCGACTGGGACAAGGGCGACCCCATCGAGGACAATGTCCAGATCATCATATGTTCCGACACCGCAGATCTTGGCCTCTGGTACCGGGTGGCTCCGCTGGCCTTTCTCGCCTGCTCTCTGGAAAAAGACGCGCGCGGTATCAGCCCGCTGGATGCGGCAGCGCTTGGGTCGGCCATAATCTACGGCCCCAATGTCAGCGCCCATATCGACAGCTATTCACGCCTCTCGGCCGCCGGTGCCGCGCGCACCGTAAACGATGGCGAAAGCCTCGCAGCCGCGCTGATCCACCTCATCGCCCCCGATCATTCTGCCGCGATGGCGCTTGCGGGATGGGAGGTTGTGACCGAAAGCGCCGCACTCACCGACGGGCTGATCGAACAGATCATCGACGGGCTCGACCAAAAGGCCGCCGCACATGCGCGCCCCTGAGTTCTGGACTACCTCGCCCGACAGTCCCGATTGGCGGGCGCGCCTGCTCTCTCCGCTGGGCCATCTCTATGCGGCAGCAACGGCAAGACGCCTGAAACAGGGAACACCATTTCGCGCGTACGTCCCGGTTATCTGCGTCGGCAATCTGAACGCGGGCGGCACCGGCAAAACGCCCACCGTCATCTGGCTCGTCGAAACCCTGCGGAGGATGGGACACGAACCGCATGTGGTCAGCCGTGGTTACGGCGGCTCTCTCACCGGCCCTGTCCGCGTCATCCCGGCCGAACACAAAGCCGAGAAAACCGGGGACGAACCGCTGCTGCTCTCGGCCTTTGCCGAAGTCTGGGTCTCACGCGATCGCGCCGCCGGGGTACGCGCCGCCGCCGGGTCCGGCGCAACCGTGATCCTTCTGGACGACGGCTTTCAGAACCCATCAGTGGCAAAGGATCTTTCCATCGTCGTGGTCGATGCGTCGACGGGTTTTGGCAACGGGCGTTGCCTGCCCGCCGGCCCCCTGCGCGAACCGGTAGATATCGGACTTGCCCGAGCCGATGTGCTTCTGTCCATCGGCCCCGCAGACAAACAGACGACCTTTGCAGATCAATGGCGAGACCAGATCAAGCTGCCCCATGCAACCGGCGTGCTCGAGCCGCTACAGACGGGGATGGACTGGTCCGACGCCCGTGTTCTTGCCTTTGCCGGTATTGGCCACCCGGAAAAATTCTTTGCCACCCTCCGCGGTCTCGGCGCCGATCTGATCCGCGCTGAATCGCTCGACGATCATCAGCCTCTGACCACCGCTCTGCTGACGCGCCTTGAGAAAGAGGCGTTCTATCGCAACGCCCAACTTGTCACGACGGAAAAGGACGCCGCGCGCCTGCCCGCTTCGTTTCGCAGCAAGGTGATCACCCTGCCCGTTCGACTGAAGATCGACGGCGAGATACTCGAAGAAAAGCTGCGCAAGACCGCCCCCGCGCCATAGGCCGAATGAAAACGGGGCCCGAAGGCCCCGCTCTCAGCAATCAGTCATCTTCACCCAGTTTCGGCCCCGGTCGCGTCAGCGCCAGTTCCGCATCAGAAAAACGAAATGGCGAACGCACGCCCGGCACACCGTCGAGTTCGATCTGCATCTTCCGGGCAACCACCTGCGGATCGGCCATGACCTCGGCCAGATCATTGATCGGCCCGGCAGGAACGCCTTGTGATTCACACCCTTTCAGCAGATCTTCCTTGGTCCAACCTGCTGTCGCCCCGTTCAGCCGTGCGATCATGACACGACGGTTTGCGATGCGATCCTTGTTGTGCAGGAAATCCGGCGCTTCGGCCATGTCATCGAGCCCCAGAAGACGACACAGTCGCTGGTACTGCCCGTCATTGCCCGTTGCGATGATGATATAACCGTCGGAGCAGTCGAACACCTCGTAGGGGGTCAGGTTCATATGCGCGTTGCCCATGCGGCCCGGCGCGACACCTGTCGTCAGGTAGTTCATCGCCTGGTTCGCGGTGACGGCAACCGCCACGTCCAGAAGCGCCATGTCAATATGCTGACCGCGCCCGGTCTTTTCACGCTGATGCAGGGCGGCAAGAATACCTGTCACCGAATAGACCCCGGTGAAGATATCGGTAATCGCCACACCTGCTTTCTGCGGCTGCCCCTCCGGGTCGCCGGTGATCGACATCAGACCCGACATGCCCTGAATGATGAAATCATAGCCCGCGCGGTGCGAATAAGGCCCGGTCTGGCCAAAGCCGGTGATCGAGCAATAGATCAGGCGCGGATTGATCTTGGCCAGACTGTCATAGTCCAGACCGTATTTCGCCAGACCGCCCACCTTGAAATTCTCGATCAGGATATCCGCATCCTTGATCATTTCGCGGATCTTCTCCTGACCTTCCGGCTTCGAGAAATCGACAGTGACCGACGCCTTGCCGCGATTGGCGGAATGGAAATACGAGGCAGAGACATCCTCATCTCGGGTTACGAATGGCGGACCCCAGGCACGGGTATCGTCGCCGTTGGGGGATTCGATCTTGATAACCTCAGCACCGAGGTCAGACAGAGTCTGACCGGCCCAAGGGCCGGCCAGAATCCGAGCAAGTTCAATGACTTTCAGTCCAGCAAGTGGTGCAGACATTACTTCTCCAGCTCTGCGTCGATCAGCTTGGCGAATGCCTCGTAAGAGCCCTGGTTGGCGATTTTCTGACCGTTCAGGATAAAGCTCGGCGTGCCGGTGATATCGTCGGCCTCGGCATTATGCTGATACCAGGCGACCATCTTCTGCGCCTGCTGGCCGTCCGACAGGCACTGATCCAGCGTTTCCTTGTCGACACCGGCCAAACGCGCGATCTTGCGCAGCTCGCCCGCGATCTCGGGCGCACCACCGGCACGTACCCACTCAGCCTGCGACTTGTACATCAGGTCAGCGATGCCAAAGAATTTCTCGGGTCCGCCGCAACGTGCAATCAACGATGCCCAAAGACCGTACTTGTCAAAATAGACCTCGCGGTAGACCAGTTTCACCTTCCCGGTGTCGATGTAGTTCTTCTTGATATCCTTAAAGATATTCTGGTGGAAACTCGCGCAATGCGGGCAGGTGAAAGACGCGTATTCAATCATCGTCACTGGCGCGTCCTCGGCCCCAAGCGTCATTTCCTCGACGGTCGAGATATCGATCTCGCTACTGTCCTGCGCATGCGCGGCGCTGACAAAGGGCGAAATTTGGGTTGTGTTCGTACCGGAAGTGCCCAGCACGAAATAGCCACCGATGCCGACAGCCATCACGGCACAGAGAAGTGCGACAAGACGGGTCATGTCATTCCTTTCTTAACGTTTTGATTTGATTAGTACGTTGCGGCCCAGACGTTCAAGTGCGGCGCGCAGATCATCATTCTGCACGGGCGTCACGGCCTCGTGCACGGCGGCCACCGCTTCCGGCGCCGGTTCGGGTTTCGGGGCGGGCTTGGGGGCGGCGAACTGCGCCTGTCCCTCGGCAAACCCGGTTGGGGCGGTCTGGGTGATCCGCACCCGCGATATTGCGTTATAGCCATAGGCGGCGTTCACCCGGTCGCGCAGCTTGTCTTTCTGCATCTCGAGCATCGGCGCCTGCGCGCCTGTCGTCAGAACCGTCAATGTTGCGCCGAAACCACCACGTCCATAGCCGATGTTCACCGGCCGGGCGATCTCGGCGATATCGGCACCCGCAATCTCGGCCCAGTGGGTCAGTACCCGCGATACGGCGAATCCCCGGCTTTCGCCCGCGCGGCGGATCTGGTCGTCCAGAACGCTTGCGGTTCGTTTGAACCCGCGTGTCGTAGAGTTTCTTTTGTTCATCGACATGGTTTCCGTTCGCATCGGCGCTAGTGTAAACCTCTGCCGGGCAGGCACCAGAGAAACCACACCGCAGGGGGCATAAAGATTGCGTGACGAAAACGGCCGGATTTGTTTCATCGCGCCCGAATTGCTTGCGTGGTACGATGTCCACGCCCGCGATCTGCCCTGGCGTGTCGGACCTGCGGCACGCGCTGCGGGAGTCCTGCCCGACCCCTATCGCATCTGGCTCTCCGAGATCATGCTGCAACAGACCACGGTCGCCACGGTCAAAGCCTATTTCGAACGCTTCACTGAGCGCTGGCCACATATATCCGATCTGGCAGCAGCCGAGGATGCCGATGTCATGGGGGAATGGGCCGGGCTTGGGTATTACGCCCGGGCGCGGAACCTGCTGAAATGCGCCCGTGTCGTCACCAAAGAATACGGCGGGCAATTCCCGGAGGAACGCGCCGATCTCCTCGCCCTGCCCGGCATCGGCCCCTATACGGCGGCCGCAATCGCCGCCATCGCCTTTGACAGGCCCGAACCGGTCATGGATGGAAATGTCGAACGGGTCATGGCCCGGCTATACGACATCCACACGCCGCTCCCCACGGTCAAACCCGAACTCGCGCGGCTGACAGCCGTGCAGACACCCGAACAGCGCCCCGGCGATTATGCGCAGGCCGTCATGGACCTGGGCGCCACGATCTGCACGCCGAAATCCCCGGCCTGCGGTATCTGCCCTTTGCGTGACCCCTGCCTTGCCCGCGCCGCAGGCACCGCGCCCGAACTGCCCCGCAAAGCGCCGAAGAAACCCAAGCCGACGCGTTATGGTATCGTCTATCTTGTGGAACGCGATGACGGTGCCGTTCTGCTTGAACGCCGCCCTGAAAAGGGTCTGCTCGGCGGCATGCTCGGCTGGCCCGGCTCCGACTGGGGCGACTCCCCCGCCGAGCAGCCTCCCGTAACCGCAGATTGGCAAACCCTGCCGGGCGAGGTGCGGCACACCTTTACCCATTTTCACCTCATCCTCTCTGTCCGACACGCAAAGGTGGCGCAGAATCAGCTTCCAGATACCGGAGAATTCCTGCCCAAAGATCTTTTCCGGCCGTCCGATCTTCCGACCGTCATGCGGAAAGCCTATAATTTGTGGCGTGATTCCTAGTACCGTACTGTGCTTGAGAATTCAGTTAACCAGAAAAATCTAGGTGGTAATCATTCAACTCAGCTATGAGAGAGTGCAATGATCGCGCCCGAAACTCTTGCCCGCTGGCAGCAAATCCTGCCGTATGCCTCCGCCTTTCTACTCGCCCCCCTGATCTGGTTCTGTACGGTTCAGGGCGGCTGGTATGTTTTGCTGATCCCCCTCGTCACGTGGAATTGCTACACGGCGCTTGACCAGGTGCTGGGACTCAATCTGGAAAACGCCGACCCCGATACGCCCGATTCACAGCTTTTCTGGTATCGTATCCTCGTTCTGGCATGGCCTCCGATCCAGTTCGGTACTCTTTTCTGGGCGATCTGGTACGCCACCCGCGCCGAGCATCTTGGAACGGCGGAACTCATCGGTCTGTTCTTTGGCATCGGTGTCGTGACCGGCACGATGGGCATCAATTACAGTCACGAGCTGATGCACCAGAAATCCCGGATCGAAAGGGCTTTTGGCGACTGGCTGCTGGCCATGGTGCTCTATTCGCATTTCCGCTCCGAACATCTGCTGGTGCACCACCGCTATGTGGGCACCCCGCGCGACCCCGTTACCGCCCGGTACAACGAGAACTTTCATCATTTTTTCGCCCGCGTCCTGCGCCAGTGCCTCGTTTCGGCATTCCGGGCCGAAAAGGAAAAACTGGCAAAGAAAGACCGAGGCTGGACCGACCTTGCCAATCCTTTCTACCGCTACGCGCTCCTTCAGGCGCTGATGCTCGGACTTGCCTTTGCCCTTGGTGGCCTCACCGGAGTCGGCCTTTTCCTTCTGCAGGCCTTTATCGCGATCTGGCATCTCGAACTGGTGAACTACGTCGAACATTACGGTCTGACTCGCAAACACCTCGGCGATGGCAAATACGAACATGTCCAGCCCCGCCATTCGTGGAACGCGGCGCACAAGGCATCGAACTGGCTGCTGATCAACCTGCAACGCCACTCCGACCACCATTACAAACCGAACCGGCGTTTCCCGCTGCTTCAGAACTATACGCAGGATGAAGCGCCGCAGTTACCGCATGGATATGCGGTCATGACAACGGCAGCGCTGATCCCGCGTCTGTGGCGGCGGATGATGAACCCGCGCGTGCGCCGCTGGCGAAACATGTATTACCCCGAAATTACCGACTGGGGTCCGTATAATAGGTGGGACCTGCCCTAACCCCGCTGAGATGAACCATTCCTTAAGACTTGCCTGCCAGACTTCGGTCGAATGCACGTCTTGAAAGGGATGGCTCATGCCCGACAAAACGCTGACTGCACCGCAATGCCTGATCATCGAAGACAGCCGTTTTGATCAGATGATGATGACCCGAGTCATGCAAAAGATTGAAAAAAACATCGACATAAGGGTGGTTTCTACTCTGGATGCCGCGCGCCGGGCGCTTTTGTCCGGGCGGGTGTCACTCATCCTGCTCGACAACAACCTACCCGATGGTAAAGGCGCCAATTTCGCGCTCGAACTGGCAGAGCACGTCACGTTTTCCTCGATCCCCGTGATCCTTGTCTCGGACTGGCCCTCGCCCTTCATGTTTCAAAAGGCAAAGATGGCCGGCGTTTCCAATGTTGTTACCAAGGCCGACTTCACACC
This sequence comes from Heliomarina sp., assembly GCF_052826185.1. Taxonomy (NCBI): domain Bacteria; kingdom Pseudomonadati; phylum Pseudomonadota; class Alphaproteobacteria; order Rhodobacterales; family Roseobacteraceae; genus Heliomarina; species Heliomarina sp. The sequence goes on along the minus strand of NZ_JBRBUI010000016.1, from coordinate 167,656 downwards.
CGAGGTAATTCTTTCCGCGATGCCTGAGGGTGCGACAATGCACTAATGCAGACGGGCAGTAGTCTCAGACGTTTCCCGCCGACAGGTCCAGACATCGATGGGGTCATCAAGCCCGCGAATCTGCTGCCGCTCGCCCTGAATCAGGGTCAGAAGAAACGGTTCATCAGGCGACTGGATCTGCGCCAGCGATTTCAACTGATCCGAAACCGCCATCTCTACGGCCAGCTTTCGGGTCAGTTTCTCCATCCTGCTCGCCACGTTGACCGTGTTCCCAAGCACCGCGAATTCCAGCCTGTTGGCACCGATATTGCCAAGAACCACCGGACCGTAGTGCAGCCCAAGGCTGCCCTTGATCTCTGGCTTGTTCTGCGCCCGACGCTCTGCGTTCAACTCTGAAATCGACCGCATCATGGCCTGCGCACAGCGCAGCGCGTTGATTGCATCCTGATCGCTCGGCAAGGGCGTTCCGAAGGTCGCCATCAAACCGTCGCCAAGATACTTGTCCAACGTCCCGCCATGACGGAAAACTTCCTTTTCCATCCGGCTGTGAAATTCCCGTAACGTATCAATGACTTCACCCGGCTCATGCGTTGCGGCGAAATTGGTGAAACCGACGATATCGACGAACAGCACAGCCGCATCATGCATCTTGGTCTGCTTGAGCGGTTCGTCGTTATGGGACAGCTCGGCCACCACGTTCGGAGAAAAATAGCGCGACAGGTTTTCACGCTCACGCGTCAACTCGGCATTGCCCAGAACTAGCCGATTGAACCGCCAGACCGTTATCGCAAGCGTATAGGTCACGATCAAAAAGACGACGACCTCCTGAATCCGCCGGTCGAATGCGACCTCGTTCGGGTCCAGCAGGTCAACCAGAAGAGGATAGCCGGCAAATGCAGTCCGTGCGGCTTCGCTCAACGCCGGATCGGTAAAGCCGAACCACCAGACAAGACCCGCTCCGATCAGCCAGACCGCCGCCGTCCAATGCCCGATCGCCACGATGGTCCGCCACGAATATGACAGGGTACCTGCCGCGAGTATGACGAAAAAATAAAGGAACCCGTCATACCGGTAGCGCGCCGCATCCGGTATGGTTTCGCCCGAGAAAGGGTTGGGAAAGGTCAAGATAAAGGCCATCAGCACGAGGTCGAGCGCCAGAAGAAACAACTCTGGCCGCGACACGCCCACCCGCCCCACATAATACTGCAACGCCCCGACGCCGGCGAGCGCGAGAAGCAGAAACTCATAATATAGCACTGACCAGTCGCCGATGAGAAAGATCAGCATGACGCCGGTGATCGACAGCGCGATCCAGCGCGCCTTGATCGCAAATGCCATTCCTTCCGCCTTGTGCCGCGCAAGGATCTCCTCGGCGAAGCGATGCGTTTCAGCATCCTCCTCCCTGCGCGGCGGGCCGTTGGGAATGAAATCTGAAATGGGCATCGGAACGCTCCTCTGTCGGCGATCCAAAGATAGGTACGGCGACCGGAAAAAGCTTGGATAAAAAATGCCCCGCCGGAAAAGGCGGGGCAAGGTTAGTGCCATGTGTCAGGCCACAGGCACCGGCGGTATTCCGTAATGTATTGATTCAGTTTTGCATTTCGGCGCGGATCTGCTGGCGCAGCACATCGATCGGCACCGTCTTGCCATCGCGTTTAAAGCACCAGTAGGTCCAGCCATTGCAGCTTGGTGCGCCTTCAAGATGGGCACCGACCTGATGGATTGACCCCTTTACGTCCAGACCGATCAGCGTGCCATCTGCCCGCACCTTGGCCTTGTGACGTTTATTCATCGAAAACAACTCTTCGCCAGGGCGCAACATGCCCCGTTCGACAAGCTGGCCAAAGGGAACGCGCGGTTCCGCCCGTTTCGAGGCGCTGACCTGCAGCGCTTCGCGATCGAATTTGCGCACATTTTTCAGCCGTTCTTCAGCCACCTTGCGATACTTGGCCTCTCGCTCGATACCGATGAAATCGCGACCGAGCATCTTGGCAACCGCGCCGGTTGTGCCAGTACCAAAGAACGGGTCGAGCACCACATCGCCGGGATTGGTCGAACCAACCAATACGCGATGCAAAAGACTTTCCGGCTTCTGCGTCGGATGAGCCTTGTCGCCATGCTCATCCTTGAGCCGTTCGTGACCGGTGCACAGCGGCAGCACCCAGTCGCTGCGCATCTGGACGCCTTCGTTGAGTGATTTAAGCGCTTCGTAATTGAACGTGTATTTCGCACCTTCATCGCGGCTGGCCCAGATCATCGTTTCATGGGCATTGGTGAACCGCTTGCCCCGGAAATTCGGCATCGGATTCGATTTGCGCCAGACGACGTCGTTCAGGATCCAGTACCCCTGGTTTTGCAGGGCGGCCCCAACGCGGAAGATGTTGTGATAAGAGCCGATCACCCAGATCGCGCCGTTCGGTTTCAGCAGGCGGCGCGCGGCGGCCAGCCATTCTGTCGTGAACTTGTCATAGGCGGCGAAAGACGCGAACTGGTCCCATTCATCGTCGACCGCGTCCACATGGGAATTGTCCGGCCGGTGCAGATCGCCCTTGAGCTGCAAATTATAGGGCGGATCGGCGAAAATCAGGTCCACCGACGCCTCGGGAAGACTGTTCATCACTTCGATGCAGTCTCCGCCCAGAATCGCGTTTAGAGGGAGCGCCGCCGCGCTCTTTACTTTGGTCATTGTCATTTCTGCCTCTTCACCGGACGCGTTTTCGCGCTCTCTTGGTTGACAGCAGGATGAGTCAAAGCCGAATCGGCGTCAATTTCTTTTTTGAATCAATTGGTTACGGTTTTATCTTGATACAAGATATTGTGTACCGGTTTAAAGGATCGTCTATGGTGTGGGGTCACGCCAAGATTTTGAAGCGCCAATCTGTGGCTTTTCGTCGGGTATCCTGCATTGGTCTCCCAGCCGTACCCGGGGTGCTGTTGCGCCAAATCCACCATGAGCCGATCGCGGCATGTTTTGGCGACGATTGACGCCGCCGCAATCGATACGGAAATCGCGTCTCCACGAACCACCGTCCGGCAAGGAAGCCGCAGACCGCGCGGCAGGAGATGACCGTCGATCAGTACGAAATCGGGCATCGGTGACAGAGCGGCGATTGCCCGTTCCATCGCCAGATGGCTGGCTTGCAGAATATTGATCGCGTCAATTTCCTCGACCGAGGCATGGGCAATCGACACCTCGGCGCTTTCATTGATCTGCTCGGTCAGGAAATCGCGCCGGCGGGCGGTAAGCTTCTTTGAATCGTTAAGCCCCTCACAGACCACTTCGAGATCCAGCACAACAGCGGCAGCGGTCACCGGTCCGGCCAGCGGGCCACGGCCCACCTCATCAACCCCTGCAATGCGCACGAAACCCTCGCGCAGCAGATGCCGTTCAATCCTGTCGTCCGGTCCGTTCATACCCCTGTGGTGACCCGATCATGAACAGATTTGCAAGTGTCATTCCGGCGATATGCCCTATTTGACCTGATTGGAGGGCGTATCGCTTAACGGTTCGGTGCGGATCTCGGGTTTATTGAATTCAAGCGTGGTCTTCGGTTTTTCGGGGTGAGGCGCGGCAGCTGTTTCGCGCCGGGCAACCGCTGCGAAAAGGCTCGCTGAATCGATCTTGTCCACGGTCAGCGATAGCGTCTCTTCAATTGGTTTCGCCCTTGATTTGCGATCCTCCTGATCACTGCGCATAAGACCGGTTTTTTCAGCAACCTCAGTTGTTGCCGGTTTTGACCGAACGACAGGTGAAATGCGTGGCGTTGCAGCTGTATTGGCGATCGGATTCATGACAGGCTCCTTTCCTCGGATCGCTCAGATTTAGCCGGAATAGCTTGTCAAATCGTGACCAAACAAAATGGGGGAGGCCGAAGCCTCCCCCACAAGGCGACGCAATGCGCCGCTGGCCCGGTCAGTACCGGGCGCTCCGGTACCCGCGCTGGCGGAGGCAGGCTGAATCATAGCCATTTTGCTTTCCTCCACTACTGATGAACTTAAACTTGCAGGCTTCAGGCAAAGACGCCTTATACCCGTACTCGTAACGAAGGCAGCGGGCACCAAACAGTTGGACAGGCCTGTTGTTCAGTCTGAACGACCGCAGGCATTGTCCGGGAAGATCGAACCGCGAAGGCCGGGGGCGAACCGGATACGGCGTGGTGTGTCGCCGGATCGGATAGCCATGCACGGAGTAGTTAAAATTCGACCGGGTCCGGGGCGGAGTGTACCCATAGACCGGCGGGCGGGGTGTGTGACCATAGACAGGCGCCGGCGCATGCGTGACATGATCGTCATCGTCGCGCCGGTCCGAGATGATCTTGCCGACAATCGCCACCCCGGCAATCGCAGCCAGCGCGCGGGCCAGATCCTCGCCATCGGCGCGGGCAGAAGAAGAAGCGCCGGTCACGAGAACCGAGGCCATAAGGATAAGGGCAATGAACTTACGGTGCATGAAAGCGTTCCTTCCAAGGCGGTACTGGATAAATCCGATCAACGTGACCGGTCGATGGTCCATTCCTGCCCCTCTATGCCAAGGTCAGGCAATAACGCGGGGATGTTATTGGATAGCAATCCTCCAAACGCCTGAAGTTATTGAATATCGTCGCGCGCGCGCGCAGGATGGCGAAATGAGAAACATGATGCTGATATCGACTCTGGTCGCCGTTTCGATGCTCGCAGGCAGTGCCGCGGCAGCGGAATGTTATGCCGATTACAAGGCCAAGCAGGACAGCCCGCTGCGCCTGCACTACGGCGTCATGCAACTGAGCGGCCCCTGCAACAAGCAGTCGGCGCGCGCGGAACTCGCCTCCCGGCTCAGGTCGCAGGGCTGGACACTTCTGAACGTGCTCACGGTATTTGGCCCCGAAGGTTTGCAGCAAAGGAAGGCCAATGCCGGCAACTACTTTCTCCGTTACTGATACGCGCAAATCCGGAACGCTGATCGTCGGCGCCGGGATCGCCGCCATCGTCCTGATCCTTGCCACGGCCGGGATCTTTCTGCTTTTGACCCTGCCGGATGCAAATGCCTTCAACGCGCGGGTGGAACAGCTGTTTATCGAAAACGACGGGCTGACCCAGCAGGCCGAGATCAGGCTCTTGGAAATCCTCGCCCAGTCCGGCACGGCTTTTTCCGACACGCTGTCCAGCTACCGGATGGTGATCTTCGTGCTGCTTGTCTTTGCCACCGCGATGCTTGTTGCCGCGCTGGTCTTTCTGGTCCTGTTGACCGCGCTGAACCGGCGCATGGCCCAGATCGAACGCACCGGCATTCAGGTCAATTCGCTGCTGATCAGCCGCGAGGAAAACACCGTCTATCTCAACAACCTCGATTTCAAACTCACCGCCGCCGCGATGGAAACGCTCGCCGTTCTGGCCGAGGCGCGGCTGGACGATGACGTTCTCTCAGGTGCCGAAATCGAATCCGTGATCTCCGGCCGTCCGGCCAGCGATTGCGACGAAGCGGCCGGCGCCACGCGGATAAAACGGCTGCGCGATACGCTCGGCAACCAGATGGTCAGCGCCCTGCTGGTCAAGAATATTGCCCGACGCGGCTATATGCTCGCGATCGAGAAAGACGTGATCAGGATGGTCTAGGTCACGGCGCCGGGCCGGAAGACCCGCGCCGGACAAGATTGACGGTTCCGTCCTGATTGCGCTGCATGTTGTAGAGGACAAGCACCCCCTGCTCATTAAACCCGTCGGGCGCTATCTTTTCTTCGCCCCCGGCGGTCCTGCGCAGCCACCCTTCAAACGCGCCGTCATCGCCATAGAGAAACGTGTCGCGCCACGGAGCGGACCAGAAAAGCAGCGGATCGTAACGACGCTCCATCTCTTGCGAATCGTAATTGACCTCCTGCAGGCGGACTTCGCCATCATCGCCCCGCCCATACTGACGTTCCTGATGGGTCGGGAAGGTAACCGACAGGAACGAAGGCGCGCTGATCTGCGATCCGTTCGACGCAAAGACGCCGATATCAACGCGCGACGTCTTACGTGGCCCGTTCTTCCCGGCATGCAGTGGCGGCGCAGGATAATCGTCATGCCATTGTATCCTGATGCGGGCGCGCATGCCGCGCTCGTCAAGCGGTTCGATTGAAATCTTCTGCGGATTCCCACGCAGGATACGCCAGAAGAATTGCACATCCTGCCCCTCGGGCACCTCGGTTCCGGCGGCACTCAGTGTGATCTCGCGCTCCCAGTCGTAACTGCGCCAGATCCGCGCGATGGCCGCAGGCGTGGTGAACAGACGTTCTTCCATCTGCATCAACCCTCCCTTGGGCCCGAAATCTTCCTCTTCGACTTCCAGCCGAACCATTGGCGGGATGTGTTCCGGCTGCAAAGCCCCGGCCTGCGCGACCATCCGCTCTGGCCTGAGGTCAGTGCCATCATAGGCGGACCGATGCGCGATCCCGGACATGTAATCGATGTTCGAATTTACCCCGGCCAGATTGCGTCGCATGATCATCTGCAAGGTTGGCGACACCAGTTTTCTTTCTTCAAGCGCTGCGCGGGTTTCCGCCGAAAACCCGGCGAGGGTCAGCAGCAGCGCCCGCATGAACAACCGATCCGATCCCGAGGACCCCTGGCTGTTGACCGTATAGGGCCAGATCGCCGGGTACAGGTCGCGGGCATCGTGATCGCGATGTTCCGGGTAAACATAAAGACTGTTTGACGTGTATTGCAGGAAAGCCGTTTCGGGCCCCAGCGGCACCGTCATCGCCGCGCGCATCTGGCTCCGGGCATTGGGTCCCGCAGTCAGCGCGGTCGAAGAATTTCCGATCAGCGGGCCGGGGATCACGATCTTGTTTGCCAGCCCATAGTCCCAGCCGACTTTCTGCAGGATCGGGTCGTATTCCAGATAGGTCATCTGGGGAAACAACGTCTTGGGCAGGGTCGAATGGCCCCGGTCGCGATTTTCGAACATGATGCCGCCGAAACCGCCGGAAATGCCTCGTGCGATCTGTGATTTCAAAAGCTCCGCCTCGGGCGCCCGGAACCGCGGACCGAACAAAGGTTGCGACAGATCGGGTTTGCCCGGTTCAAGATATCGGGCAATCAGCACGCCGCGAATGTCGCTCGGGACAAGATCGTTCTGCTCGATCGTGACAGTGCCTGCCATTGCCACTGGCGCAAACAGGCCCGCGAGCACCGACAAGATCCACATTCGCCTCATCAAAGCTTGGCCTCCGCTGGTTTCTGTCCCGACGTAAACATCAGTTTTGGTGCAGCACAAGTGACGCCATGTCACGCTTGGATGAGCAATGCGGTCGCGCTGCCAATCGACCCTTGTCTATTGCATCCAAACACTGCATCGCTTGGCCATGAGGACATCGCGCAGCAAGATCGAGGACCCAAGCGGCTGGTGGCTGCCGGTCCCGCTTTTGCTGATATTTCTGGTCGTTCCTGTGGCCATCGAACTGACCCTGATGGCGGCGGATTACGGGTTCTTCGCGACGCCCCGGCTCCGTCACACCGCCTATCAGTACGGGGCTTTCTGGGCGGGTCTTCTGGGCAACTGGCGCCCCAACTACGCGGCGCAGCCCTGGCTGATGTTCTTTACCTATTCTTTCCTGCACGCCGGTTTCCTGCATATCGCGGGCAACATGACCTCGCTTGTCTACCTCATGCAACTGAACGCCCGTAACCTGCGCGGCTGGCCCTTTTTCCTTCTCTACCTGATTTCCGCATTGGGCGGCGCGCTTGGATTTGCCCTGCTCGGCACGGCCTTCAACCCGATGGTCGGAGCCTCGGGCGCGCTCTTCGGTCTGACCGGGGCGTGGCGTTATCAGGACTGGATCGCCGAGCCAGACCTGAACCGGCGCGCCCGTATCATCCTCAGGGACTGCTTTCTGCTGGCTCTGCTGAACCTGTTCATGTGGGTTCTCGAAGACGGCGCGCTGGCCTGGGAATCGCACCTCGGCGGCTTCGTCGCGGGTGTGGTCACGATGGCGGTCATAAACCGGTTCAGAACCCGCAAGACCAGCACTCAGTAGTATTCGTTCTCATAGCCGTGCGCGCCGGTCGTATAGCGGCAGCGGTTCAACACGATCCCCATCACGTTGGTCAGTTCCGAAAGCTGCCGTTCTGCCACGTCAAGCTTGTCCATCGAAGTGATCTCGGCCGCCGCGATCAGCAGCGCGCAGTCCATCTGCTCAAGGAAACCATGGCTGTCGTCGCTGACCATCAGCGGCGGCGTGTCAAAGATCATGATATCCGGTTCGTAGTAAGATTCGATTTCGTCCAGAACCTGCGCCGTCACCGGGTTCTGCAGAATCTCCGACGGGTTCTTGACGCGTTCACGGTTGAACCCAAAGACCACATTGCCCTCCAGACACTTGCCATGCTCCGCAAAGGCAACACGGCGCTCAAGCACGTCCGACATGCTCGTCTTGGTTGACTGGCCCAGCGCCCGCGAAAGCCCGGCCCGACGCATGTCGAAATCCATGATCGTAAGGCGTTTTTCCCGCATCCGGCTGAAACTCAGCCCAAGGTTCACGGTAACCGTGGTCTTTCCCGCGCCGCTTTCCGGCGAACAGATGGCGATCCGCTTCCACTTGTTCTTGCGGGCCTGCTGCAGGATCTTCGTCCGCAGCATATCGAAGGGGATAGAGCTTTCACCCGAGCTGTAGGCGACCAGACGATTGTTCGTCACCGTCTTGGCATCGATGGTCAGCGGCTCGAATTCACCCCAGCGGGCGTCCAATTCGCTCAGGCCTTGCGCCTGAGGCTTACGCTCCCTGCGCTCGGGCTGAGCGGGCTTGCCCGCTGCGGGCGCTTCGGCCCCTTCTCGGCGCATCCGCGCCTTGGAAATTGCCTGCTGCAAACGGTCCATTGTCAGACCTCCAACCCAAAATACATACTGTTAACCATATTCATCATCACCAGCGCACGCCCATCTTGTTCATCACCTTCTCGGCCAAAAGGTCGAGCGGCAGGTAGAACTCGTGCACGGCCCAGACCGTGATCGGCCCTCCCACCAGAATGATGAGGATCAGGGCCAGCTTGCGGCTCCGCTGCATCACCAACTCGCGACGTGTACGGGTGTAGGGAAGCGCGGCGATGGGCCATATATCCATCTTCTTGATGATATCCTCCGGACGGCGCGGCGCCTTGTTCAGGAACTCGATCAGGAAGATCAGCGCCAGCCCGAGAGCGATGCCCATAGCCGTACCTGCGCCGGCGATTTTCATCCGGTTCGGCTTGGTCGGACGGTTGGGTACAGCGGGCTGTTCAATCACCGTCAGGCGCTCGCCGCGCGACAGGACCTCGATCCGCTCGCCGGTCGACGCCTGCGACAGGCGCCCCACGGACGTGTTGTACTGTTTCTGGATGTTATCATAGTCGCGCAGAAGCGAATCCAGCACCACGTCATTGGCAGGCGTCTTGTTGATATTCTCGGTCAGCACGGCAATACGCTGCTCGGCCGAGTCACGCTGGCTTTCAAGCCTTTCGATGCGACGGTCGATCTCGTTCAAACGCAGCTGAAGCGCGGGATTGGAAACCTCCGCATTCTCCGGCAGCTCTTCGCCCGAGGCATTGATTGCGGCATCTGCCTCGGCCTTAACCTTTTCTTCCAGCTGAGCGACCCGGGATTGAAGCAACCGCACCTTCGGGTTAGTTTCCGAGTAAAGCAGTAACGAAGAAGCCAATTCACCACGGGCCTGCGCCAGTGCCTTTTGCGCCTGCGACGCCTCGCCCAGCTCGCCCTGCATGTTGCCGCTTTCGAAAATCGCGATCAGCTGCTTGCGCTGCGACTGCAGTTCATAGATCTCGCGGTCGATGCTCTCGGCCCGTTCCTGAAAATTCGCGCGCTGTTTCTGGCGAAAGTCGAGACTGTCGGGAAGCGCGTTCGCGTTCTCGCTCTTGAACTTGAGGATCGCCGCGCTCTTGTCGGCGAGCTCCTTGCTCAGGCGATCCACCTCGATCTCGAAAAAGTCGAGCGTCTGTCCGGCGCGGGCCTGACGGAAATTCAGATCGTCTTCCTGGATGAGCTTGAGATATTCGTTGAGAACCCCGGCGGCGAGACGTGGCGAGCGCGCCTCAAAGCTGATCTGCATCAGCGAGGCCACGTTGCGCCCCGACGTGCTGCGAATCCGCGTACGTGCCATCATCGCACCGACGATCTCGTCCGCCGTCATCTCGTCCTGATCTTCCAAAACGTTAAGACGGTTTGCGATGTCCAGCATGTTGGCACGCGTCAAAAGCCGCTGCTCGATAAGCTGAAGCCGCTCTGCGCCGGACACGTTGACCGTACTCGGGGCAAGGTTCTCCGGAATCTGCGGTGCTTCCACAAACAGGCGCGTCCGCGACACATAGGCGGGCGGCAGGCTTGTGGCGACGATGATCGAAACCGCCGAAACCAAGGCCGCGACCAGCAGGAAGGCGGGAAGCCTGCGCAGGAAGAGCGAAAGATAAAAACGTATCTCGTTCATTGATTTTCAGTCTCCGTCGGCCGTCCCTCGGCCCAGAAGAAAGTACCATCGTCCAGAATGGACTGGATACAATCCTTATGAACAACGCGTGAGTCGTCTGTCCACGAATAGAGCAGTCCAAAATCACACAACTGGTTGATGAGGCGGGGAACGCCGCCGGTCGCCTCAAAGATGAGCGTCGTGGCGTCCTTTGTGAACTCTTCGCCGGTCCCACCAGCCGTCTTCATTCGATGCACAATATAAGCCCGTGTCCCGTCGCGATCCATCCGGTTGAGGTGAAAACTTGCCGCGACGCGCTGCGCGAGCTGATTCATCCGGGGGTCGCGGATCATGTCGCGCAATTCCGGCTGCCCCACAAGTATAAGCTGTATAAGCTCATCCTTGTTGGAATTGATATTTGTCAGCATCCGCAGTTCTTCCAGCCCTTCGACCGATACGTTCTGCGCCTCGTCAAAGACAAGTATGACACGTCTGCCTTGTGCGTATTCGTCGACGAGAAAGTCCTGAAGCTTCTGAAAGTTCTGCACGTAACTGGCGTTCGGCTCGAATTCGACATCCAGCGAGTTCAGCACCCACTGAAGGATTTCGCCCCGATTGCCCTGCGCGTTGGAAATCAACCCTACGGTGACCCCATATTCTATCTGACCAAGCAGTTTCTGCAGCAGGGTCGTCTTGCCCGCGCCGATCTCACCGGTCAGAATCGTGATCGGTGCCCGGGACATGATTCCGTATTCCAGCACGGCATACCCGCGCCGGTGCTGCTCCGACCAGTACAGGAACTCCGGATCCGGCAGCAGGGTGAACGGACGTTGGTTGAGCCCGAAGTAGTTTAGGTAGAACTCATTCACTAGCGATCGTTTCCATCCAAATGTTTACCAAGCAACGCCTACTGGCGTGCCCGGCGAGTGCAACCGGCAATTTGACCATTCCAAGAGCACGATCATAAAGGCTCGCCCCAACGTAGCTGACCGCGAAGCATATTAAAAACCGTCCAAACTGTGGACGTGTCTTAAATCCCGTTTCGGGCCACAATCTGTCAAAAACCACTCATTTCCAAGGTAGCTGCCTGTAACAATGTGTTTTTTTGCATCACCTTCCCGTTCCACCCCTCCCCACCGATGAACCGTCCCACCAACGCCCTGCGCGAGAGGGACAGCCGGGCCTGATTCTCGCTTCTGGGCAGCAATAAGGCGATTTTGGGGCATCGATTCCGGCAAGTTTTTCACGAGATTGTCGGTAATTTGTCTACAATTACCGCAATCTCCTGCTACAGTACGGTGTGGAGTTAACAGTAGGGCTGAATTTGTTGCCTCGAATCGGTTTTTGTTACACCTATTGAGTTGTCAGGTGGTTAAAGATGGCCAGACTAAGGCTGGATGTTGAATTTTTTGAAGACATCTGTAAACGAGACCCGAGCTCATGTTGAGCTCATCTCTTAGTATAGTGAGCAGTATGACGTTACATTTCAACAATTTGGACCCGCATGACCCCACCAACCTAGGTCGGGTCGAACCGCAACCCTCCTCTTCGAACCTTTATCGCAGCTTTGGTAAACGTCTTCTTGATATCCTCCTCGTAGGCTGCTCGCTTCCATTTGTTCTTCCCGTCATCCTGATCATGGCCGCCCTGGTCGCCCTCGACGGACACAACCCTTTCTACTTCCAGCTTCGCGTCGGCAAGAACGGTCGTCACTTCAGCATTTTCAAGATCCGCACGATGGTGCCGAACGCCGAAGAGCACCTGAAGGAATACCTCGCCCGCAACCTCGAAGCGCGCCAGGAATGGCGGATCAATCAAAAGCTGCGGAACGATCCCCGCATCACGCCGATCGGCAAATTCCTCCGCAACAGCTCGCTCGACGAACTGCCGCAGCTGCTGAACGTGCTCAAGGGCGACATGTCCCTGATCGGCCCGCGTCCGATGATGCTGGCACAGGCAACCCTCTACCCCGGTCAGGCCTATTACCACCTGCGTCCGGGCATCTCCGGCTCGTGGCAGGTCTCCGACCGCAACGCCACCAGCTTCGCTGCGCGTGCCACTTACGACAATGACTATCACCAGAAGGTGTCCCTCTGGGGTGACATTAAGATAATTGCTCGCACCGTAGTCGTTGTTTTGCGCCGGACCGGGTGCTAATCCTCCTGCGTCATTAAAGTATATCGAGGATTTAAAAAGTGTCTGTGTCATCCAAGGCAATAGTCGGGCATTCTGTGTCCCGTGTTCTGAATTCATCCGGTCTTTTTCTGGCTCTGGCTTTCTCGGCCCTTGTTCTCGCGGGCTGTGACAGCGCCGAAGAACGCGCCGAGGAACATTACCAGGCGGGAATGGAGCTCCTTGAAAAGGGCGATGTTGATCGCGCCCTGATCGAATTCCGCAACGTTTTCAAACTCGACGATACGCATATGGAAGCCCGCCTTGCCTTTGCACGGGTCCAGCGCGAGCGTGGCAATAACGGCGACGCCTACGGCCAGTACCGCCGGCTTGTCGAACAGTATCCGAACAATTTCGAAGGCCAGCTTGCGCTTGCCGAGATGGCGCTCGACTTCAACAACGTCGAAGATCTCCAGCGTTATTCGGCCAAGGCGGTCGAACTCGAACCGACCAACATCAAGGCGCAGTCGCTCTCCAACACCGCCAATTATTTTCAGGCGCTCAAGGACCGCGACACAGACGGCCAGCGTAAAGCTGTCGAGTCGGCGACCCAGCTGATCAGCGAAGACGGCGACCTGCCCGGCGCGCGCAAGATCCTGATCGACGACCTGATCCGTCAACAACAATGGGAAGAGGCGCTGACCCAGCTTGGCGAAGCGATCCGGATTTCCCCCAACGATCTTGCCCTTTATCGTCTCAAACTGGGTCTTCTGCAGCAGCTTGGCGACACGTCTGCCGTGCGCCAGGAACTCGAGACGATGAACGAAAAGTTTCCGAACAACGCGGAAATCAAGCAGGCGCTCGTCTCTTATTATGTCTCTCAGGACGATCTCGACGCGGCCGAAGCCTTCCTTCGCGCCGAAGCCGAAGCCTCGGACGACGTCGACATCACCCGTCGCCTGGTTGCCTTCATGCTGCGGTTCCGCAGCCCCGACGCGGCGATGGCGGAACTTGACCGTGTTATCGAAACAGAACGCCTGTCGCCCTTGCCCTTCGAAGGCATGCGCGCGCGTCTGAAATTCGATCAGGGTGATCGCGATGCGGCCATCGCCCGGCTCGAAGAACTGACCGCGAACATCCCCGAAGGCGAACAGACGGACATGACTCGCTCGCTTCAGGTTGAACTGGCGCGGATGTATTTCCAGACCGGCAACCCGGTCGAAGCCCGTCGTCTCGTCGAAACCGTTCTCGCCGAAGACGCGTCCAACCCCGAGGCCAGCAAGCTCAAGGCGGCATGGCTGATCCAGGATGACGAAACGCAGGACGCGATCCTTCTGCTGCGCGAAGCGATGGGCAATGCCCCCAACGACGCGGCACTGATGACACTGATGGCCCAGGCCTACGAACGTGAAGGCAACCGCGAGCTGATGGCGGAAATGCTCTCGCTGGCCGTGGATGCATCCAACAACGCGCCGACCGAAACCCTGCGTTACGCCCAGTACCTCGTTTCCAACGATCAGTCGCGGACGGCGGAAAGCATCATTATCGAATCCCTGCGTGCCGAACCGACCAACAAGGAACTGCTGGTCGCCCTTGGCAATATCTACATCGGGACCGAGAACTGGAGCCAGTCGCAAGGCGTCATCAACCGTCTGCAGGAACTGGACAACGAAGAAGCAACCGCGTCGGCGCTCAGCCTGCAGGCCCGGTCGCTTGCGGCCCAGAACCGCAGCAGCGAGCTGATGCAGATGCTCGAAGGCGTGGCCGAGAACCCCGGCACCCAGAAAGCAGCCGAAATCGCGATCTTCCGCACCCGTCTGGCAACTGACGGCGCCGAGGCCGCTCTGGAATACATCAACGGCCTGCTTGAGAACGCGCCCGAAGATCCGGACTTCCGTTACCTCAAGGCCGGTTCACTCGTCGCACTGGAACGTCAGGACGAAGCCGAAGCGATCTATCGCGCGCTGACCGAGGAACACCCGGAAAACGCCCGCACCTGGGTCACGCTCTACCGTCTGAACCGTCTCACCGGCGATGACGAGGCCGCGTCGGAAACCCTCAACAGCGCCATCGAGGCCAACCCCGAGGATCCTGCCCTTCTCATCACTCTTGCCGAGCAACTGCAGGCGGATAACGAGATCGAACAGGCGATCGAGATCTATGACGGCCTGTACCAGCGCAACACCAACAACGTCATCGTCGCGAACAACCTCGCCAGCCTGCTGTCGGACTACCGCGAAGATGAAGCCAGCCTGCAAAAGGCCTATTCGGTGGCCCGCCGTCTGCGCGGCGCCGAGATCCCGGCCTTCCAGGATACCTATGGCTGGATCGCCTACCGTATGGGTGAAACCGAAGAATCCCTGCCCTACCTCCGCGCCGCTGCCGAAGGTCTTTCGCAGGATCCGATGGTCCAGTACCACTATGGTCAGGCCCTTGCGACCGCGGGTGAAACCGAGGCCGCGATGGAACAGCTCAACAAAACCGCCGAAATGCTTCAGGAAGCCAACCGGCCCGAGCTGCTGAGCACTGTAGAAGGCGTTCTCGAAGAACTTCGCAACAGCGCGAGCGAATAAAGACAAGGGTGCGCAGGTAATTTCCTGCGCACCCTTCTTCGCCGGGCCATTACCGATCCCGCAGGGCGACGGCGGCAAAGGAAAGCGGGTACCGACCCAGAAAAATCGGCTCCCCAGCGATACGGCCTCAACCGTCTCCCGCGACGTCAGTTGCGAATTGGGCGTTTCCCGCGACCCGAGAACTCTCCACCTGATCCGCCTTGCTGCTCATCAACCGAGCCCGGAGCATCCCTGCAGACAAGCAAATCCGCGCTACCGCCTTAACCGTCGCCCGCGCGCCGGCGGCCGCGCCCCGGAAAATGCCCGCAACCCGAGCGATCTCTGCCTTATCCGAGGCCCCACGAACCAGCCTGGTTCGCAAAGCGGCTGTCAACTCGTCCATCGCATCCAATGCCAAGGCATCTCTCGCGCATATGCGGCGGCGCATCAACTCATCGGCCTCGCCCCAGCGCGTCCAGAGATCGCTGGCCTTTCGATATCAGCCCGCAGAGTTTCCCCCGCACGAGCCGGTTTCAAACTCGCAAAGCACCTGTCTTCGAGCCATGCATGCGTCGGCCAAATCACACTTGTGCTGGGCGGGGGGTGTCAGCCATTCACTTCTTGCGGCCGTCAGGTTCCGCCAATACAACTCGTGTCGCATACGCATGATTTACGGCGAAACCGACGCGCTGGTCTCCATTTATGCTTGCTCCACGATGTCGTTTCCCTTCGGGAGTGACGGCAGATCACCGGAATATTGACGCTGTCTCGTGGAGCAACTGTTCATAGTTCATGTGCGTCAAATCTCGTGACCGCGTCAGGATATGGCGAGAGGTCAAGCCAGCCATGACAACAGCTGTGAAATCTAGTCAGCATTCCAAACCCGAATTCCAATACATCGAAGATGCCGCTGGATGACGCCATTCCTTACGCATCACAGTCGCAGCCCTGGCCGGACAAAAGAAGCTGAACGGAACGAATTCCACCGCCGATAAGAAAACCCGCTAACGGCTCAGGAAATCCTCGATCTCCGCCCGGGTCGGAATGGCGTCGACCGCGCCGAGCTTGCCGACCTGAAGCGCCGCCGCCGCATTCGCCGTCTCTAGCGCCTTCTGCGGAGAAGCCCCGGCGTCGAGTTCAGACAGGAAGACGCCAAGAAAAACATCGCCTGCCCCGGTCGTATCCTTCGCCTCTACCCGATGCGACTCGACGCGCAGTCTCTTTCCGCCCGAGAGATATTCGGCCCCCTCGCTGCCGCGCGTGACCAGCAGATCAAGTCCCGAAGGCAGATTTCCCGCCCCGCCAACGGCCTCTTCAAGCTGGGCCAGCTCCACCGCATTGACCGAAAGCAAATCGATTTCCCCCAGCAGTGGCATGACATCCTCGGCGCGGAAGGGCGCTGCCGAAAAGGCTACCTGCATGCCCTGCGCCCGCGCCAGCCTAGCTGCTTCGCCGGTCTGGTTGGTTTCGTTCTGGAACAACAGCCAGTCCCCGGCCTGCGCCTGGTCCACCGCCTCAGAAACCGCGGCCCCCGGCAGTTTACCGTTCGCCCCCTCATCCAGCACGATCAGGTTTTCGCCGCCGTCATCCACAAGGATCGTGGCACTGCCGGTTTCAACACCGACCACGCCGACGATAAAATTGTCGCGAAGCCCCAGATCGTGCAGCACATCCCGGATCCGCGTATCGTTCGCCCCGACCGCGCCCACATGCTGCACCGTGCCGCCCGCGCGCATGATCGCAACGCTCTGGTTCAGCCCCTTGCCGCCCAGCCCGACGGAAATCGAACGCGACCTCAGGGTTTCTCCCGGTTCCGGGAAATGCGGCACGCGGATCACACGATCCCAGTTGATCGACCCGACATTCAGGATGGCCATGAACGAAACTCCGGCTTTGGCCCCTCATACCTGCAAGAGGCTAAGATTATCTTGCGCTCAATCCGCGATATCCGCGTCGATCGGCGTCTCATACGTCATCAGGATATAGCCCAGCGTGGAATAGAACCCCACCGTCGCGATCAGGTCGAACACCGCCTGCCGCCCGATCGCCCGCGCCAGCCGCGATTCCAGTTCGGCGGGCAGGCGTTTCTGATCGAACAGCGCATCGACCGCCTCGGCAATCAAGCCGTCCTCGCCCTCGGGCGTCTGCCGCATCGCCTCGATCCGCGCCGCCTCCATGCCAAGCTGGCGCGACCGATGCACGTGATGCGCCCATTCATAAGCCGACCCCATCCGATGCGCGGCGCGCAGGATCACCAGTTCCGACCGCACCGCGCCCAGCGCGCTGCCTTTCACCACATGCTGCCGCAGATCCGCCCAGGCACGCAGCAAGGACGGATGATGCGCCATCGTGCGATAGACGTTCAGCCCGGTCGCAAACCCGCCTTTCATATCGGCCAGTTCCTCCGGCCAGTCCGCGTCGCTGATCGGCGGGCAAGGGCTTGTCATCTCTGCCATAATTACCTCCGGCGTCATTCCCCGCCGCAACAGAGCCTCGCCGCCGCCGCGATGCAAGCCGAAAACCGAAACGCTCTCAGCCTGCCTCGAAGAGACCCGAGCGGCCAAGTTCCTGCGCCACCTTCTGCAATTCACTGATCCGGCGCAGGTGCATCTCTTCGTCGCGCAGCTCGAAATTGGGCTGCGACATGCCCACCACCGCGCGCAGATCGCCGGGACGACCAACCGGCACCGCGAACCCTGTCACCCCCGCGTCGAATTCGCCGTTGGCAATGGCATAGCCCTGCGTCCGGCAGTTCTCGACCCTTCGCGCGATTTCAACGCGGTCCATTTCAGTCGCGGGCGTGTATTGCTCGAACCCCAGTTCCCGGATGCACGACTCGCGCCATGACGCCTCACCATAGGCCAGCATCATCCGGCCAATCGCCGTATGCAGCAGCGGCAGACGGCTTCCCACCGTGAACCCAAATGTCACCGCTTCTTCCTGTGAGGAAGACTGCGCCACGTAGACCGCCGCATCCTCATCTGCGATAGCCAGCGAAATTGCGCAGCCAAAGGCGCGCGCATAGCGGTTCAGGAGCGGCTGGATATGGCTACCGAACCGGTTGCCGCGCAGAAAGCTCCCCGCAAGGATCAGCACCCGCGGCGTCAGCGCGAAATGCCGCCCCTCCTTGCCCACATATCCCAGTGCAACCAATGTCAAAACCAACCGCCGGACCGAGGCACGATCAAGCCCGGTGATCTTCGCGATATCCGTCAAGGTCAGCCGCGTATGATTGTCGTCAAACGCTTTCAGAACCGCCATGCCCTTCGCAAAGGTCAAGGATATATCCCGTTCCGTCAGCCCATGTGCCGACAGGTCCCCTTCAATGCCCATGACATCCCCCTTAACACCTGCGTCCGATTTCAGAATTTCGCAAGCTCAGCCTCTGATAACCGCCTCTGCCCCTTATGCAACTCATCCCCTGTTTTCCTCTTGCCCCAAATACTCCGGGGGGAGGCCAAAGGCCGGGGGGCAGCGCCCCCTTCTCGCCAACATCAACGCCTGACAGGACATATTTTATATTATTTGACTTTCTGTGCGTTATTCAACATTTTCCTCGCAGGCACGGACACACGTTGCACCCGTACCCAAGGAGGATAGCCAGATGATCAGCAAGGAACTCAACGAGACCCTCACCCGCACCGGCCCCGGCACCGAAGCTGGCGAGGTCATGCGCCGCTACTGGCAGCCCGCCGCGCTTTCCGATGAATTGGCCGGCAACCGCCCCGTGGTTCCGGTCAAGCTGTTGGGCGAGAACCTCGTTCTGTTCCGCGACGACGACGGAGAGCTCGGCCTGATCGACCGTGCCTGCCCGCATCGCGGCGCCGACCTCTGTTTTGGGCGGCTTGAGGATAACGGGCTGCGCTGCCCCTTCCACGGCTGGCATTTCAACCGCGATGGCCAGTGCGTTGAACAGCCGGGTGAGCCGGAAGGCTCGAAGATGCACGAGCAGATCAAGACGACCTCATACCCCGTGGTCGAAAAGAACGGCATCATTTTCGCCTATATGGGACCGGGTGAGCCGCCGGAATTCCCCAATTTTGACTGTTTCCGCGCCCCCGACACCCATGTCTTTGCCTTCAAGGGTCTGTGGGAGTGCAACTGGCTGCAGGCGATGGAGGTCGGCATCGACCCGGCCCACGCCTCTTTCCTGCACCGCTTCCTCGAAGACGAAGACCCCGCCGACAGCTATGGTAAGCAGTTCCGCGACAAGGCCGCCGATACCGACATCCCGATGACCAAGCTGCTGCGCGACTACCCGCGCCCGGACATCACGGTCGAGGAAACCGAATATGGCATGCGCATCATTGCCCTGCGCCATCTCGACAACGGCAAGACCCATGTGCGGATCACCAACCAGATCTTCCCCGAGGCGATCTCCATCCCGATGAGCCGCGAGATGATCATCACCCAGTGGCATGTCCCGGTCGATGACGAAAACTGCTATTGGTATTCCATGTTCACCAGCTTCACCGACCCGGTGAACAAGGATCTGATGCGCGAACAGCGGCTCAAGGAACACCGCCTGCCCGACTACGCCCCGCTCAAGAACAAGCGCAATTCCTACGGGTTCGACCCCGAGGAACAGATGCGCGAGACCTATACGGGCATGGGCCTCGATATCAACGTGCACGACCAATGGGCGGTGGAAAGCCCGGGTCCGATCTTTGACCGCACCAAGGAACATCTCGGAAAGACCGACGTGGCGATCATTCGGTACCGCCGCATGATGCGGGCCGCCATCGCCAGCCTCAAGGAAGGTAAGACCGACGGGCTGCCGATGCTCAACGGCACCCCGCCCGGCGACATCTACGGCCCGATTTCCAACGATACGATCGGTGACCGTGAAAAATGGCGTGAAGTTTCAGCAGCCAGCGACGCGGAGCGACGTGCGGCCTGTACCGGATGGAACGCCAAGGTATAGTCCGGGTCACGGACCATCGACAACAACGGGAATCCCCAGGCCATGACAGAACTTACCCGCAAGATCGCCGAAGGGCGGCTGGCCCGGCTCGGCCTGCTCGACGGGGTTTCCATCGACGCGGCAGCCAAGCTGGTCGGCACCGCACGGCAAAGCGATCTTGAAACGGTTCGGGTTCTCTTTGCCGACCAGCACGGCGTGTTGCGGGGCAAGACCATCGTGGCCGAGGCGCTGATCTCGGCCTTTACCTCCGGCATCGCCGCGCCCTCGACCCTGCTGCTCAAGGACACGTCGCACCGCACGGTGTTCCCGATCTGGGACGATGTGCCCGACATCACCGGCATGAAGGGCGCGGGCGACATCCTGCTGCTGCCCGACCCGTCGACCTTTCGCACCCTGCCCTGGGCGCCACATTCCGCCTGGATCTTCTGCACCCCGCGCCGGACCGATGGCTCGGCGATCCCCTTCGCGCCGCGCGACGTGCTGCAATCGGCCGTCGACCGGCTCTCCGACTCGGGCCGCGCGCTCATGGTCGGGCTCGAGGTCGAGTTTCACGTCTTCCAGAAACTGGACGACCGGCTGGCGCATCCGGACGCCACCATGCCTGCCCAGCCCGCCCGGACCGCCAATCTGGGACATGGCTATCAGTTCCTGACCGAATCCCGCTATGACGCCGCCGAAGAGGTGCTGGACGATCTGCGCCGCAATGCGCAGGCGCTTGGTCTCCCGGTCCGTTCGGTAGAGATCGAAATGGGGCCAAGCCAGTTCGAATTCACATTCGATCCCGCCGATCCCATGACCCATGCCGATAACATGATGATGTTCCGCGCGATGGTAAAGGAAACCTGCGAACGCAAGGGTTTGCACGCGACCTTCATGTGCAAGCCGAATGTCGAGAACGGCGCCGCCAGCGGTTGGCACCTGCACCAGTCGCTCGTCGATCCCAAGACCGGCGTTAACCTTATGATCCCCGGCGATGACGGCACGCTTTCAGCGAATGCACAGGGCTGGATCGCCGGGCTGCTGGAGCATGCCGCCGAGTCTTGCCTTCTGACGACTCCCACGGTGAACGGGTACAAACGCTTCCGCCCGCACCAGCTTGCGCCCGACCGCATCCAGTGGGCGCGCGACAATCGCGGCGCGATGATCCGGGCGCTGATGACGCCCGGCGACGCGGCCAGCCGGATCGAAAACCGGGTCGCGGAAACCACCGCCAACCCGTACTACTTTTTCGCGAGTCAGATCCTTTCGGGCCTCGACGGCATCGAACGCGGCCTCTCCGCCCCCGATCCGGTCGAAACCCCCTATGCCGGGAACGCTCCCCGCCTGCCCGAAAGCCTGCTCAGCGCCATCCAGCTTTTCGAAAGCTCTGCCTTTTATCGTGGCGCTCTGGGAGACATATTTGTTGATTACCTGAGCCATATCCGTCGCTCGGAATGGAACCGCTATCACCTCGCGGTCTCAGAATGGGAACAGGCCGAATATTTCGGAATCTACTGAAATCCGACTCTCCCTATGGTTGTTTCAAAACTGCAAGGTGGCAGATTTTCCCATAGGCTGAACTCCGCTGCTTTTTCTGGCGCTTTTTTGCGCAGGGACTCCGGGCGAAATTAGGCAGTAAGCATATGCTTCTGGCATTAAGACACATTTTTTGTCATAAAAGATTGAATTCACTGCATGTCAAAGTACCCGAACAATACTCGGAAACCCTGCCCGGGGTGGCCGACGAGTTGCGCCCTCGGAGAAGGTCAAGCCCGTGACGAACCTTTCCAAAATAGGAAAGAAACCGCGCAAGCGTGATGCCGCCGCCACACGGCTGCGCATTCTCGATGCGGCCCGTGCCGACTTTGCTGCCGAGGGGTTCACCGGCGCGAGGATCGATCGCATTGCCAAGACATCACAGACCAACGTCCAAATGATTTATCGCTACTTTGGCAACAAGGAAGACCTCTATCTTGCTTCGCTGACCGAAACCTTCAACGACCTGCGCGAACGTCAGGACAAGCTCGACCTCAGCGCCCTGCCGCCTGTCGAAGGGTTGCGCAAACTGGTCGAGTTCACCTTTGACTACATGGAGGACAATCCCGAATTCGTCGCCATGATCCGCAACGAAAGCGTCGTGGGCGGCAAGTTCGTCAAAGGTCTGCCCGTCGCCGCGGATTCGACGCGCGCACTGATCGAAACGATTAGCGACCTGCTTCGTCGGGGTTATGACAGCGGCGCATTTACCGCGCAGATCGACCCGGGTCATCTCTATGTCACGATCCTGTCGCTCTGCATGGAACACCAGGCAAACGGGGACACGCTCTCGGCGATGCTGGATCAGGATCTGGCCGCGCCGGAATGGCAAAACACCCAACGCCGCATCGCGATTGACATGTCCGTCAGCTACCTGACCGCCTCCTGACCCCTGCGAAATGTCAGACGTCTGATGTACAGGGGGTGTACAGGTGGTGCACAGCTATCACCCCCGGTTTTCGACCCATCTGTCACCCGCCATTAGTCTCTCTTTAAGTCTCCGGTGCTACCCCTTTCCTCGGGTGAGTTAAAAAGGTGGTGGAGATGAGTGCGCAGCCAAATGTCGCGCCAATCATCATCAAGCGGAAAAAGGTAGTTGGTGGCGATGGTCACCACGGTGGCGCATGGAAGGTGGCGTATGCTGACTTCGTGACAGCCATGATGGCTTTCTTTCTCTTGATGTGGTTGCTGAACGCAACGACTGAAAAGCAACGGATGGGTCTGGCCGACTATTTCGCCCCCTCCGTGCCGATTCACAGGATATCCAGTGGGAGCGAGGATCCCTTTGGAGGGGAAAATGTCTTTTCGCAGGAGACCCTGATTAACAGCGGCACCGGCGGCAGCGAGGATTCAACGAAACCCGGCGACCCTGCGAAAGGAATAGATGCCTCGCAGAAAGGCGGCAGTTTCGGCGGCCGGACTGACAGCGATGAAACAGACCAGCTCAAGGAGATCGAGGAAGAGCTTTTTGGTCGCGGCGGCGAAAGCATGGTTGCCGATAACTCCATGAAGCACATCATAACCCGTGTCACCGACGAGGGCCTCGTCATCGAGATCTTTGCCCGCGAAGGTGCACCTTTATTCGACGAAGGAACATCTGATCCGACCCCGCTCTACCGCGAATTGGTCGAGATGATCGCGCGGCGAACGATGGACCTGCCGCATGGGGTCGCGGTCAATGGGTTCGTGCGTGCAAATCCTGTCGTGGCCGCGGAAAATCCGGTCTGGGCTCTGTCGGGCAGTCGCGCGGAAAGAACCCGGGGTCTGCTGGAATTATTCGGCACGCGCTCCGAGCGGATCAAGCGGATCACCGGTCACGCCGACCGCAAGCCTGCGGATGATAACCCGATGGCCGCGCGGAACGACCGAGTCGAAATCACCATCCTAAGAAAAGAACAGTGACGGGCCACCGTCAGTAAGTGCGGAACATTTTAGATGTTAGCGGCACGTTAAGCCGCGATGTCTAGGTGTAGTGCCAAGTTACAAAGCATCAGAAAGGGCATTTCATGACCATGTCGTCCTCCCTCAATGCGGGGATTGCGGGCCTTACTGCGAATTCGAACCGTCTGGCGTCGATTTCGGACAATATCGCCAACTCCTCGACTTTTGGATACAAAACGGTGCGGACCGACTTTCATTCGATGGTCATCTCTGCATCCGGCGGGAACTATTCGGCCGGCGGCGTTAGGTCCACCTCCCAGCGGCTCATCGATCAGAAGGGACCACTTGTATCGACCTCGAACGCGACCGATCTTGCTGTTCGAGGACGGGGGATGCTGCCAGTCGCCTCTTCCGCCGAAGTTGCTGCCGACAACGGCGCCCCGACGATGCTCTTGTCGACGACGGGCTCGTTTCGCACCGACTTCGAAGGGTACCTGACGACCGAATCCGGGCTTGTCCTGCTCGGTTGGCCCGCGGACCCGGACGGCACCATCCCGACCTATCCCCGCGATACCTCAGACGGGCTTGAGCCTGTACAGATCAACGTAAACCAGTTCTCTGGCGAGCCAACAACGCAGATGTCGCTCGGGGTCAACCTGCCCGCGACCGAGACTGAGGCAGGCGCTTCCGGCGATGTACAGGAATTGTCTATTGAATACTTCGACAATCTCGGAACCTCGGAAAGTCTGAACATCACGTTCGAGCCCACAGTTCCAGCGACGGGCGTATCCAACGAATGGACGATGGTCATCCGGGATTCGGCCTCCGCCAACGCAATTGTCGGAGAATATGGCGTCACCTTTGACACAAGCCGCGCTTTGGGCGGGACACTGGCGAGTGTCAGCACGACCTCCGGGGGCACCTACGATCCTCTGACCGGCACGCTCATCGTTACGGTGGACGGCGGTCCGATCGAGATTGATATCGGCATGATCGGGCAAAGCGATGGTATGACCCAGCTCTCCGATACATTTGCCCCGGTTTCGATCATCAAGGACGGCACCCCCGTTGGCAACATGACGAGCGTCGAAGTCGACGCAAATGGCATGGTGCATGCCTTTTTCGACACCGGCATCACGCGGGTCATCTATCAGGTTCCACTGGTCGATCTGCCGAACCCGAATGGCATGGTCGCGCTGGATCAGCAGACGTATCAGCCCTCCACCGAAAGCGGCACCTATTTCCTCTGGGATGCGGGTGACGGACCGACCGGTGACATCGTTGCCTTTGCCCGCGAGGAATCCTCGACAGACGTTGCAAGTGAATTGACGAACATGATCCAGACCCAGCGATCCTACTCATCCAATGCCAAGGTCATCCAGACTGTCGATGAAATGCTGCAGGAGACGGCGAACATTAAACGCTGACCTGCAGCAATTTCTATCTCCGGTAACGTAACGAGGAACCGACACCATGTCACTTTCAACCGCATTACACGGCGCTCTCAGCGGGCTTTCCGCTGCGGGCCGGGCTTCCGGCGTGGTGTCGGAAAACATCGCCAATGCTCTGACACCCGGATACGCAAAACGTTCAATTATACTTTCCTCGAACAGCGAGGTAAGTCCGGGCGTCCGGGTCCTTGGCATTCAACGACAGGCCAATCCAGGCATCATTTCAAGCCGACGTCATGCCGACGCCGAATTTTCGAATGCCACTCCGCTTGCCAGCTTCCAAACGCGGTTCGCCAGCGCAGTTGGCAATCCCACGGATACAGATTCAATTACAGCGCGGCTTGCCGCCTTCGACAGCAGCCTAATCTCGGCATCAAGCCGTCCGGACAGCGCGCAGCGACTGGACGACGTCGTCATCAAAGCGAATGATCTTATTAACCTGATCAACAACGCCAGCGATACAGTACAAAAAATGCGCTCGGAGGCAGATCGCAAGATCTCGATTCAGGTCGAAAGATTGAACAAGGCGCTCAGCGACGTCGAAGGCCTGAACGTGAGGATAACCGCCCTTGAGGCCGGAAATGCACCAACCGCTGCCCTGCTCGATCAACGTCAGGTGCTGATTGACGAAATCAACAATATCGCTCCGGTGAACGTGGTCGAGCGCAACTATGGGCAGGTTGCCCTTTACACCATTGGCGGCGCCGTTCTCCTGGATGGGCAGGCGGCAACGCTCGAATTCACACCGGTGAATACAATTGTGCCGGAAATGACGCTTGCCAGCGGTGGTTTGTCGGGACTCACACTTAATGGGAACCCCGTCAGAACCGACAGCCTGCGGGGCGCGTTGCGGGGCGGATCGCTTTCGGCACAGTTCGAAATCCGCGATGAGTTGGGCGTCGAGGCACAAGCTGAACTCGACAGCGTCGCGCGTGATCTCACTGAACGCTTTGAAGACCCGGCTCTGGACCCGACCCTCTCACCCGGCGACCCTGGCTTGTTCACCGACAACGGCAACGCCTTTGATCCACTCACAGAAATCGGTCTTTCCGCAAGGCTGAGAGTCAACCCGGATGCAGATCCCGAACAGGGAGGAGAGAGCTGGCGCCTGCGCGACGGGTTGGGGGCTGCCACCCCGGGCCCGAGCGGCGATGCAAGATTCCTGCAATCGCTGCAATCGGTTCTGGAAATCTCGCGCATTCCCGGCTCGGGCAATTTTGGGACCGGTGCATTGACGGCCGCGGAGATCAGCGGCGCGCTCGTATCGAGCGCTGCTCAGGCAGAAGCGGTATCGGATCAAAGATTGGCCTTCAGCTCTGCCAGCTTGACCGAAATGAAGAACGCCGAACTCTCGCAAGGCGTCGATTCCGATGAGGAACTGAGCCAGTTAATCCTCATCGAACAGGCATATGCGGCGAACGCACGTATGTTGCAGGTGGTCGATGAATTGATGGAAACCTTATTGAGGCTGTAAGCATGAACCTGACATCTATCGGAGATCTCTCTCGGCATCTGCTTCAGAGGACCAGAAGCACCGAAATCAAGCAAGACCTGCAGCGCCTGACCCAAGAGCTGAGCACGGGGCAGGTTACGGATGTGAATAACCGCCTTGGCGGCGATTTTGCCTACCTGACAGACATAGACCGCAATCTGGCCCGACTCCGTGGATTTCACGTAACCGCGACTGAGGCCGGGCTCTTCACCGATGCTGCCCAGAACAGCCTTGATAGGCTCCAATCCGTTACATCTGAACTTGGCAATGACCTCCTCTCGACGGTTCCGACCCACGTAACCACTCTGAGAGAACACAATGCCAGCAGGGCCAGGGGAGATCTGGATATCGCACTGAACATGTTGAACGGGCATGTTGCCGGGCGAAGCATCTTCGGAGGTATCCAGACCGACATTTCGCCCCTGCGCGACGCGGAAACGCTTCTGGCCACTCTTCAAGCCGAAATCGCCGGGCTGACGGACCCGGACGACATACGTCTGGCCGCCCAGACTTGGTTCGATGATCCGGCTGGCTTCACCGCTGTGATGTATCAGGGCTCAAATATTGATCTGGCCGATGTTTCGGTCAGCCCCGACCACACGGTGTCAATGACATTGAAAGCCAATGATCAGGGTTTCCGGGATATTATTCGCAATATCGCCCTCACCGTGCTCAGTACCGACCCTTCCCTTGCACTCTCCGGAGACGCTCAGAACAACCTGATGCAGCGGGCCGGCGAGGAATTGCTGAACGGACAGGATCAGCTCGCCAGCCTGCGCGCCGATATCGGCGTGGCGCAAGCCAGAATCGAGGAAGCCACGGTTCGCATCAGCATGGAAAAAACCAGTTTCGAGCATGCCCGGAACGTGCTGCTTGAAGCCGATCCGTTCGAAACAGCCTCTCGTATAGAAGAAGCACAGTTTCAACTGGAAAGCC
Organism: Heliomarina sp.; assembly: GCF_052826185.1. NCBI lineage: Bacteria > Pseudomonadati > Pseudomonadota > Alphaproteobacteria > Rhodobacterales > Roseobacteraceae > Heliomarina > Heliomarina sp. The sequence goes on along the minus strand of NZ_JBRBUI010000016.1, from coordinate 140,384 downwards.
TCTATGCGGTGACTGTCCGAAACTCACAACTTTCCCTGCTGAATTTTCTGAAATGATCCGCGCAATCCTCATTTTCCTGCTTCTGGCCAATACCGCACATGCAGGCGCCGTACGGCTGAAAGATCTTGTGGAATTCGATGGAGTCCGTGGCAACGACTTGGTCGGCTACGGCCTTGTGGTGGGCCTGAACGGCACGGGCGACGGATTGAGAAACGCTCCTTTCACCGAAGAGATCATGACCAATATTCTTGAACGGCTGGGGGTCAACGTAAACGGCGAAGATTTTCGCCCGAAGAACGTAGCGGCCGTGCTGGTCACCGCAACGCTACCGGCGTTTGCCCGCGTTGGTGGTCAGATCGACGTGACCGTTTCGGCGATTGGCGACTCCGACAGCCTTTTAGGTGGCACGTTGATCATGACGCCATTGAACGCTGCCGATGGTCAGATATACGCAGTTGCTCAGGGTGCAATCCTTGCGGGCGGTGCCGCTGCGGTCGGTGACGCTGCAGAGGTGGTTCAGGGCGTTCCGACGTCCGGAACCATTCCCTCTGGCGCCCGGATCGAGCGCGAGATCGATTTTGAACTCGGCTCACTTTCGACCATAAGGCTCGCTTTGCGAGACCCGGATTTCACAACGGCCGGAAGGATTGAAAGCGCGATCAACCGGGAGTTTCGGCGCACCGTCGCGGTGATGCGGGATTCCGGCACCGTGGAATTCGATATCGGAGCCACCCGAACCGCATCGACAGCTCACGCCATTGGCCGCATCGAAAACATTCTGGTCGAACCCCAACGCAAGGCGAGGGTGGTCGTCGATCAGCGGTCGGGGACGATAGTCATGGGCGATGACGTCCGGCTTTCACGGGTGGCCGTGTCGCAAGGCAACCTGACCCTGCGTATAGAAGAAGCGCCTCTCGTCGTTCAACCGAATCCTTTTACCGATGCCGCTCCGATTGTCATTCCACGGACAGGCGCCGCACTTGAAGAAGAGCCCGGCGTATCTCTGGCTGAAGTCCCTGAAGGCACCTCCCTTTCTCAGGTGGTGTCCGGCCTCAACGCCCTCGGCGTTTCACCAAGAGATATGATTGACATTCTCAAAAGCCTTAAAGCGGCTGGCGCCTTGCATGCAGATTTCGTGGTCAGGTAAATTGCCAAGCCACGGGGATCAGTGGTGTCACAAAATGGCCCCTGCGTCAGGTCGCGCTCACAGATGAGGTCAGGCCTGAACTTTCTAAACACACGCAAGGAAATGAGCAGCCCAAAAATTTCCATCAAGTCTGTTTCGCGCAATACGACGTCGTAATCGTACGTCGGATTCGCATATTTCAGGCTAGGGTGCCCGACAGATATTGGGTGCGGTCGCAAGACCGAGAATTGGGAAGCCGGTGTAAATCCGGAACTGCCCCCGCAACGGTAAGGAAAGCGCTGGTTTCGACATTGGCCACTGGGGAGGAGACCCTTGGGAAGGCGTCGAAACACCGGACATGTCCGGGTTTTCCAAGTCCGGAAACCAGCCTGATATCACGTCAAACCGCGGGGGGCGGTGGAGGCGGCGCTTTGCCATGCCGGTATCCTCGGTAAGGCGGTCCGTTTCCATGCGCCATCCGCAGAACAACATGCAATCGGGCCCTGCGCCCGGAATTCGGAGTTCGGCCATGAACGCAGAGGCCAATACGCGTAACCTGTTATCCCGGCGCAAGCCCGGCTTCTCGCTGGAGCAAGCATTTTACAGCGATCCGGAAATTTTCTCTCTGGATATTCAGGAAATCTTTTGTCGCGATTGGCTTTACACCGTTCCGGCCTGCGCTCTGCCGAAAACGGGCAGCTATGTCACGCATCGGATCGGCGCTTATGGGATCGTCATCATCCGAGGCCAGGATGGCGTGATCCGCGCCTTTCACAATACCTGTCGGCATCGCGGTTCAATAATTTGCAAGGCTGCTTCGGGTCACGTGCCGAAACTGGTCTGCCCCTACCACCAATGGACCTACGAACTGGATGGAAAACTACTCTGGGCGCGGGATATGGGTCCAGATTTCGACGCGTCGAAATATGGCCTCAAGCCGATCCATTGCCGGGAACTGGCCGGCTTGGTTTACATCTGCCTTGCGGATCAGGCACCGGATTTCGACGCCTTCGCGACCCTGGCCGAGCCTTATCTCGCGCCGCACGATCTTTCCGATGCCAAGATCGCGTATCAAAGTACGATTGTCGAGGAAGGTAACTGGAAGCTGGTCTGGGAAAACAACCGTGAATGCTACCATTGCGGCGGCAACCATCCGGCGCTTTGCCGTACTTTCCCAGATGATCCGGCCGTGACCGGCGTCGAAGAGGGAGAAACGCCGCCAGCACTTGCAGCCCATTTCGATCGCTGCGAAAACGCAAATCTTCCGTCGCGCTTTCACATTGACACCGCGGGGCAATATCGCCTGGCACGCATGCCGCTGAAAGTTGGTGCGAAAAGTTACACAATGTCGGGTGACATCGCGGTCCGGCGTCGCCTTGGTCGCGTGCCTTTCGATGACGCGGGTTCTCTGCTCAAGTTCCACTACCCGACGACATGGAACCATTTCCTTCCGGATCACTCGATCACGTTCCGTGTGACGCCGATCGGACCGCAGCAGACCGAAGTTCAGACAACATGGCTGGTCCACAAGGACGCGGTCGAAGGTGTCGATTACGATCTGGAGAAACTGACGGAGGTCTGGGTTGCAACCAATGACGAAGATCGCCGCGTTGTCGAAGACAACCAGATCGGGATCAATTCGCCTTCCTACGAACCCGGCCCCTATTCAAGCATCCAGGAAACCGGCGTCAACCAATTCGTCAACTGGTACTGCAACACGCTGGGGTCGCGCCTTGATCCCGTCCGGCTGGCAGCGGAGTAGATAATGGCAAAGGATTCAATCGCCCCCGCCTATTGGGACGGTCAGGAAATGCTGGAATGCGTATCGGTCATCCCTGAGGCGCCGAACGTGTCCACCTTCTGTTTTGTCGCACCGTCAGGCGCCACGTTCGATTATCTACCGGGGCAATTCCTGACATTGGAACTGCCGGTACCGGGTGGCCCGCTGCACCGGACCTACACGATTTCCTCCTCGCCCTCGCGGCCCGTGTCGATCACGGTTACGGTAAAGGCGCAGCCCGGCTCTGTCGGAACGCAGTGGATGCGCGACAACTTGCGCCCCGGGATGCGGCTCAAGGCCATCGGCCCTGCCGGTAACTTTACGTCACACCATCACCCTGCCGATAAGTTTCTTTTCATTTCGGCCGGGTCCGGCATCACCCCGATGATGTCTATGCTCACCTACATGTATGATATCGGCCGTATCCCGGATGTCGTGTTCATCAATTGCGCCAAACGTCCTTCGGACATTGTCTTTCGGCAGCGACTGGAACATATCGCCAGCCGCATCGACGGGATCGAATTGAGATGGGTCGTCGAAGAAGGTGACCGCTATCAACCGTGGACAGGCTATCAGGGCACGTTCAACCAGTTGATGCTGGGTCTCATGGCGCCAGACTACCTTGAACGCGAAGTGTTCTGCTGCGGCCCTGAACCGTTCATGCAAGCGGTTCGTGAAGCACTGACGGGTCTGGGCTTTGATATGGCCCATTACCATCAGGAAAGCTTTCATCCATCGCTCGCAGAGGAAGCCAAGGATGCCACAGCGGATGACGTCATTCCCGATGATGCGGCATTGGCCGAGATCGAATTTGCCCTGTCCGGCGTTACGCAGAAATGCAACGAGACCGACACGATCCTGTCAACGGCGCGCGCTGCCGGGCTGAACATCCCCTCTGGCTGTACCTTCGGCGTCTGCGGGACCTGCAAGATCAAGAAGCGGTCGGGTCAGGTCCATATGGTGCATAACGGTGGCATCACCGACGAGGATATCGAGGACGGATACGTGCTTGCTTGCTGTTCCCATCCCATAGGCCGTGTAGAGGTCGAAATCTGATTTATCCCCTCAGCCTGAGCCGCTGTGAACGTGGCTCAGGCTAACCAATTCTAAAGACTGCGCACGTAGCCTTGTTTCAACTGTGAAACAGGGTTGGATGGGCAGAATGCCACGACTTTTCAAGGCTTTGATCGTTCGCCAGATTCGTCGGGCGCGGTTGGTTTTCCCGAGCTTGCTGGTGCTTGGTCTTGGCTGGGCGGTTCTGGGCATCACCAGTGTCAGTGCCGCAATCCCGCCGGATCGGATTTGCGATCAAGCTGCCGCAATCGCCGCACGCGCTCACCAGGTCCCGCTTGACGTCATGCAGGCCATTACGCGGACCGAAACCGGAAGGGGCGGCAAGGACGGGCTGCACCCCTGGCCCTGGACCGTGAACATGGAAGGGGCGGGTCGCTGGTTTGACAACCGGGAACAGGCGCGCGCTTTTGCCTACAAGCATTTCGACCGCGGCGCGCGCAGCTTTGATGTCGGGTGCTTCCAGATCAACTACAAATGGCACGGAACAGCATTTCGAACGATCGACGAGATGTTCGATCCCGTGCTGAACGCCAAATATGCCGCCCGGTTCCTGAAAGAACTGTTTTCGGAATACGGCGACTGGACGAAAGCGGCGGGGGCCTATCACTCTCGCACGCCCCACTACGCCCGTATCTACGAAGCCAGGTTCAAACGCATCCGTGCTGGAATCTCCGGCCATAGCGATGATGCAATCCTGCGCAGGTACAGCACCTTCGGACCGCCCCAAAGTCTTGATATCCAGACCGGGCTGCAATCCGGCCCGATGTTCGGCGGCGGCGCAACCCGTATGGGGTCCTTAGTGCCTCTGAACAATACGCCCGCCCCTATTAAGAATAGCCGTTTTTCCATTTTCCAGGATTGACCCGTGCCAAAGTTTTCCAGTGAAAACCTCTTTAGTCCAACCGTCCTGCTCGCGCTCGCGCTGATGGCCGTTATTATCATGATGATCCTTCCAATGCCGGCCTGGGTGCTGGACGTCGGACTTGCCGCCTCTTTCGGCCTCGCCATCCTGATCTTCACTGTAACGCTCTTTATCGGGCGTCCGCTGGATTTTTCGGCCTTCCCGACTGTCCTGCTTGCGTCCCTGATGCTGCGACTATCGCTTAACATTTCTTCGACGAAACTGATCATCGGACAGGGACATACCGGTCCTGGTGCGGCCGGTGACGTGATCGAAGGATTTGCCAGTTTTATCATGGGCGGTAGTGTCTTTCTGGGCCTTGTTGTCTTTGGCGTTCTGCTAATCGTGAATTTCATGGTCATCACAAAGGGTGCCGCCCGCATGGCCGAGGTGGGCGCGCGATTTGCGCTCGACGGCATGCCCGGCAAGCAGCTTGCCATCGATGCAGATATGTCCGCCGGTGCCATCGATCACAAAGAAGCCAAGGCGCGGCGCGAGCTTGAGCAACAGGAAACGACTTTTTTCGGATCGCTCGACGGCGCGTCGAAATTCGTCAAGGGCGACGCGATCGCGGGTCTGCTGATCACCTTGCTGAATATCATCATGGGCCTGATCATGGGCATCATTGTGCATGACATGCCGATCGGGCAGGCCTTTGAAACCTATGCGATCCTGACCGTCGGGGACGGTCTGGTCTCGCAGATTCCCGCGGTCGTGATCTCGATTGCCTCTGCCCTGCTCCTCGCCCGCGGCGGCACGACGGGGGCCACCGATCTCGCGCTTTTTGACCAGCTGGGGAAATATCCCGCCGCGCTTGGCACGGTGGCAGTGCTCATGGCCTTGTTCGCGCTTGTGCCGGGTCTTCCTTTTCTGCCGTTCATTCTGGGTGGTGCCGTACTTGGGTTTGCCGCGTGGAAGATGCGGCAACGCGAAGAGAAGGAAGAACAAGAGGCCTCTGAAGAAAATCGAAGGCAGGAGGCACCAAGGGCCAAGGGCCTTGGCGACGTTCTGGACCTCGATGACGTTCACGTGGAATTTGCCCCCGATCTGGTAGGCATGGTTCTGGATTCAGGAACCGGTCTGGATACGCGTATCGCCAACATGCGCACCCACGTCGCGACGGTCTATGGTCTGATCCTTCCGGACATCCGTCTGACGGACCAGCCCGAGCTGCAACTGGGCGAATATGTCATCCGCGTTCAGGGGGTTGAGCAGGTCCGGGGGATGTTGCATCCGGATCTTGTCCTAGCCTTGATGCCCGACGGGAACGAAGGTCTGCCCTCGGGCAAGGATGTTTCCGAACCGGTTTACGGCGCGCCAGCGCGCTGGATTTCGCCCAAGGATCAGGAAACCGCCGCGATGAGCGGCGCCACGATTGTCAGCCCGCCTGAAATCCTCGCGACGCATCTGCTTGAAACGATCAAACAGAACTTTGCGCGACTGCTGACACTCAAGTCGTTGCGCCGCTTGCTGCACGAAATGACCCGTTTATCAGACGCCTCCCGCGCCGAAGCGAATAGAAAGCTTCTCGACGAACTAATCCCGGACAAGGTGCCAATCGACTGCCTGCACAGTGTCCTGCGCCTGCTCCTCGAAGAGCGCGTTTCGATCCGCAACCTGCCTCTTATCCTCGAGACACTGGCCGAAGGCCGGCAACAGACGACCCAGCCCGAAGTTCTCTGCGAACTCGTCAGGCAACGTCTCGGGTTCCAGCTGGTTGCCGAGATGAAACGACCGGACGGCACCATACCACTGGTTCAGCTTGCCCCGGAATGGGAGGAGACCTTTTCCGCCTACCAGGTCGAAACGCGCAATGGCGGTTATGACATCGCCTTGCCACCCGAACTGTTTAACAAGCTCGCCGAGGGCGTAACGAAAAGGATGAACGAAACCGCGGAAAAGGGCCTGTATCCCGCGGTGGTCACCTCGACCCGAAGGCGTCGTTTCCTGCAAACGATCATGCGCGCGCGCGGTATTTCCAACCCGGTGCTATCCTTCGATGAAATCGGACTGGAAGCGCAACCTTCACTGGTCGGGGTAATCGCTGCATGATGGAAATCCTGCCGGAATTGCAAAGCAGGTTGACTGAGTTGTACTGGCACGGATTTGCCGTTTTCCTTCGCGTTGCCGCCCTCTCCTCGCTCTTGCCAGCGTTCGGCGAGCGGACCGTGCCAATGCGGATCAAGCTGGTGATCGCACTTATGTTCACCATGATCGTGGCGCCGGCGGTTCCCATGATCAGTCAGCCGGCGGATCTCATGGTTCTTGGTTTTCTTGTATTGAGCGAAACAATCATCGGCCTCGCGCTGGGAATTGCAGTCCGGCTTTTCGTTCTCGCCCTGCAAACTGCTGGGTCTATTGCCGCTCAGGCGACCTCGCTTGCTCAGATTCTCGGCGGCGCTGCCGTCGAACCGATTCCGGCAATCGGATACGTGCTCGTCATTGCGGGTCTCGCGCTTGCGGTCATGTCTGGTCTGCACGTTCATGCCGCGGAGTACCTGATTTACTCCTACGAAATCTTCCCCGTCGGTGAATTTCCCACAGCCTCGATATTGGCAGAATGGGGTATCTCGCGCATTTCGCATGCCTTCTCTCTCGCCTTTGCCCTTGCGGCCCCTTTCGTGATCATTTCGTTGATCTATAACCTGACACTCGGCGTGATAAACCGCGCCATGCCACAGCTCATGGTCGCCTTTGTCGGGGCCCCGGTCATCACCTTCGGCGGGCTGTTCCTGCTGTTCGTCTGCTCTCCGATGCTGCTGCAGATCTGGGCGGATAGTCTCGCCAGATTTTTTGCGAATCCGATGGAAATAAGATGAGCGGTGGACAAGACGACAACGAGAAGTCCCACGAACCGACCGAGCAGAAACTCCTGAAGGCCCGGGAAAAGGGAGAAGTTGCGCGGTCGACGGATCTTTCGGTTGCGGCAGCCTATGCCGGGATCCTTGTGGCGGCGGTGGCAGTAGGAGCACAGTCGCTGCAGGCCATGGGTTCAGTGTTCGTTGTCATGGTCGATCAATCTTATGAATTGGCGGATCTGATTTTCAGAGGTAGCCCTCGTCCGCTTATGGGAGGTTTTCTCTGGCAGATGGCGATTTCCGCCGCGCCATGGTTCGTTGTTCCGACCGCCGTCGTGCTCTTGTCGATCCTCGCCCAACGTGCCTTGGTGTTCGCCCCAAGCAAACTTAAGCCAAAGATCTCGCGCATTTCGATCATTTCGAACGCGAAGAACAAGTTTGGCCGAAGCGGGCTTTTTGAATTCTTCAAGAGTTTTGTAAAGCTGCTGCTCTACTCGGCATGCCTTGCTCTCTTCATCAAAGCTCATTTACCTGAAATCGTTGGCAGCATCGCCGCAGCGCCACGCCAGGTCGTTGCGTTGCTCGCCGAGCTTTGCGTGCAATTCATGTTGATCGCCCTGCTCATTGCGAGCGCGCTGGGCATCATCGATGCGCTCTGGCAACACAAGGAACACAGACGCAAGAACATGATGTCCCGCAAGGAACTGACTGACGAGGCGAAAGAGGCCGAAGGCGACCCGTATATCAAGCAGCAGAGAAGAATGCGCGGCCAGACCATCGCCATGTCCCAGATGATGGCGGCCGTGCCAGAGGCGGACGTGATCATCGTCAATCCGACGCATTTTGCGGTGGCGCTCAAATGGGATCGCAAACCAACGAGCGCTCCGGTCTGCGTCGCCAAGGGGGTGGACGAAATGGCAGCATCCATCCGCGAGAAAGCACAGGAGTGCGGCGTCCCCGTTCATAGTGACCCGCCAACCGCACGGGCCCTGCACGCGGTCACCGAAGTCGGCGAGGAAATTCAACACGAGTTCTTCGGCCCGGTCGCAGTCGCGATCAGGTTTGCCGAAGATATGCGCCGAAAGGCACGCGAACGAATGTCATGAGTCGAAAACAACTGAAAGATCTGCATGTTGTCGCCCAGCTTCGCTTTTTGCAGGAATACGCCAAGATCAGCGACATCCTTCGCGAGGAGGCGCAGATCCGCGAACAGCTGATGCGTCTGGAACAGAAATCCCGGCAGGTAGAAGCACCTGCAGACGCGATCCAGACCATGAGCATCGTAGGGGCGGACATCCTTTGGCAATCATGGGTATCGCGCTCCCGCCGCCAGCTGAACATGGAACTTGCGCAGGTCCTAGCAAGGAAGTCAGATGCGATCGCGGGCTTCCGAAAGGCTTTCGGCAAGCGGGAAGCGGTGGAACAGATGTTGCAAATGGAAAAGGACGACCGGAAAAAGCAACAGATGCGCAAGTTCTACGATCGCCTGATGTCGGGCGTCTAGGAAAGCTACATTTCCTGTCGGGCGATTTCGGTTATCAGAACATCGCGAATGACGCTTCCCATCTCTTTCTGAGCCACTTCCCGTAGAGCGTTCCGTAGCAGTTCCATATTTTCGAATTTTGTAAAGCTGCCCCGAAACCCGCCCATGTTGGCGTGATCGAAAAACACTCTGAGAAACAGATCTCGCAGTTTCGGTTCCCGTGCGTAGATGGCTGAGCCCTGGTCGGGATCGGATTCAATGCTGAGCGAAATCACCACCATCGCTGCCACGCGGTCATCCTTGATAAGCGGGACCACGAACTGGTTTGGTATACGCGTGTATTCGGAGTCACTTTCAGGCTCTTCGGGTTCCTTGACGGGCGCGGTATGCGCCTCATCCGTCCCGCTTGGCCCAAGGAACATCGCCGCCCCGATTCCCGCTCCGAGGCCGACGAGAAGAAAAACAAGCGGTATAAGTTTTCCCATCACAGCCTCCCTCAGAACGGCAGGACAGCGTCAAGGATCTGCTGACCATAGCGCGGTTGCTGAACATCGGTTATCTGGCCCCGTCCTCCGTAGGACACGCGGGCAGACGCGATCTTGTCATAGGTGATTTCGTTCTGCCGCGAGATGTCCTCAGGCCGCACGTAGCCGGACACAAGCAGTTCGCGGATCTCGAAATTCACGCGCAGTTCCTGAGACCCGTTAATCGACAAGACCCCGTTTGGAAGAACATCAATGATCGTTGCCGCAACCCGAAGCGTCAGTTTTTCGTTTCGCTTCACTGATCCCTGACCCGATGTCTGGGTGCCCGAACTCAGATCGACCGCATTCCCGAGTGTAGCGCCTTCGGGAAGTTTCTCATCAACCCTCTGCGGCAGCCCAAGCAGCTGTGGAATGCCCAAAGATTCCGAGGCATTGCGCGATCGCGAGGTTCCGTTTGAAATTTCGGCCTTTTCATCGATTTCAATGACAACCGTCAGGATATCGCCTTTCTTGATGGCACGACGATCACCCAAAAGGCTTTCGCGTTCCCGGCTCCAGAGCGAAGCCCGATCCACGGTGCGCACGGTCTGGGTCGTAAGCGGCAGTCCTGGCCACAACATGGCCACATGTTCGGGCGTTTCCTTGTTTGCGGAGAAACTTGGGGGACGTCCGAGATGATCGACACGGCCGCAGGCGCCGAACACGATCAGGCCGATAAGAATGAGAAAACTGGTACCAACATTTAAACGCATTACCTGACCTCGATTGTACCGTCCGACATGACATAACCGGTGACTGTTGAACGTGATGAAAGGTTCATCACGCGCAGGGTTTCACCGGCCGCCGCGCGGTCAAGCGCGCGCCCCTCGGTCACGATATGCAGACCACCGCTGGAAAAAATGAGGGGCACGATTTCGTTCCGCGAAATCAAAGCCGGTGGGCCAATGTCCTTGCCGTACACCGGCCGCCCCGCGTAAAGCGACACCCGCGCCTCCATACCGACAACATCCGCCATTTGTCCAAGGGCACCGGGCACATCTGCATTTTTGACGATGACGTCCTGGGCGGTGATGATTTCCTTTGCCCGGATGGTTCGCACCGGCACGAGTACCTCAGCCACGGCAGGCGCGCCGGCCAGAAGAAGGAGAAGCGCGAAATAGTTCATCAGCGAACCTGCGTCGTTGCCGCAAGCATCTGGTCGGCAGCCGTGATAACCTTGGCGTTCATCTCATACCCGCGCTGCGCTTCGATCAATTCTGTAATCTCGCGCACGGCATCGACCGAACTGGCTTCGAGATAGCCCTGGCGTACCGTCCCAAGACCGTCTTCGCCCGGAGAGGATACCTGTGCTGCACCGGAAGCTTCGGTTTCGAGGAACATGTTGCTGCCAATCGCCTCAAGCCCCTTGGCATTCGTAAAGCTCGCTAGGGTAAACTGGCCCAAGAGCTGGCCCTCGCCATTGTCGGTGAAATAGGCGTAGACCTCTCCATCGCCATTTATAGAAATGCTGCGTGCATCAGCGGGAATGGTGATATCCGGCGCGACCGGGTAACCTTCGTTGGTGACGATCAGACCGTCCGCCGAACGCTTGAAACTTCCGTCGCGCGTAAAGGCCGACTGCCCCGATGGGAGTGTAACTTCGAAAAAGCCGTTCCCTTCGATCGCCATGTCGAGATCGGCCTGGGTCGCTTCCAGCGATCCCTGCTCAAGATGGACGCTTACCGCTGAGGGACGGACACCAAGCCCAAGCTGCACGCCGGTCGGAACGACGGTACCATCGGCGGCGTTGATCGTGCCCGCCCGGGTAACCTGCTGATAATGCAAATCGGCGAATTCGGCACGCCGCGCATTGTAGCCCGTCGTGCTCATATTGGCGAGGTTGTTCGAAATCGTCTCGACGCGCATCTGCTGAGCGCTCATTCCTGTAGCGGCGATTTTCAAGGCGCGCATCGTAGGTCTCCTTTATGTTCTGATCAGGGTCTTGATGGCCGTGCGAACCCGTTCATCCTCGGCCTGCAGAAAGCTCTGGCCCATTTCATAGGCGCGCTGAACTTCGACCATTCGGGTAATCTGCAGCATGGGGTTCACGTTCGAACCTTCCAGAAAGCCCTGAAGCAGACGCGCATCATCGGCCGGCTCAACCCCTCCGGTGGTTTCGAACATCACGCCGTCCTGGCGCTGCATGTCGAGCGGGTCGGAAGGCAGATAGATCCCGATCTGTCCAAGCGGCTGACCACCGGCGCTGAGCGTCCCGTCAGCGGCCACCGCGATCTGGGTTCCGGGCGGCACAAAGACCGGCGCACCACCGGCGCCCAGAACCGGATGCCCGTCCGGCGTGACAAGGTCGCCATTCGCGTTCGGCGTGAAACTTCCGGCGCGCGTCAGCCTCTCGCCGGCTGGGGTTTCAATCAAGAAGAACCCATCGCCTTCGATGGCAAAGTCGAAACTGCCATTCGTCTGCGTGAGCGTGCCCTGCTCCATCGAGGTGTTGCGAACCTGGGCACGCGACATCGAAAGCGAAGGCTGGCGGGCAGCCGACTTGATGTATTCCGAAAATACAATGCCTTCCTGCCTGAACCCGGTTGTCCCCGAATTGGCGATGTTATTCGCGATGATGCGCATTTCATTCATCAGCCCTGACTGGCGCGACAGGGTGACATAGGCGGTGGCGTCCATCAGGAACCTCCTGCAATGAGCGGTATGACATGCCCTTCAAAGAAGGCGACAAGCGTTTCCGTCATGAAATCCATCGTGATCCAGAAAACGATCACGATCGCTGCCAGTTTTGGCACGAAAGTCAGAGTCATTTCCTGAATGGAAGTCAGCGCCTGAAACAGGCCGATGGCCAGCCCGGTTACGAGTGCTACGGACAGGATCGGCGTCGAGATGATCACGGCCGTCCACAACCCCTGCCGGAGCGTGTCAAAGAAAACGCCTTCGTCCAGCATGTTACACCGGCATCCGGAGAATTTCCTGATAGGCCTCGACAACCTTGTTCCGAACCGTGACCGCGGTTTCGACCGCCAGTTCCGTCTGTGCAAGCGCCTGTACGAGGGCGTGAGGATCCACGCTGCCGGTCATGCTGCCCATGGCCGCTTGTTCGCCCGCGCGGAGCGTTTCGGCAAATTCCTTTCCAACCGCCTGAAGCGATTGCATCATGTCCGGACCATTCTCTCCCGGTTCGGTCGCGGGTCGTGCCGAGGCATAGCTTTTCACGGCAGATAAACTGCGGATATCCATTCTGGTTCTCCTTTATTTGCGCAAAAGGTCCATCAACCCGGAAGACATCTGCCGGGTCTGATCGAACATTTTCAGGTTGGCTTCGTAACTGCGCTGCGCTTCGCGCGCGTCAGCGATTTCTATCATCAGGTTGACGTTCGACCCCTCAAAGTGGCCGGTTTCATCAGCGAGCGGATGCGAGGGATCAAAGACTTTCTCCAATTCGCTCTGGTCAAGCTGCACGCGCCCGACAGAAACAAGTGCCGGACCGCCGAGCATCTCGCTCTCGACTTCGAAAGGTACGGTTTTGCGGCGGTAACCCGGCGTGTCGGCGTTGGAAATGTTTTCTGAAACATGCCGCAAGCGGGTGGCCTGCGCGCGTAGACCCGCAGATGAAACGGCAATGGCATCTGAAAAATCACTCATGAACTGGTTCACCCTCTTCCAAGACTGGTACGCAGAATGCTGAGACCGCTTCGGTAGATCGCGAGCGCCCTGTCATGTGAGCGCTTTGCATCGACAGCTTTCATCATCTCCATTTCGACCGAAACGGAGTTGCCATTTGGTTCGGCGATTGCATCCGGGTCTTCGATGACACGGATCATGCCGGGCTGCCGGTCTGCATCGAAATGCCCTGGACGCGTGGCGCGCATGCTGTCGCCACGTTCCAATTCGTAGGTGCTGGAGAAATCGGGCACGTCCTTGGCGGCGTAACCCGGCGTGTCCGCATTCGATACGTTCTGGGCGATTACGGCCTGCCGTTTCCCAGCATGGGCTGCCATCGCAAAAGCTGTTTTAAAGACATTCAAGTCAGAGAACATCGGGGCTTCTCCCTCGATCAATTTCAATCAAGGCTTAACCCCGATTCCTTTAGAAACCGTTTTCAGGAAACTGAGGGAATTGCGCGATGGATGAGCTGTTTACGGCTTTGCACGACAGTATTTCGGAACTGTCTTTATGGCGTACGATCGGGCGCGTTACCTCGATTTCTGGCGGGTTGGTGCATGCTTCGGGTCTTTCTGAAGAGGTTCGCATCGGCGATCGCATAGAGCTCCGCCGCAAATCAGGGGTCCCACTCATCGGGGAAGTGCTTCAAATTGATGGTAAATCCATCGGAATTTTGCCTGACATGGCACCCGAAGGCCTTGCGGTGAATGACCGGGTCGCTCCCTTGCCCCAAGCCGTTTTTACGCCGAGCGAGCGTTGGATCGGGCGCATTGTCGATCCCTTTGGCGCCCCGATCGACGGTGATCCGCTTTTGCGAGGACCCAAGGCGCTCGACATCATGAACCCGCCGCCGCCTGCCGTATCGAGACGCCCTCTGGGCGGGCGCCTGAACACCGGTATCGCGGTGCTCAACACGATCCTGCCCATTGTGGAAGGTCAAAGACTGGGGCTGTTCGCCGGCTCGGGTGTCGGCAAATCCCGGCTGCTTGGCCAGCTTGCTCGAAACATGGAGGCGGATGTTGTCGTGGTCGCCCTGATCGGAGAGCGCGGGCGCGAGGTCAACGATTTTGTCACGCGGGTACTTGGGGAAGAAGGAATGCGCCGGGCGGTCGTGATTGCCGCGACCTCGGATCAGTCGGCATTGACGCGCCGCCGCTGCGCATGGTCGGCAATGACGGTCGCCGAATATTTCCGGGACAAGGGAAAGAACGTACTGTTACTGGCCGATTCAATCACGCGGTTTGCCGAAGCGCACCGCGAAATCGCGGTCGCTTCTGGTGAAACGCCCGCGCTCAGAGGATTTCCCCCGTCGGTGAATCCGGTGATAACGGCGCTTTGCGAACGGGCAGGACCGGGCACGATCGACCAAGGGTCGATCACGGCAATTTTCAGCGTACTGGTTGCCGGATCGGACATGGACGAACCGATTGCCGACATTCTCCGAGGTGTTCTGGACGGCCATATCGTGCTGGATCGCGATATTGCCGAGCGCGGCCGTTTTCCCGCGATCAACGTCGGCAAGTCCGTATCGAGAAGCCTGCCGGACGCGGCAAACGAGGCTGAAAACAGGATAATCGCCAAGGCGCGCAAGCTGCTTGGCGCCTATGAACAGTCCGAGGTCATGATCAAGGCAGGGCTCTACGCTGCGGGCGCGGACCCGGTTCTGGACAGTGCCGTGAAGGTCTGGCCGGAACTGGATGCTTACTTCTCCAAGGCGGAAACCGGTGAAATCAGGGACAGCTTCAACCGGCTCGATCTGTTGCTTCGGCGCGCAATGGGACCGGGAGAGAAAGCATCGTGACCCCTCCCCCGGCCGCTGCACCGTGACAATGTGTTAGCGTTGCAAAGAGCGGCCCCGGGTCATGCCGCCAGTTCAAGCCGCGTCTTGCATATGGCCAGTGCCGCCCCAGCCGCCTCTCGGCCTTTTTCCACGAAATGCTCGCGATAGATGGCATTGTGGTGGTCGGTCTCTTGATAGTGATGGGGTGTCAGCGACACCGAGAGAACCGGCACGCCACTGTCCAGTCCGGCCCGCATAAGACCATCGACAACGGCCTGTGCTACGAAATCGTGCCGGTAGATCCCCCCGTCGACAACGAAAGCGGCGCAAGCAACTGCGCCGTAGCGCCCCGATAGCGCGAGGTCACGCGCGACCAGCGGCATCTCGAAAGCGCCGGGAACGTCATAGACATCGACCTGCGCTACGGGAATGAGCTCAAGAAATCCGTCGAGCGCGCGGTCGACGATATCAGCATGCCAATTGGCTTTGACGAAAGCGAAACGGGTGTGTGTCATAATCATCTCCTTTAGGTTCGACACGTCACCCAAGGCGATCACGGGCAGGCATACCGCAAAGGCGGTACGCTGCACGTCCTCTTTCATCCGGACTGTAACCGTCGGCCCCGGCCTCGCACCGGATCTGCTGACCACCGGAAAGCTCCGGTGCGCTCGCGGGCTCGCGGATTTGACACCGCATACCGCCGGTGGGGAATTGCACCCCGCCCTGAGAACGGGGCAATCATTGCCAATGCAGAAGACAAAGCGCAAGACTGCAAGAGCTACAAATCAAGGTTTCAAATGCACCCAAATCCCGTCTTCCACACCGCCGACTCGACCCGAAACCTCGCCTTCGCGCGGGAACGTGCTTTTGGCGTCCTGAGCGTGAATGGCGCCGATGCCCCCCTTATCAGCCATGTACCCTTTCTGCTTTCAGATGATGGAAAGAGCCTCGATCTGCATCTGGTACGCTCCAATCCCATCGCGCGCGCTTTGAAATCCCCGTTGGCGGCGGTGATGGCGATCAGCGGTCCAGACAGCTATGTCTCGCCAGACTGGTACGGCATCGACGATCAGGTACCGACGTGGAATTACATCGCCGTGCATCTACGAGGCACCCTCTCCGCCCTACCTCCCGAAGAGATGCGCAACATGCTCGACCGGCAATCGGCCTTGTTCGAAGAACGGTTGTTGCCCAAAACGCCTTGGAAGACCAACAAGATGCCAATGGATTTGCTCGACAAGCTGATGCGGTCGATCATTCCCTGCCGGATGCAGATCGACTCCGTCGATGGCACTTGGAAGTTGAGCCAGAACAAGACAGATCTGGCCCGCGAGCACGCGGCGGATCATATGGACAGCTACGGTTTCGGCGCGGATCATCGCCTGCTGGCCGCGCTTATGCGCTCTGCATAGACAGGCTGTTGCGCCTTGCATAGGGTGACGCCAAACACGTCAGAAACGGGAGCCGTTACGTGAAACTCTTTTACAGCCCGACCTCGCCCTACGTCCGCAAGGTCATGATCGTACTACATGAAACCGGCCAACTTGACGATGTGACGCTGGAAACGGTGGCAACCACACCGATCGCGCCGGCAAGCGAGTTGCTGGGAAAGACCCCCCTGACCAAGGTCCCCGCGCTGGAACGTCCCGATGGGCCCGCGCTTTTCGACAGCCGCGTGATCTGCGCCTACCTCGATGATCGAGCAAATGGCGGGCTTTATCCGCAAGGTAACGGGCGTTGGGATGCGATGACACTGGAAGCGATGGCCGACGGAATTCTCGATGCGGCACTAGCCATGACTTATGAGGGCCGTCTGCGCCCCGAGGAAAAACGCTGGGATGAATGGGTCGAAGGCCAATGGGGCAAGATCGAGCGCGCCTGTGCCGCGCTGAACGGCCGCTGGATGAGCCACCTTGCCGGGCCATTCGGCATCGGCCATATCGCGGTTGCCTGCGCGCTGGGTTACATTGATTTTCGGCACGATGCTCGCAACTGGCGCAAGGGAAATGATGCCCTGGCGAAATGGGTCGAAAGCGTCGAATCGCGCCCCAGCGTCGCCGCCACTCGCCCGCCAGAGGGCTGAACGCAGCGCACCAAGGTTAATTCACCGGCGCGTGAAGCAAGCCCAACTTGTGTTTTTTTGCGGTTTTGCAACCCCATGCGACGTCCTGCGCGGCTTTGACCGCTGGACGAACCTTTTTGACCTCGCTAGACACGCCAAATGAGGGGCCGTATTCCGTGCGGTCCACACGCATGTTTGCCCCCAGCGGGCGCTGGAATTGGAGAAAACCTCGTGTCCCACGCAGACGATCACGAAGGCACCCGGAGAGATTTCCTGTATTACGCAACGGCTGGTGCCGGTGCCGTAACAGCAGGCGCCGCGATCTGGCCACTGGTCAATCAGATGAACCCTTCTGCCGACGTTCAGGCCCTTTCATCGATCTATGTCGATCTGAGCGGCGTTGAGACCGGCACCCAGATCACCGTCAAGTTTCTTGGTAAACCCGTGTTCATCCGTCGCCGGACCGAGGCCGAAATCGAAGCCGCCCGCGAAGTCGACGTGAGCGCGCTGCCCGATCCTAATGCCGAAAACGCCAATATCTCGGGCGAAGCACCGGCTACCGATGAAAACCGCGCGCTGGACGAAACCGGCGAATGGCTGGTCATGATGGGTGTCTGCACCCACCTCGGCTGTGTGCCGCTGGGCGACGGCGCTGGCGACTTTGGCGGCTGGTTCTGCCCCTGCCACGGGTCGCACTACGACACTGCCGGGCGCATTCGCAAAGGGCCCGCACCGCGCAATCTGCCGATTCCGGTTGTCGAATTCACCGACGAAACAACCATCAGACTGGGATAAGGGGAGGACTGAACATGGCCGGAATTCCGCACGATCATTACGAACCTTCGACTGGCGCTGAAAAGTGGCTTCACCGCCGCCTGCCCGTAGTCGGCATCCTGTACGACACCATCATGATCCCCACGCCCAAGAACCTGAACTGGATGTGGATCTGGGGGATCGTCCTTACCTTCTGTCTGGCGCTTCAGATCATCACCGGCATCGTTCTCGTGATGCACTACACGCCGCACGTGGACATGGCATTTGCCAGCGTCGAACACATCATGCGTGACGTGAACGGCGGCTTTATGCTGCGCTACCTGCACGCCAACGGCGCCTCGCTGTTCTTTGTCGCGGTTTACGCGCATATCTTCCGCGGTCTCTACTACGGTTCCTACAAAGAACCGCGCGAGATCACCTGGATCATCGGCATCCTCATCTTCGTTCTGATGATGGGCACCGGTTTCATGGGCTACGTCCTGCCCTGGGGTCAGATGTCCTTCTGGGGTGCAACCGTGATCACTGGCCTGTTCGGCGCGATCCCGTTTGTGGGTGAATCGCTGCAGACATGGCTGCTGGGCGGGCCCGCCGTGGACAATGCCACGCTGAACCGCTTCTTCTCGCTGCATTACCTGCTGCCCTTCGTGATTGCCGGTCTCGTGATCGTGCATATCTGGGCCTTCCACACCACTGGTAACAACAACCCGACCGGTGTCGAAGTGCGCCGAGGCTCCAAGGCCGAAGCCGAGAAAGACACCCTGCCCTTCTGGCCCTATTTCGTGATCAAGGATCTGTTCGCGCTGGCGCTGGTCATGGTGATTTTCTGGGCCATCGTCGGGTTCATGCCGAACTACTTGGGTCACCCAGACAACTACATCGAAGCCAACCCGCTTTCGACGCCCGCGCACATCGTGCCCGAATGGTACTTCCTGCCGTTCTACGCGATCCTGCGTGCCTTCACCTCCGAAGTCTGGGTGGTGCAGATCGCGTCCTTCCTGACCGGTGGCATCATCGACGCCAAGTTCTTTGGAGTTCTGGCGATGTTCGGCGCGATTGCCGTCATGGCGCTGGCGCCCTGGCTCGATACTTCCTCGGTACGTTCGGGCCGGTACCGTCCGATGTTCAAATGGTGGTTCGCGCTGCTCTGCGTCGACTTCATCGTGCTGATGTGGCTTGGTGCCATGCCTGCCGAAGAACCCTATGCGAGCTTTTCGTTGATCGGGGCCGCTTACTGGTTCGCGTATTTCCTCGTGATCCTGCCGCTGCTTGGCGTGATCGAGAAACCCGATCCGCGCCCGGCGACGATCGAAGAAGACTTTGCCGCGCATTACGGCGACGCCGACAGCAAATCCGCTGCGCCGGCTGAATAAGAAAGGGACAGGGAAACATGTTCAAGAAACTTGCAATCAGCAGCATCCTTGCGCTGGCCCTGACTCCGGCGGCGGCTCTGGCCGCTGGTGGAGAAGCCCATGTGGAGGATTTCGACTTTTCCTTCGAGGGCCCTTTCGGCGCCTACGACCAGAACCAGTTGCAACGCGGTCTCCAGATCTACACCGAGGTCTGTGCTGCTTGCCACGGCCTGCGCTACGTGCCGATCCGCACCCTCGCGGACGAAGGTGGCCCCGGTATCCCCGAAGATCAGGTGCGCGCCTATGCGGACCAGTTCATGGTCCTGGACGAAATCTCGAACCCGCAGCTCTTTGACACCGAGACCGAGGAATACCGCGCGCTGATCCCCGCGGATCACTTCCCGGCCAACAACTCGCAGAGCGCGCCCGACCTCAGCCTGATGGCCAAGGCACGGGCCGGCTTCCACGGCCCCTATGGTCTGGGGATCAACCAGTTCTTAAAAGGTATCGGCGGACCGGAATATATTGCCTCTCTGCTGGTAGGCTATGAAGAGCCCCCCGCTTGCGCCCCCGAGGATTTCCCTGGTCACTACAACACAGTATTCGCCGCGGGCGGCATTCCGGACAGCTGCCGGGACGAACATGGTCATTCGACCATTCCCGGAAGCTGGATCGGCATGGCGCAACCGCTTTACGGTGAAGATGTCGAGTTTGCTGATGGCCACTCGAACGAGCTTCACCACGAAGCTCAGGACGTTGCTGCCTTCCTGATGTGGACCGCCGAGCCCAAAATGATGGCTCGCAAGCAGGCCGGTTTTGCCGGTGTGCTGTTCCTGACCGTTCTGACCGTTCTGCTCTACCTCACGAACAAGCGGATCTGGGCGCCTCACAAGGGTAAGAAAAAGCACGACTGATCGCTTAGAGATGAATTGAGAAAACCCGTCGGCCGAGCCGGCGGGTTTTTTCGTTGGCCGTTTCGAATTTGGCAGCAAGTAAAGCGGCGGAAATTCGGAAGCCTCAACTTTACTGTGGAACCGTGGATCCCCCATTCTGTCCGGAAGTTTGTTTAGCTTCCCACAAGCGCAGCCTTCCGTTCACCAGAAAGCTGACGAAATCCTACGCGCCAGTGCCAGAAGCAGGTCGCCTCAAGCCGTAAGGTGGCCTGATGCATGTCCGGTGATCTTGACATGCACAAGTGCGCCTTCGATCTGCGCGCTGTCAAAGCGAACCTCGGTAAACTGTTCGGTGCGCCCCATGTGCGAATTCTCCATCAGCACACGATGGTTCCGACCGACCTGGGCCGCAAGATGGCGCTCTACCTGTCTGGCCCCTGCGTCGCGCAGACGCGCCGCCCGTGCCTTTATGACATTTCCATCCACCTGGGACGGTATTCGCGCCGCTGGCGTGCCCTCCCGCTTGGAATACGGAAAGACGTGCAACCAAGTGAGATCGCAGTCCTCGACCAGTTTCAGCGAATTCTCGAAATGCGCTTCTGTTTCCGTCGGGAAACCCGCAATGATGTCCGCGCCAAAGGTCATGTCCGGACGCAGGCGCCGTGCTTCCTCGGTAAAGCGGATTGCATCGTCGCGCAGGTGGCGACGCTTCATCCTTTTCAGGATAAGGTCATCACCATGTTGCAGCGACAGGTGTAGATGCGGCATGAGGCGCGTTTCTGTTGCGATGGCCTGCATCAGGTTCTCATCGACTTCGATACTGTCGATGGAAGAGATCCGAAGACGCGGCAGATCAGGCACCAGCCGCAGGATACGCATAACCAGATCGCCAAGCGGCGGCGTTCCCGGTAAGTCGGCACCCCAGCTGGTCAGGTCAACGCCGGTCAGCACGACCTCATTGAATCCCTTATCCACCAGTCGTTTGATCTGTTCAACGACCACCCCGGCTGGCACGGAGCGGGAATTGCCCCGGCCATAAGGGATGATGCAAAACGTGCAACGGTGATCACAACCGTTCTGGACCTGCACATAGGCGCGGCTGCGGGTGCCAAAGCCGTCGATGAGATGACCGGCCGTCTCGGTGACCGACATAATATCGTCGACCTGTACAGGCTCCGTCCCGAAGTTGCCGGAAAGCCCTGCCCATGTCTTGGCCTGCATCTTTTCGGTATTGCCGATCACCGCGTCGACTTCGCTCATCTCGGCAAAGGTCTGCGGTTCGGTCTGGGCCGCGCATCCCGTCACGATCAGGCGCGCGTGGGGGTTTTCGCGCCGCAGCTTGCGAATCTCCTGCCGCGCCTTTCGGACCGCTTCAGCCGTCACGGCACATGTATTGACGATTACGGCATCGCTCAGCCCGGCCTGACTGGCGAGGTCTTTCATCGCCTCGGTCTCGTAAGCGTTGAGCCGGCAGCCCATCGTGGTGAACTTGGGCGGGTTCATCCCAGTGATTCCAGAAATTCCGGTGTCAGAACGCCAGAGAAGACATGTGCTGTCGGCCCTGTCATCCAGACTCCATCCTCGCGCCATTCGACCTGCAATTCGCCACCGTCCAAAACGATATCCACCTTGCGTCCCGTCAGACCGCGGCGTACCGCTGCAACGGCCGTTGCGCAGGAGGATGACCCAGACGCCAGCGTCACACCAGCGCCACGTTCCCAGACCCGCATTCGGATACGATCCGGCGCGATGACCTGCGCAACCTGCACGTTGGTTCGCTGCGGATAAAGCGGATGATGTTCATAGCGCGGGCCAAAGTTTTCCAGCGGCACCGCCTCGGCATCTTCGACGAAAAATGTGCAATGCGGATTGCCCATTCCGGTCGCGACAGGCGCACCTTCGATCGGCAGTTCAAGCGTATCCATCTGCTCTGCCAAAGGAATTTCCGACCAGTCCAGCTGAGGCGCTCCCATATTGACCGAGGTCAGCCCGCCGCCCGCATCGCAGGCTTCAAGCGTTCCGCGATCCGTCGTAAGCACAAGCTGGCCACTTCCGGATTCGCTAATCAGGTGCCGCGCGATACAGCGCGTGGCATTGCCGCAGGCCGCCGACGTGGAGCCGTCTGCGTTATAAAATGTAAGATGCGCGTCACCGGTTCCTTTGGTAATCAACGCAAGCTGATCGAACCCGACACCGAAATGCCGGTCGGCCAGTCCACGCGCCAACTCGGGCGTCACGGCAAAACCGTTCTGCCGTGCGTCAATCACGACAAAATCGTTGCCAAGCCCGTGCATTTTCATAAAGGGCAAACCGGTTTCAGAGCGCATGTTCATGACGCTGCATATAGCGACAGGCTGACCGAGAATCCAGTACGTGAAAATTATCGCTCTTTGCCGCTTGACCCCTGTCGCCGCCTTCCCTAGTAACGCCCCGAACACCCCAGCGGGATTCGTCCTGAACGGTGTTTATTCGTGATTTAAGCACTTGATCCGCGAGGAGCATTCAGCTTAGAGAGCGGGACTGAAACGGTCTGACCGTTTCAACAGAGAGTGGGCCGTTAGCTCAGTTGGTAGAGCAACTGACTTTTAATCAGTGGGTCGCAGGTTCGAATCCTGCACGGCTCACCACTGAAATCAGATACAAAATCACTAAAAACCAAAAGCGCATTTTACTGAGAACTGCCTTGAGCCGCGCAATTGCGGAGGCTTCAGACGGGCTCCGACGAACTTTGAGGAACCACATTTTTGGTAAACCTACTGAGGTAAATTGCCTTCCCAAGCTTGGTCGATCACGGTCAGTATGTCCCCCCGCGCAAATCTCAGAGAAAATCCGGTTAAGCCCTTTGTGTCAGGTGCTGCACCGGGCCCGAACGGCTGCTATGCGCAGATGCTGTTGAAATACTCGCCCCGAATTTTCGAACGGCGAGTTAGGCATATCGTTCTCGCAGATGTTTAACGTCGGTGACAGCCTCAGGTTGGCGAATTTGCGGAGGTTCTGGATTGTTGCGGCTATGTTGAACTCGTCCTTGGCGCCGTTCGGTCGTCGGAGGCGAAGGCGGTCGAGGCCGAGTATTTTCTTCAGGTGCGCGAGATTGCCTTCGGCTTGACGGGCGTGGCCGCACCCATAGCGTTCGCATGTTTTCTCGAACCGGTGGCGTTCATGCGCTCACCATCCAGCCTGGCGAGGTATTCCTGCGTTGCTCGGCTTGCCCCTGTCTTCCGCTGGCGATTCCGAGGAGTCTAGCATGGAATATCGGTTGGCATCCGCCTTGATCAGCGAAGCGTCCGCCCAGCACCGCCGCGAAGAGATGCCGGAACAGATCGCTCTCACGGAACCGTCCGTGCCGGTATTCGAGAAAGTCGAATGGTCCGGCACCGGGTCGGTAAATTCGAGGCGACACAACCAGCGATACGCTAGGTTCCAAAGAACCTCGTGGCAAAACTGCCGTTCTGACCGGATGCCAAAGGCATAGCCCGCGATCAGCATCCGTATGATCAGCTCCGGATCGACCGACGGCCGCCCGGTATGGCTGTAGAATGGTGCGAGATGACGGCGCGTGTCTCCGAGATCGACGAAGCGGCCGATGCCCTTGAGCAGATGATCCGACGGGACATGGCCTTCGATCGTGAATTCATAGACCAGCGCGCCCTGCGAAACCCGCCTCGACCTATCATCGCCAGCTCTCCCATGCCTCGGGAGAAGTGAACCAGCAGCCAAGCCATCGCTCACAGACACATTGCCGCTGACAGCGGCCGCAGTGCACCTGCTTTCGCGTCCCGACCGGAGGTGGTCGCTGAAGCCCTAGGACCTTAAGCCAAATCGCGCCTTCGCCGCCTCGGTCTCCGGCATGTAGAGGCTTACGAGATTTCCCTCGGGATCACGCAGTTGCAACGTCCGGTTTCCCCACGGCAGCAGCTTCGGCTCATGGACGACGTCCAGCGTCTTCAGACGCGCGAAGTCCGCGTCAATATCCTTCACCTGAAGCTCGATGATTGACGTCCGGTTCGCCGCGGCCTCGGCACTGCCTTCCTTAAAGAGCGCCACGGTCTCTTCCGAAGCAATGGCCAGCGATGCGCCCGGCGTCACGATTTCCGCGAAGACAGGGGCCAGCCAGTCGGCTTTCACACCCGTGACTGTTTCGTAGAAGGCCGCAAGACCCCGGACATCCCGAGCGATGAGGCGGACAGAAGCAAGTTTCATTGTCTTTTCCTTTTCTGCGGCACTTGAACGATCGCCAGCGCTTCTAGACAGGTCCTGCCGACAGCATTGTGGCAACAGGAAACCGGTGCGCAGCACCGACCGCCTTTTTCAGATCATCCAGATCCTTCGTCGCACGCCGCGCCCCGTGACGGCTGCCGCGATCGCGGAAGAACTCGAAGTGTCGCGTCGCACGGTCTATCGCGACATTGCCGATCTCATCGGTCGCCGAGTCCCGATCCATGACACAGCAGGTTTCGGCTACACGCTGGACGATGATTACGAGATGCGCCCTCTGGCCCTTAGCCCGGACGAGACCGAGGCCCTTGCCCTGGGCGCACAATGGGTGAGCCGTCACCCCGATCAGGCGCTGGCCCGTCTTGCATTGGACGCATTGTCTAAGGTCCGGTTGTCCCTGCCCGAGTCCAGCCGCACGGTGCTGGAGCAGCCCGCACTAGGTTTGAAGTCGATTGCGACTGCCCTCGGGGCAACGCTCGATACCACTTGCCTCCGGGAGGCCATACGTCGGTGGCGCGTTGTGACATTTAACTACCGTGCGCTCGACGAGACAATCAGCCAGCGACACGTCTGGCCGATCCTTCTTGGCTACGAGGACACCCGCTGTCTGTTGATTGCATGGTGCGAGGAACGGGATGTCCTTCGCCATTTCCGCCTAGAGCGCATGTCCCACATGGAAATTCGCGAACGAAGGCCGCTCAAACGGAGGGCGGATTTGATGCGGCAATGGCGTGCCCAACAAGAAAAGGCGATGGAGGCTGGAAGCCGCAAAGTGTAGCGTCTTGGTGGGGAACCTCAACGATACCACCTTCTTGATCGAGGGGTAACATTGGGCTGCCACCGGTCATCCATTGCGCATCGTGCGAACGGCAGCAAAGGGCCGGAATCGACTGCGGACCTGGTCGAGTCTGCCGGACTTAGTCGCGGCTCCGAGGCATAATTGCGTCGAGCTCAGAATGCCGGATGCTCCGTAGAATTGTGAATGACCGCTCCAGTGAATGAAGTTGTTTTCGATGCCTATCACCTATGAGTTTAGAATTGCTCCCTAGCAAATTATAGAGACCATGATCGGCTCTATCTGCGCGAAGAGAACCGTTCCAAAAACCAGTCCAGTAAAGGCGCATCAACGGAAACGGGTTCACGTCCTTTCGCGCCGCAACCCCAAACAACTTACGTTTTTGACCGCGACTACCTGATACGCCTAAGGCCAAGCGCACTCCTAATCGGAGCCTTTACATGCGTTTGAATCCTTGGCGTAGCCCTCTCGTAGCGCAGAACCCTGTGAGATGTGACAGTTCCACATGAATGTGGGTCGAATGCCTCTATCTTGTCTCGGATCGAATGCCGCGTTCGCTGAACAGGCTGATCAAACTGGTCCAAGTGATCTTTGCTACAAGCTTGCGATACGCTACGTCAGCGCAGAGACTAAGACAGTTTAGCCCGGTGCAGTGGCGATGAAATGAGCGGGCCGAAGATGTCCTTGGTTCGCGATCAGGGCACGCCTTTCGGCGGTTGCAATGAGTCTTTCGGCAGTATCGGCGCCGATCCTTCCAACAATCTCGGACCAGCGCGATCGTGCAGCGGCCTCGGCTTCCTGCGCTGCAAGGTCCGAAAACCAGCGGTTGCGATCTTTGGCAGCAATATTCCTGAACCCCGCATCCTCCATGGCAGCCTCCATCTCTTTGATCGACGCGATGACGAAACCCATGCCGTTGCCAAGCCATGCAGTCATCTCGGGAGAATAAGGTGGCGGTCCGCAGCACCAGTCACTGAAAGCACAGAGCCCGCCCGGGACCAGTATGCGTCGGATTTCGGAAAAGAGCAGAGCCTTGTCGGCGATGTGAATGAAACTGTCCTTACTGAAAACGATGTCAAACTCAGCGTCCACAAATGGCAGCACCCCTGGCGCGACGTGAACCAGTTCAAGCTGCCCGGCGACACCATGCTCTTGCGCGAGGGCCGCAGCACGCTCGAGTACCGGCCGCTCCACGTCAATTCCGGTGACGTGACCCGCTCCGAATTTCTTTAAGAGCGAGATGGCCGGACCACCTGCGCCGACGCCGATGTCGAGCACATTGAGACCGCTTATATCTTGCCCCTCCAGAAGGGCGGCGAGATCTTCCACGCCGCCCGGAGAGAGCCAGCCGGCCTCCCAATTAGCTTCGAGAGTCCGGATTACGTTGGCGCCGTAGATTGGGCGCGGCGCTTTGAGCGGTGCGAAAACTGCACTTTCCTTATTCTGCAATCTTGCGTCTTCTGCGGATTCGGACATCAGTTCATCCTTTCAATTCACATTCTGTTTTTGCGAACCTGCGGCATTCCGGTACGGGGAGTGGCGTCAGGGTCGGAGTCTATCGGACGGGCAATAGGAGGCCTCCTGTCCACGGCGTATGGTCGCCTCGCCGTCATCGGTTCGCGTCCTGCTAGACGACGGCGTGTGCCAGCATTGTCTCGTTGGGCAGTGGCCACCGCGAGATCAACCTCGATGCCTGACGCGATACGCTTGGCAGCAATCCCGGCCGCGTCAAAGAAGCCTGTGAAAATCGGCTTGAATCCTGTGAACCAAAGACCGGGATGATCGGGATCCCGCTCTCCCATAGGGTGGTTTGGCCATCCGTTACTGTCGAGGACCCCGAGATGACCAAGCAACGGTTCCAGACCAGTCCCATACCCAGTCGCTGCAATGATGACATCCAGCTCTCGCGAGGTGCCATCGTTCAGAACGACGCGGCTGCGATCAATGCGTTCAATCTGGGGCACGACCCTGAAGCGGCCAGATTTCAGCGCTGCGACGAACCCGTCGTCGATCGCGAAGGTCACACCGTCCCGCAGAAGACGGGTGCTGCCGCCTTCGGGATGGCTTGCCAGCCCGTAGCGCCGGAGGTCTCCCAGAAGGAGCCGCTCGGTCAACTTGAACGCGGGATCCGTCAGTTTGACCGGCAGTGCCGCGAAGAGGCGCGCAAGCCCATGGATCGGGTAGCCGAAAATGCTTCGGGGCACGATGGCAGGGCCGTGGCGCACGGATATCATTACGGTCTTGGGCCGATGCGCCGCGAGATGGTTAAGCGCGTCAGTGCCGGAGTTCCCGGCGCCAACCACAAGCACGCGCTTTCCGTCAAAGCGGGAAACGTCCCCGAGATCGCCGACATGTAGCAATTCGCCCTCGAAGGTCTCTCGCCCCGGCCAGTCCGGGATATGGGGCAGACTTTCTCGTCCAGTGGCGATGACAATATGAGCCGCGCGATGAACGCCATTCGTCGTGGTGACCTGCCACCCATCCTCGACCCTGACAATCTCTTTCACTCCGGTTCCAAAGTGGATCGGCGCACCGAGCTGCGCGGCGTAGCGCTCCAGATGCCCGACGACCGTGTCGCGCTTAAGGTAGATGCCATCGGTTCTTGGCGCCGGCTGTCCCGGCAGGCCCGCGAATTTCCGGTGAATGTTGAGACGAAGCGCCGGATGGCGGGATCGCCAAGGTTCTGCTACTCGGTCTTTCGCTTCGAGTACGCTGACCGCAAGTCCGCGGCCAGAAAGTGCCCGGGCGGTCGCGAGGCCCGAAAGCCCCGCACCGATCACCAGCACGCGTTCTGCATATATGGGAGACATTTCCAGTCCTTTCGGTTTTTGCTTAGAATCTGTGACGCCAATCGGGATCCGTGCGCCGCCGGGCCTTGTCCCGCAGGTCATTTTTGCGCCAGCCGACGCGGTCGTGCAGGCCTATATCTCGAAGCAGATACTCAGGCATGTTTGAAAGCGCGATAATCTCACGGCGGATCTGCCGCCGCTTGCGAACGCTTTCGGTCATGCGTCCGAACACACGGGAAATACCGGGTTCACGGCGTCGCGATGCATGGATTTTCAGATCAGTCATGTCATTGGTCCTTGTGGCTGTCCCGCTCTGACGCGGGCGATGAAATAGGCGTTCATGTCGTCGTGCGGCAGCCGGTGTGTCTCGACCGAGTCAAAGCCGCATTCCGCGAGGTGTTCCTCGGCGGTCTCGACCCCCCACATCGCACCGAGCCCCGGGCCGCCCTGACCGATTGAGATCGGCGTGCAGTGCATGCTCGAGATCGTGTACAAAAGCGGCGCGAAGGGATTGGCGATGTTCTTCTCCAGATCGCGCGAACCCCCGATATCCTGCATCAGGAAGATTCCGCCGGGCCGCAGCGATCGGTGAATCAGGCGCAGGAAACCCCTGGGGTCGGCCTGGTCGTGAACGGCATCGAAGGCAGTCACGAGATCGAATGCACCGACGGATTTAGCGGACGACAGGTCGCAGCCTTCAAAGTGGAGGTTCTTGGGACCCTCTCTCTCGGTTTCCTCCTGCGCGGTGCGAAAAGCATCCTCGCACAGGTCGAACCCCGTGAAGCGGCTATTCGGGAATTCCCGCGCGAGGTGCAACATGGCCCGCCCGCCGCCGCAGCCAAAGTCGGCCACCGTGATGCCCTCACGCAGGCGATCGATCAGGCCTGGCACAACGGGCAGGATCGCTCCGGTCAGGTTGGCAACAACAAGCTGTGCGCTGTCCTCGGCCATAACCTCGTGGAAACGGTCGAAGTGATTGTAACACAGGCCTTTCCCGGTGCGGAAACGTTCCAGCAGATCGTCCTCGACCACGGCCGCGAGACAGATGAACTGTGTCGTCACCGCAAGGTTGTCGGGGCTGGCCGCGCGGGTCAGAATGGCCGCGTGCTCTGTCGGGAGCGTGTAGCTTTTTCCCACCGGATCATAATCTACGACGCCTGAGGTGACCATCACGCCCAGCCATTCGCGCAAGTAGCGCTCGTTCACGCCGATCTTCTCGGCAAGCGCGACAGAGGTCAGCCCGGGATTTGCGGCAATCCCGTCAAGCAGCCCGGCGCGATGACCAAGCGAGGTCATGACGGCCAGCGCCGCCTCATTCAATGTGCCGACGAAGCGTTTCGCAAATGTTTGGGCCTTGGCTTCGTCGAATTGGGCAATCGGTGATTGATCTGTCATTTTCAGGTCTCCGTATCTGGGCCGTCTGGCGCTTGTCGTGTGGACAGTTCTGGCGCACTGGCCCGAGTCGTGATATGCGTGGATTTTACCGGAACGGTGAAAATCGGACACTGCATGGATCAATCGACAGCTCCTCTGAACACAGTCGTGCTGGCACTGCCCTTTACCGGCACATCAACGATGTTCTGTATTCTCGATGTGCTGAGTTCAGTGGGTCGTGACTGGGAATTGCTCCACGCCAAGGCCCATCAACCCAAGGTCTTCGATGCGCGGATGGTCTCGCTTGATGGCAAGCCCTATGAGGATGTGAATGGACGGCGCGTGACCCCCGAGGGGCAGCTTCCCAAACCGACCGAAGCCGACCTGGTTATCATTCCCGACCTGCACATCGATCCGGCCGTTTCACCGCCGGATTTGTTCGAGCCAGCGGCGGAATGGCTCCGCTCGGCAGCTGCAGGCGGTGCAATCGTGACATCGGTCTGTTCCGGTGCCTGGCTGCTGGCCCATGCGGGCCTGCTCGATGGGTGCGAGGCAACGACTCATTGGGGATTTGCCGAAACGATAGCGCGGCGCTACCCGGACGTCTGTATGCGCAGGGAGCGCATCCTTGTTCCTACGGGCGAAGGCCATCGTTTGGTCACCGCAGGCGGCATGTCGTCCTGGGGCGATCTGATGCTCTATCTCATTGCGCGCTTCGCCGGTCAGGACGAGGCGCGACGGATTGCGAAGATCTACCTGCTCCAGCCACACACCGAGGGACAACTCTGTTACGCTTCACTGCTCGCCGGCCAACAGCATGATGACGCTCTCGTGGCCGAGGCACAGTCTTGGGTTGCGGATAACTACGCTAATCCGACGCCGGTTGCGGCAATGGCCGCCCGGTCCGGTCTGAGTGAACGCAGTTTTCTCCGGCGGTTCCGACGCGCCACGGGGCAAACCCCGGTCGAATACGTGCAGACGCTCCGAGTAGAGGAAGCCAAGCAGATGCTGGAAACATCCGACATTCCGA
This sequence comes from Heliomarina sp., assembly GCF_052826185.1. Lineage (NCBI taxonomy): Bacteria > Pseudomonadati > Pseudomonadota > Alphaproteobacteria > Rhodobacterales > Roseobacteraceae > Heliomarina > Heliomarina sp. The sequence goes on along the minus strand of NZ_JBRBUI010000016.1, from coordinate 110,009 downwards.
TTGAAGAGATTGCCGACGAAGTTGGATATACCGAGACATCGAGCTTTCGGAATGCTTTTCGCCGTCATGTCGGCCTGTCCGCTTCGGCTTATCGGCGCAAACATGCGAGTATCGCGCCAATTCTGGCGGCTTCGCACGGCGCATGACTGCCAAATTACTGCTTTCCGTCTTTAAGCGATCAAGCACCCCGGGGTCGAGTAGAGAGCATGATCCCATTTGCACCGGCGCAGTTGATCCGGGCGGATCGGTAGAGGATACTGATAAAATCGGTCGCTCCAGCAACGGAAGGAGCCGAAATGAAAGTATTGGTCGCCTATGCATCCAGCGAAGGTCAAACGCGAAAAATTGCCCGCTGGATTTCAGACCGGATTGCAGATTCGGGACAGGCGGTGGAACTTGTCAGTGTCGCGGACGCGGCGGGTATGGATTTCGGTCGATTTGACCGCGTGATTCTCGCCGCCTCGATCCACGTGGGTCACTATCAGCGCGCGTTTACAAATTTCGTTTCGACAGAGGCGAAGAATATGCGCGGTTCGCAGATACTATTCTTGTCAATTTCCCTTGCCGCCGCAGGCCACGAGGCTGAGGATTGGAAAGGTCTTGATCTGATCCTTTCGGACTTCTGCGCGGCAACGGGATGGACACCAGACAAGACGGAACAGATTGCTGGCGCTTATAAGCCATCGCAATATGACGTGTTCCGACGCTTTGTGATGCGTCGCATCGTTGCCGCGAAAGACCCACAAGCGGATCTAGATGCTGACAAAGAATATACCGACTGGCAGCGCCTCGGTGCGCAGGTTGACGATTGGCTGGGACTTTAACGCGCGTCCCGAAAAACCCTCGATACTGTACTTATCCAATGACCGATCTCGCGCCGCGAACTGCAACGCCGCCACGATGCAGTTCTGCCCGGGGCGCTTTTTACCAGACTGACGAACCGGAACTCTGCGACCAGGATCATTTAAGATTGAAGTGGACCGCCTATCCTGGAATTGGACAATGTCATTCCAAAAATCTCATCGACTTGCAGCATCCGGTGCAAGAGGTGACTTTGGGAAGTCCATCGGAACGCCCTGATCGATCTGGCGCAACCGATCAACCTATGGACAGCTCTCACCCCAGCGCATCTACAATGATCGCATTGAGAGACGACCCTGAGCGGCGCAAGACGGCAAGAGTCTGAAATTCCTTCGAGTTCCAAAACGCTTCTGCGTTCTTTCGATCGGGAAACTCTACGATAAATGCAGCATCCGGAACCGGATTGTCGCCTTCCACTAACTGTGGATTGCCTCCCCGCACCTTGAACGTTCCGTCATGCGCAGCCACGACCTCTGGAATACTGGCGAAGTATTCCTCCATCCAGTCTCGACTGTGGATCATCATCTGTCCGATTACGAATGCCGTCATACAAAGAGCCTCCTCAACTCGGGCGCCAACTTCTTGCCGAGCCTAAACTGTTTGCCTGCACCCGGGCAACTTTGCCGATCAACAGGGCAGCTTTATCAAAACCTCGGAGTTAGAGGATCGTTTCGGACGCCGCCGAAGCGCCGAACTCAAAAAATCAGCTCTGCAAAACTCACAGCCAGGATCAATACGGGCCACAAGGCAAGCGGATCCCGGGTCACCATCAAGAAACCGTCTCCCGTTCAGCTTCCGCGTGATCTGCCGCCCAGGCGCCTGCGGCTTCAACAGCGATCGGAGAGGCTGTCGGCAAGACGCCAAGATAGCTTTCTGTTTCCTCCACAGAAGGCGCCGCGCGTTGGGTCATGCGGTAAAGGGCATAAACGGCGATGCTAGCAAATGTTCCGCCAAGGGCGAGCCAGAAGGCGAATGGACCAAACCATTGCATTATCGCCCCGGTGACCAACGGACCCAGAATAGCCCCGATCCCGAACGTCAGCACCAGACCACCAGAGGCCGCTGGCATTGCGTCGCTCGACAGCGAGTCATTGGTGTAGGCAAGGAAGAGAGCGTATAAAGGTGTCGTCACGCCACCTGCGAAAAATGCGGCCGCCAACAAGGCCCACAAAAGGTCTCCCGCGATCCAGGCCAGTCCACAGCAAAGCGCCCCCAGAACGGCGGACCCGAAAATCAGCAACCTTCGGTCCATCCGGTCCGAGAGCCACCCGATGGGGTATTGCAGGACCAGCGCCCCCGCAAAAAGCATCGCGACGAAAAGCGATATCTGCGCAGCGCTCATCTCGATGAGAGATCCGAACACAGCCGCCATGCCGGATTGGGTTGCATAGACCCCGCCAAGAAAGAAGATTCCGATGGTTCCAAGAGGCGACGCCCTGAACAGCTCACGAAGCGGCATCGGACGCGCGACCTCGGCCGCCGGAACCGGCGAGATGGACAGAAGGATTGGCGCGAAAGAAACCGAGACAAATATCGACGCACCGATGAAAAGTGCTGAAGAGGCCGCGTCTCCAAGGTTGAGCAGCGCCTGGGCGCCAATAATTCCAAGCGTCTGCGCAATCATATAGGCGGCCAGTACCTGCCCCCTGTTTTCATTGGTCGAAGCATCGTTCAGCCAGCTCTCGGCGGTCACATAGATGCCCGACATACAAAAACCGATGAGAAGGCGCAAAATGGTCCATGCCCAAGGTTCGGCCACCAGCGGAAAGGCGATAAGCCCAGCGGACATGAAACTGCCCAGCGCGGCGAAGACACGCACGTGCCCCACGCGTCGGATCATGATCGGGCTGACACGCGCACCGGCGAGGAAACCTGCAAAATAGCCGGATGTGACGATTGCGAGTTCGCTTGCTGAAAACCCTTCGATTCCTCCCCGAAGTCCGATCAAGGTGAAATGCATGCCGTTGCCCAGCATGATCAGCACTATTCCGAGCAGAAGGGCCCAAACCCCCGACAAGACCTTGATCAAGATAACGTCCTTCCAATGGCAATACGTATGACTTCAGCAGCGCATCGGGACAGGGCATGTGTCAATGCTTCCCGCCCGGTTTTGGCTCCGGTAATAGCGATCTCTACCAATCGGTCTTCAATATGCACCCGATCCACCGGTTGGGCGCTTCGATAGCCCAACTTCCAAATCTCCGATCTGATTTGCCATGTCGCAACTGCTAGTCGACACACCGGTATCAACCCGCAGCTGCTTCGACGCTAGGCGGTGTCAGCAACCCGCGGACAGACCGGGTCCACAATTCATGGACGCGGATTGAACAGTAGCTTGATGTATTGCCGCAGCAACATGATCTGCCCGGCAGTCATCTTTGGTTCGCCGAGCGATTTGGCCATTACGATCCCTCCTTCGACAACCGTGTTGACGAAATCGGAAAGCGCATCGAAATCGACCTCTTCCTGTGGTGGATAAACCGCCGCGATCTGGTCGAACATCTCGCGAAATCGTTGGCGCCAGCCCAAAACAGCGCGCCGGTTGGCATCGCGGACCTTCTGATTGAACAATCGGTCCTGATAGGCCGCCGTGGCAACGATACAACCGGGGTGACCGGTTTCCATATCTTCCAGCAATTCGGCCAGCAGCTTCATCCCGATCAGCGCCCGGTGCAGCGGATCGTCCGACAGTTCCGCCGCACGCTCGAAGAGGCTGTCAAAAAGCTGGTCTTCAAAGGCGACGTGGCGGTCGATCAGGGCCAGTGCGAGGGCGTTTTTGTCGGCGAAATGATAAAAGAACCCGCTGCGGGTAATATCTGCGGCTGCGACAATCTCATCAATCGACGTGGCGTCAAAGCCTTTCGCCAGAATCGACTCCTGCGCGATGTCCAGAATTCGCTCTTTGTGGCTTGGTCTTGGCATTTCAAACTGGACCCCCAGTCGGGTTTCGCTTGCAGCAAGAGGCGCAGAGCTGCGCGTACTTCAGGGCAAAGCATTGATAGAAAAAGAATATTCTTGATGAGGCGAAACTGTACCACGCGTTCGCTGTTCAAAAAAGACCTGTGCAGCCAAAACGAAGGCATTGAAAAACAAGGAGCACAGCGATGACACATTCAACGAATTTCGAAGCCTTCCTCGCCTCAGACAAGACATGGGTCGCCGATGGCGGGCTTGAGACCGACCTGATCTTTTCTGATGGGCTCGACCTGCCCCATTTTGCCTCTCTCCATGCCTTCGACACCGACGAAGGACGCGCCATCCTCGCGCAATACTACGATCGCTACATCGAGGTTGCCCGCCGCTCGGGAACCGGCTTTGTCCTCGATACAGCAACCTGGAGATCGGGGGCCTTCTGGTCGAATGTTGTCGGTCGACCGCTCGCCGAGCTCGAAGCGGCAACACGAGAGGCGGTGACTGCGGTACGCGAAGCCCGTGAAAGGCACAGCGATGTGCCGACGGTGCTTAACGGTGCTGTCGGTCCGGCGGGTGACGGCTATGCGCCCGATCGGCTCTACACGGCGGAGGCGGCCGAACCACTGCACGCTCACCAAGTGCGCTGGATGGCCGAGGAAGGTGTCGAGATGATCTCGGCGGTGACCATGACCCATCCGGGCGAGGCGATCGGGATCGTCCGTGCCGCCCGCGCACACGGTCTGCCTGTCGTGGTCAGTTTCACTACCGAAACTGATGGCCGCTTGCCCACCGGCCAGTCCGTCGAAGAGGCTATTGCCGAGACCGATGCCGCAACTGGCGGTGCCCCGGTCTTTTACATGATCAACTGCGCCCATCCCGATCATTTTGCGTCGGTTCTGGCAGGCGACTGGACATCGCGCATTGGCGGGATTCGCGCCAATGCGAGCCGTATGAGCCATGCAGAACTCGACGAGGCCAAGGAACTGGACGCGGGCAGTCCCGAGGAGTTCGGCGAACTCTACGGCGCTCTGTACCAAACGCTCCCCCAGCTTCGGGTCATCGGCGGATGCTGCGGCACTGACAAGCGTCATATCGGATGTGCGGCGCATCATATAATCGGCTCAACGAGCCATGACAGTCACAAAGAGGCCGCCGCCTGACCACGAACGAAAATTGTGGTTCGCGAAGGCCGGGCAAACGTCCGGCCTTCCGAGCGTCAGGGCGCAAACCTGATGATCTCACGATCATACATGTGCCTTTAGAAAATTGCTGATCTCTCGCTCGGCTTGCGGCCACGCCGTGTCGTACTCGGGCAGAATATGGTTGTCGCTGTCGAGCGCAACGAACTTTGAGTTCGGCAGCCCCGCCGCAAATTTGCGCCCCTGATCGAACGGCTGCATCCGGTCACCGCGTGAGTGAAGCACAAGGCAAGGCACCGTGACCTCTTTCAAAAGATACATAACGTCGATGTTGTCGATGACTTCTCGATACCGCCCGGCGTTTTCCGGAGAGATCATCTGGCGCATGTCCGCAGCATAGAGATCTCTGTCTTCGATGCTGGCACCCGGGAGGATTATTTGCGCCAGATGATCCCGAAGAGAAGGATATTCGTCATCCCATCCCGCACGCATCATCGACTTCAGCGCTTCCGCGCGCGCCTGGTCCTGCGGATTGTTCCGTTGCGCCCGACCAAGAGGAAAGCTTCCGAGCATCACAATTGCCGATACACGCTCGGGCGCCCGGGCCGCAAAGGCCGCAGCCACAGCGCCGCCTTGAGATATTGCCAGAATCGGCGCTCTCTCAACACCCGCCGCATCAAAGACGCATTCGAGGTCATCCACGAAACGGTCGAAAGAGATTTGATCGACGTCCCAATCCGAAAGACCATTCCCGCGCGCATCGAACCGGACCAGGCGTCCCAACCGGCTGACCGAACGGATCATCGGGGCAATGCCCGGGCTTCGCCAATCCAGATCCAAATGACCGATCCAGTTCGGGGCCTTGATGATTGTCTCGCCCTCCCCGGAACATTCCCAGGCTAACGTCACGCCGTCTGAAGTTTTGCAGAAACGGAGATCACCCCGCACCGGGACGTTACTCGTCCCGGTATCCTTCTCAGGTTCAAGCACCACGGAGAGCGTTTCAACAGGGTGGCTGATGTTCTTGAAGCGATGTACGCCTTGGGATTTGAGTTCGTAAGGCTGGCTGCCGCAAAGATCGCGAACCATTCCAGATATGAGGATTCCTCCGGGTGCCGCCGCCGCCTGAAGCCGTGCCGCGATGTTCACCGGATCGCCAAAAAGGTCATTTCCTTCAACCAAAACATCGCCCGCGTGGACCCCGACTCTCAGCTGGATCGCCTCTCGGGGCCAAGGGAAAGCACTCATTTTCTGCTGGATCCCGACCGCCGTCGAAAGAGCGCTCAGCGTGGCAGGAAACTCGACAAGGGCGCCATCGCCCAACAGTTTGACGATACGCCCACCACCCTCGGCAACGGTTGGCTTCAAAATGTCGCGAAATATCTTGTTCAGAGATTTAAGCAGTCCGCTGGCATCAAGCTGCATCATGCGGCTGTAACCAACGACATCAATAGAAAGGATCGCGGCAAACCTGCGTCCGTTCATCGAACCTCTTTCCTGCAGCAAATCCGCGTGAGAGTTTCCATCGATATCCCCGCCAATCAGGTTTAGACAGAAAGTATCACCGACGTGGATAAATTGCACCTGTCCAGCATTCACGTTCGGTGACATTAAGAACGCAATGATCAAGGGAGAATGGCGTTCACGATACCCTGCAGGTTCCATGGCTTCGTCACCAGTGGTTTGCGAACCTCCGTCATTCGTACGAGGAAAAAAGGATTGCACCCTCGCCACCTTGGGTTGGGACAATCACGCAATAGGCAATCATAGCTTGTGCGGTCTAGCGATATTTGGAACAGTGCCAATCGAGATTATAAGCATCAAGTTATAGATATGACGCCCAGCCTTCGCAAAACCGCAGTTGTCGGCATCTTGGCCTTGGCCAGCATGGTTCTGTTCATGGTGCTGGTCTTCGAAGATGTCAGAGCATTCCAGGATGCAGACTGGCATCAATTGCCCTTGGCTCTTGTCGCACGCTACGCCGTTGCTATGGGTCTGGCCGGTGCCCTTGTGGGTTATCTGCTCTATGGCATGTTTGGCAAATCAGGCCTCAAAGGGTGGGCGCTCGCCTGGTTGGGCGGCTTCTTGGTGGCGACGATCGCGGGTATTGTCGGCAGCGCCGTAGGGCTTGTGCCTGACCTGATAGCAGACGGTCCCAGAACCGGCGCAATCATCGCGATTTTTGCCGGTGCGCTCGTCCTTCCTCTGGCTCTGATCGGGTGGCCACTATTGCTTCTGATCTGGATCGTGTTGGTATCGTTGGCTCATATCATCGCTCGCCCGGGCAAATGATACGTCAAAACTCTATTGACACGAACCGCTCCAATTGACCTGAATGGTTGACTCTACGGCTTCAACGTTAACACTGGTACCGTGTCAGGCGATATTGGGCTGGCATCCTTTCGACCACCTACAGTGCCCACTTTTGGTGCCGAGGATACCAAGCCGATGCCACCAGATGATTATGCGCTGGAAAACTCATTCAGTTTTGCCGGAATAGGGCGCTGGGAATTTTCGGTTGATACCGGCGTACTTGTTCTTGACAGCGCCTGCCGCGAATTGTTCGAACTGTCGGCGTGTGACGCAGCTTCACAGACGGCCATCATCGAGCGCGTCGCGCAGGAGGACAGGGAGCGAACTTTCAGCGCCCTCGCTGCATTAAGCGATGACGGCGATGAATATGACGAGACCTTTCGGCTCGATCTTCCCTCAGGTCGGGAACGATGGCTGCGAGGCGTTGCAAAACTGCGAAAAGGCCAGGATGTCAACAAGGTCATCGGTGTCAGCTTCGATGTGACCTCCGAGCAAAAGCTGCTCGCCGAACGTGAACTTTACCTGTCCGAGATCAATCATCGCATCAAGAACCTCTTCGCCCTTGTCGGAGCTATGATTTCAAGCGCGTCCCGAGAAACATCGGACAAGGATCAGCTGGTCGAAAACCTCCGGGACCGTGTGGCAGCGCTGGATCGCGCTCACTCCCTGATGCTGAGAACTGACGTGTCGCAGCCTATTTCTTTCGGCGCTCTGCTTGACCGCATTCTAGCGCCAACGCGCAGCAAGCAGACGATCGTGATGTCTGGCGAAGAAGTGTTGATCCCGGCAAGGGCAATTACCTCGTTGGTTCTGATCATTCATGAGTGGATGACTAATTCCACGAAATACGGCGCCTTAAAGACGGCGCACGGAACGATAGAGGTTAAATGGACCTCCACCGGAAAAGACCTGAGCATCACATGGCGGGAATGGGCGCCAGACTATGACGCTCACGCGGCAATAGGGTTCGGATCGCACCTGATCAAGGCTTCATCCATGCAACTGCGGGCCGAGAAGGAACGTCGGTTCAAAGACGGTTGGCTCACCATCGAAATGCTCTTACCGCTGGATAGTCACTGATCCGACAATTTGCGCGCGGACTTATCCCTGACGGCCTATCGTGTGGGGCGATATCGGCCTCCTGTCCGACGCAAAACAATAACTCGCTCTATAGCACGGCCCTACATGTCAGGCCGAAAGCCCAAAACTAATTTCGCGTTAAGTTTTGTTATTCTGGAACTAGGGCTTTTCGAATTGGTTTCCCAGACGGACCGGCTGCACAATCATGCCGGGATCACAAATTTACAGCTCGGATCGACCGAGTTCGCAGGGATCAGAGATATATCGCCATGACCGCCCTTATCCGACATCCCATTATCATGCCATTCATCTCGAGGACGGTGGCTCACGCCTTGCCTGCGGCGCTCTCAAGCCGTGGACTTGCGGTTAAGCTCTCTGCACCCTCTGCAATGAAACTGGCACCGATAGCTGGGTGTTTCGCCCACAGGGCGACGGAACGGCCGTCCTCCGCGAGTGGATTACTACCTCTGGTGGTCGATTGAACTTTCTACCAACGCTACCGCAAAGTGGTGAAAGCTGCTGCCGAAATCAAATCAGAAAAGTCCGGATGCGTCCAAGGTTATAGTGCCGCTGAAAAATCCGGGTGTGAGGATACTGAACGATGCTCGAATTTATCCGCCAGAACTCTGAACTGATGCAGATCGGGGCCAGCCTGACCACGACGCTGGTTTGGCTTGTCTATCTCCACGTTCTCCTGCGCGGTTTTCGCGAACAGCGCAGATCCAGCGTACTGATCAACCGCGGAGGCGGCGAGGATATTGACGCCAGATGTCTGGTTTCGAACATGGGCGCGCAGCCTGCCTATCTCCTCGATGTGCTTGCCTGCATCGAGACCGACGAGGGCGCAGACGTTTCCAGCGTGGTCGACCGGCGGGAACTTCGACGCGAAGAGCTGGAGCGAGCGACCGAGATGACAGGACAAGGGCCGCTGCCAAGTGGCGGATACGTCGACATAGGAAGCTTCAAAGACATTGCAAAACGGGCCGATAGCGATATTCGGCTCGACGATATGTCCCGGAGGACAATTAAACTGATCGCCGTCGCGGCAACCAATCAGGCGTCTCATATCGTCGCCGCCGTACGGGAATTTGATCTCGTTCCCGAGGACAACAGTGTATCCGTGCGCCCACGGTCCCTCGAAGCAAAGCAGTTGCGGTCTCGCCGGTCACGAAAGCAAGTGCGCAAAGCGCTCGAGATGCTCCAGAACCGGTCAGGCACCGGCCCGGAGATTGCTGCTGAATTACAAAATGTCTGATGCGGAATGGTCTCTGTAGGTTCCGTTGACCGCTCAGGTGACTCCGACCAAGCCGAAGACAAGATTGGCCAGTCAACATACTAAATTTCTTCGCTTACGCTGACGGGACATATCCACACTTTTGGCGCCGAACCCGGGGCACTTGTGCTCTTAATTTGTCGCCGCTTTCCTGAAACGGAAGGCGCCACAAGCACGAGATGGAAATTCCTTCAGCAATGATAGCAGGACGTGGGGGAATTACACGAACACCGGTCCGTCAAACCCGCACCACGCAACCCCAGCAGAATGCGACAAACAGATTCGCACCCGGAGAATGATGCGATCAAGTGATGGCCGGAGGCCGTGATAAACCTTCTTTTCGCGCCGGCGAGTGTGCAGGGCGCATGACCGCAAAGCATCGCCATGCAATTGAAACAAAAAACTTTTCCCGATAGAACCAGCCCTCCCTCCTCCCCGCAGTTAAGCCATTTCGCTTAACAAAATGAATGACAAAACGGGCGGCTTGCCCTGTGATGCGCTTAGGGAGCACTGAATGTGGAGGAGAAACGACATGACGAAAGCGGCAATATCTCTGGCGCTGTTACTTGCAGTCGGAGCGACGTCAGTTCACGGCCAGACCGCCGAAGAACTCATCAATGACACATCGACAACCGGCGACGTCCTGACATACGGAATGGGGTATGGTCAGCAACGATACAGCCCGCTCGATCAGATCAATACTGAAACCGCATCGCAATTAACCCCGGTCTGGGCCTACAGCCTCGACGATGGCCGGGGGCAGGAAAGTTTCCCGCTGGTCCGCAACGGCGTCATGTATGTGACCACGCACAAGGCCACGATGGCGATCGATGCGATGACCGGCAAACAGATCTGGAAAACCTCCGTGGATTACCCTGCCGAAACACCGCGGGTTGCTTGCTGCGGTATCGTCAACCGAGGGGTTGCGATGCTCGATGGCAAGCTGTTCAGAACCACGCTCGACGCGCATGTGATCGCGCTTGATGCCGAAACCGGCGAGGAAATCTGGCGCAAAAAGTCCATCGATTTCAAGACAGGATACTCATTCACCGTGGCGCCGCTTGTTGCCGATGGCGTGGTCATCGTGGGCATTTCGGGCGGCGAATATGGGGTGCGAGGATATATCGAAGCCTATGACCCGGAGTCGGGCGAACAACTCTGGCGAACCTACACCGTCCCCGCCCCGGGTGAACCCGGGTCCGAGACCTGGCCGGAAGGAGATGCCTGGGAACGCGGCGGAGGCCCCGCATGGCTGACGGGCACCTACGATCCCGATCTGAACACGGTCTACTGGGGCACAGGCAATGCGGGCCCATGGAACGCCGGCCTGCGTCCGGGCGACAACCTTTATACGACATCCATTCTGGCGCTCGACCCGAAAACGGGCGAAATAAAGTGGCACTACCAGACGACTCCGAACGATCCGTTCGACTATGACGCAACGAACGAACTCGTTCTGGCCGATCTGGAAGGACAGAAGGTCCTGATGCAGGCGAACCGCAACGGTTTCTTCTACGTGTTGAACCGGGAAACCGGCAAACTGGTGGCTGCCAACAAGTTCGTTGATCGGGTCGACTGGGCCGAGAGCATTGATCTGGAAACCGGCAAGCCCAATCAGACCGAGGTCGCGGAAGGCGCGCGCACCGGCGATCAGGTCGAATTCTGGCCTTCGGCTTTCGGCGGCAAGAACTGGTCCCCCATCTCCTATGATCCCGAAAAGCAGACGGCATTCGTCAACACGATCAACGTCGGGATGAACTACAAAGCCGTCGAACCGCAGTACCGTGCCGGGGTCTTCTATTTCGGAGCCGAATTCAGCTGGTCATGGCCGGAAGGCAACCGGGGCTTTCTGCGCGCCATTGATCCGCTGACCGGTGAGGTGAAATGGGAAGACGGCAGCGAGATCCCGCGACTGGCCGGAACACTCGCAACGGGCGGCGGATTGGTCTTTACTGGCGCCCAGACAGGGGAATTCGAGGTCTTCAATTCGGAAACCGGCGAAAAACTCTGGTCGTTCAATACAGGTTCCGGCGTTATCGGCCAGCCGATGACGTGGGAGATGGATGGCAGGCAATATGTCTCCATCGTGAACGGGGGCGGCGCGGTGTATGCGCTCTTCTCGGGCGATGAGCGCCTTGCGGGCTACCCCGCTGGCGGAAACCTCTGGACCTTTGCACTGCCGAACTGAACACATGAGAATTCCGATAATTGGACTTGTCCTGCTGGCGCATCTGACTGCGCCAGCACAGGCAGATGAAGCCGCTCTCGCCAAGGGCGCGAGCACCTACAAGCAGTTCTGTTCCCATTGCCATGGGATCGACATGAAAAACCCCGGCACATCCTCTTACGATCTGCGGAAATGGCCGCAGGACCGGAAAGACGAATTCTACAACAGCGTCCAGAACGGGAAAGGCGATATGCCTGCATGGGGTGATATCCTCTTGCCCGACGAACTCGACGTATTGTGGATCTACGTGGTGACACGCGGTGGAAAGGAGCCGCTGCCCGAAGGGCCGGACAATGGATAGTCGTAATCTGCGGCTATTCGCGGGCCTTGCCGCCACCCTCTTGCTCACGCTCGCCACGCCCTCGGTCGCACCGGCCGAGACAGAGATCGGGACAATGGAGCCCGGTGTTCTAACGGCATGCTTGCCGCGGAACTCGGGCGTCATCGCAGGCAAGCGAAATGCTGGCGGGTCCGGTTTCGACTATCACCTGATGGAAGAAATCGCCTCGCGGATGGGGTTATCGTTTTCCCCGGTCTGGTTCGAAGGCGAGCTTGAGGAACAAAGCGATCCGCTGCGCGACACCTACGCCATGTTGTCACTCCCTCTCTGCGATGTCGTCCCCGGCCATCCGCGCTATGTACGGGCGGTCGGCACGCCGGGCTATGACCGCGCTAGACTGCCGCGCTGGGTTGGCATGCCGCAAGAGATCGACCAGTCCACGAGCTTTCTGAAAGACGTTCAGACCGAATTCGTGGATGTCCGGCCTCTCGCCGTTTCGCAGGGATACATGCGCTCCACCATTGGCCTCGTCTATCTCGACGGCACACCAGAGCCGAAAGATCTGAGCGACCTGCAAGATCGCCCCTTGGCGTTTCAGCAAGGTACGCTGTCAGGGGCCATCGCGATGGCGGCCCTGCCGCCGCAGGATCGCCAGCAAGCTCGGCACTTCAATCCCGGCGCCTCTTTCCTGTGGCAGGCAGAAATCGAAGGCATGCAACTGGCCATCGTCGATGTTGCTGCTTTTGACAACTACCGGCAAAGCAACGCGATCACCCGTCTCAAACTTGCCGAATGGCGGCATCCTTTCGGCATGGATATCGGCATCGCCGTACTCGAAGAGCGCAAAGAACTATTGAAAAGCCTGAACGACATTCTGGACGACATGGCGGATGAAGCATGGCTTCAGTCGCTCGCCTCGTCAGAAGGGCTCACCTATTCTCCACCTGCTGACACTGAACTGGCACAGGAAATAACCATGCGGGATCTCCTCACGTCACCCTGAGCCTATTCGACCCGGCAAAATCCAGAAAGCAGAACGCAAGCCACGAGATGCAAAACGCATTCACCCGGCATGGGCGGTCGATAGCGTGCTTTGCCGAAAGGCACGCGGAGTAATGCCTTCGCCACGTTTGAAAGCGCGGGTAAAGGCGCTTTGCTCCGAAAACCCGGTCAGAAATGCGATTTCGGCAAGCGAATATTCCGAGCGTCGCAACAGTTTGCGAGCCAGACGCCTGCGCGCTTCGGCCACAAGTTCCTGATAGCTTTTGCCACCGTCGGACAGACGACGCTGCAAAGTGCGCGTGCCCAGACCCAGACGTCCCGCGACCTCGGCAAGCTGCGGCACCCCGCCGCTGAGCAGTCCCGCGACCTCTTCGATCACCTGCGCCGCGAGCCTGTCCGGCTCCGTCTCCATCGGTGGAAGCGTGCTTTCCAGATGATCCGAGAAGAACTTCCAGATACCGAGATCCCCAATCGGGCTGGCACGATCAACGTCTTCGACCGCGAATTGCATCCCGTCGATTTCCTGATCAAAGATCGGCTCTATGCCGAAATGATCAGTCAGGGCCGTGGTACTTCCCTCGCGCCGGTGCGCGAACTGAAGTCGGACCGGCTTGAGGTCCGGCCTGCTCGACTCGCGGCACAACGTGAGAAAGGTCGCAAGCGCAGCTTCGTTGGAGAGGTAATTGCCAAGCCGCGCTGGCTGCGGCCTGCGATGCGTCCAACAATAGACATTGCCCTTGTCCTCGACAGCAAAGGCCGAAGAACTGTTATAAAGCCGCGCATACCGGTGCATTCGCTCAAAGGCATGGCGCAGGGTTGGCGCCGATTTCATGGCAAGTCCGACAGCCCCGAATTCCTCGCAGCGCATGCCAGCGCAGACGCGCATGTGGAATGCCGGATCGGGCCATTCGCTCTCTGCGATCTTTTCCAGCAGGGTAAAATAGTCAGCCGTCGTGATCTTGGCGTCGGGCGCGCGCGCGGACTCTTCAGTCAGCCCGACCAAAGTGTAAAGCGCAGCCTTGTCCGAAACGTTGCGCGCCTCGCTGACCTGCTTGCGCACGAACATTGCTGAAATTTCCGTCACGCCCCTTCCTCCGACAGCCAGCACCCCCGGGCTCTGCCGAGACCGGCGCATTCTGTCCCGCTTTGTCACGCGACGTCAAGTTTCTGGCAGTTCGGGTCAATACCTCCACGCCGCCCACAGCGTACCCAAGAAGCATACGGAGTCAGGCGAACAAACGACCACAAGTGCGGTCGCGCCCGGTCTCCGGTGGCTTTGAAAACATCTGCGCCGACAAGCGCGAAAAAGGAGGAAGATCATGGAGTTGAAGAATCGAAACATCAAACTGGCACTGTCCGTCGTTGGTGCCTGTTTCGGCGCGGGACTGACGGTTGCCGCAGGCGCCGCAGTCGTCGGGCTCGGCACCGGCCCGGCCATGGCGCAGGACGGCGAAGTGCGCGCCGCAACGGCCACCCTGCCGCCGATCAACGACGGCCTGCCGATGCCCGGTTTCGACATCACCGCCGGTGATACGGCGCTTGTAATCACAGATCCGCAGAACGACTTTCTCTCACCGGATGGTGTGACCTGGGGCGTCGTGGGAGAAAGCATCACAGCCAACGGAACGGTCGAGAACCTCGAGTCGCTGTTCGCCGCTGCCGAGAAAGCCGGGATGCCGGTGTTCGTCTCTCCCCATTATTACTACGAACATGACCACAAATGGCACTTCGAGGGCACGCTCGAGACGGTGATGCACCAGCTGGGCATGTTCGACCGTCCGACGGCGCTGGACCTGACCGGTTTCGAAGGCTCCGGCGCGGACTGGCTGGAACGGTACAAACCCTACATCAACAATGGCGAGACTGTCGTCACCAGCCCTCACAAGGTCTATGGGCCGGAAAGCAACGACCTGCTTCTGCAGCTTCGCAAGGCGGGGATCGACAAGGTGATCCTTGGCGGCATGTCGTCAAATCTCTGCACGGAATCCCACATGCGGGCGCTGGTCGAAGCCGGTTTCGAGGTCATGGTCGTCACCGACGCCACCGCCGGTGCGATTACCGCGCATTACGACGGCTACGCCGCCTCGCTGACCAACTTCCGCATGATCGCCAGCGCCGTGGACAATACCGAAAACACCGTGCGCGCAATCGAGGAAGCCCACGCGATGTAATGCCGGTGGCAGTGGGTCCCCGCTCCCGGATCCGACTGCCGCCCAAGCATGCGGTCTGCCGCCCGCCCATTCCGGCAGGTCGCCGCTCGGTCCGGCCCCTTCTCGTCCCAACTCGCCTCACAGGGGCCGGACCATTTTCACCGCCAACACCGCCGGATTTTCGGAACGACTACCGTCCGGCGAAACATCCAGCCATCGCCTGAAAGGGTTTCCCGCACAGGCTCAACCAAAGGAAAAACCAATGTACTCCAAACCTCTCACCAACCTGTTCCTCGCCATGAGCGTTGCCTGGGCCATCGCGACGCCGGCAATGGCCGAGGATGAATACAACGTCACCAACGGATTCACGATTGACGGCGTGCCTCTGGCGCTGCGCGGCGTCGACCCCGTTGCGCTCTCGACACTGAACGCCGTCGCCAGCGGCGCGGCGACCCGGACCGTGATCCATGATGGTGTCGCCTATTACTTCTCGTCCGAGACAACCGCCGCGATGTTCGAGGCCGATCCGGGCAAATACCTGCCCCAGTACGGTGGGTTCTGCGCCTTCGCCGTCGCTCTCGGCAAGAAGCTTGACGGTGATCCGCGCTATGCCGATATTGTCGACGGCAAGCTGTACCTGTTTGTGAATGCTGCGGTGTTTGCGAAATACAAGGAAGATCCGGAAGGCACGATCAGCAAGGCCGAAGAGATCTGGCCGACCATTCATCACGCCGCCGTCGGCAGCTTGTAACGCCACAACTGACCGGCAGCGCCCCTGCCGGTCAACTCGCATCCGCATTGACATGGCCACGCCTTGGCGCGTGCAGATCAAATTTTCTGATAGGATCTGACAATGGACACGAAAACTGAAACCGAGATCAAGCGACTGGCGGCATTCTCCGATGGGACCACTGGCGGAAACCCGGCGGGCGTTGTCGTGGGCAACACCCTCCCCTCCGAGGCCAAGATGCAGAAGATCGCGGCTGACGTGGGATACTCCGAAACCGTCTTTGCGGCATCTGACGGAGATGGCTGGCGCGTCCGCTATTTCTCACCCGAGGAAGAGGTCGCCTTCTGCGGTCATGCCACCGTGGCGCTCGGCAGCGTCCTTGCCGAACAGGGCAAAGAGGGCACCTTCTCACTGCACCTCAATTCGGGAAACATCACCGTCGAAGCCCATCGCGACGGCGACGCCGTTCAGGCAACCCTGACCTCGCCGCCGACCCGCAGTGCCGCCGCAGATCCCGACCTTGTCGATGCTGCACTGAAGCTCTTCGGCTACCAGCCCGCTGATCTTGATCCCGCCCTCCCACCCGGGCTCGCTCATGCCGGGAACGACCATCTGGTCCTCGCGCTTCGTGACAGGGCCGCGCTTGCCCGGATGGACTATGATCTGGCGGAAGGTGCGCGCCTGATGCGCCAGCACGGTCTGACGACAATCGACCTCGTCTGGATCGAGACAAAGCGGAAATTTCACAGCCGCAACGCCTTTGCCATTGGCGGCGTACTCGAAGACCCGGCAACAGGGGCCGCCGCCGCTGCCCTCTCGGGCTATCTTCGTGACATCGGTTGGCCCCATGAAGGCGCCATCGACATCGTACAGGGCGAGGACATGGGGTCACGATCCCTGCTTCATGCTGAAATCAGCGATGTGGCTGGGGAAGGCATTAGGGTGTCAGGATCAACAAGAGCCATGGAGCGATAAGGACTCCGTCGGAGCGGAACGACGCAAAACCCGACACGCGTCCCCGACAAACCCAAGGCAACATTCAAGGATGAAAATTTCCTTGGGTTCGCACTCCTTGTTCGCAACAGACCTTCCAGTGCCCCAAAGGCTCCTCGCCCTTAAACAACCTGAGATTGCCACAGGCTCATACAATGCTGAGCCTGCAGGCATTTTGTGCTACGATCGCACAACCTGGCGGCGATTCTGATAAGAGCGTGTCCCTGAATTCAAAAGTGCCGATTTCGCTTTGACCGCCACGGTTTGCATTTTCGGGAGGAAGACATGACCAAGATAACTCTGAACGGCGCGGAGCGGGACTTTGACGTAGACCCGACCATGCCGCTTCTCTGGGCCATCCGGGACGCAGCAGGGCTTACCGGAACCAAATACGGCTGCGGCGCGGGGCTTTGCGGAGCCTGCACCGTACATGTCGAAGGCGAAGCCGTGCGGTCCTGCCAGACAAGCCTCGGCAGCGTCGAGGGCAAGGCGGTGACAACGATCGAGGGGCTGGACCCCGCGGGCAATCACCCGGTTCAGGTCGCCTGGCGCGATCTCAACGTCCCGCAATGCGGCTTTTGTCAGCCCGGCCAGATCATGCAGGCGGCTGCCTTCCTGACCGAAACGCCAAAGCCCACGGACAGCCAAATCCTGGAAGCCATGGCCGGAAATGTCTGCCGGTGCGGCTGCTACCAGCGCATCGTCGATGCCGTCCGCCACGCCAGCACGGGGATCTGAGACATGCTTAAGTATCTTGAACCGCTGATCGAAACAGCAACCGCGCGTGTCAAATTCGAAAAAGTCACCCGCCGGGGCTTTCTTGGCACTTCCGGTGCATTTGCGCTGGCCGCATACGCCGTTCCGGCCCGCGCCTTTGACACCTACGCCGTTGGCGGCACCGACATGCCCCACGGTATCGTCGACGATCCCCTGATCTTCGTATCGATCGACGCCGACGGCACGGTGACGCTGGTCGCCCACCGCTCGGAAATGGGCACCGGCAGCCGCACCTCCATCCCGATGGTGATGGCGGATGAAATGGAGGCCGATTGGTCCCGCGTGAAAATCGTGCAGGCCCCCGGCGACGAACCGAAATACGGCAATCAGGACACCGACGGGTCACGTTCGATGCGTCACCATATCCAGATGGCGCGCAAGATCGGTGGTGCCGTGCGCACAATGCTGGCCCGCGCCGCGGCCGAGGAATGGGGCGCCGATCCATCGCAGATCACCGTGGAAATGCACGTGGTCAAAGGCCCTGCAGGTCAGAGCATGGGCTTTGGCGACCTGGCAGCAGCGGCGATGGCACAGCCAGTCCCTGCCCATGAAGAGATCGCCTATAAAACCGAGGACCAGTTCCGCTACATCGGCAAGGGCGAAATCCAGATCACCGATATCCACGAAATCACCACGGGCGAAGCAGTCTATGGCGCCGATGTCACCCTCCCGGGCATGAAATTCGCCGTGATTGCCCGCCCACCAGTCGTCGGAGGCAAGGCCGCGTCCTATGACGCCAGCGAAGCGCTGGCCGTTTCCGGCGTCGAAAGCGTGCATGAAATTCCCTACGTCTCCATGCCGCCCCTCTTTGCACCGCTCGGCGGGATCGCCGTTGTGGCCAACAATACCTGGGCCGCGCTGCAGGGACGCGACATGCTAAAGATCGAATGGGAGGCCGGGCCGCACGGGGACTACAACTCCGAAAGCTACATGGCTGATCTGATCGCCCAGTCGGAAAACCCGGGCACCATTGCGCGTGATCAGGGCGATATCGACGCCGCCTTCGCCAGTGCCGCCAAGACCTTTACCGGCACCTACACGCAGGACCATATGGCGCATATCCCGATGGAGCCACCCGCCGCCATTGCCAGCTACGCGGACGGCAAGCTGGAAATCTGGGCGCCGGTCCAAAGCCCCTACACAACCCGCACAGACACGGCAAAGTCACTTGGGCTCGATCCGGAACAGGTCACCGTGCATGTCACGCTTCTTGGCGGTGGTTTCGGGCGCAAATCCAAGGCCGATTTCGTCACCGAGGCGGCGCTTCTCTCCAAAGAGCTGGGTGCTCCGGTGCGGGTGCAATGGACACGCGAGGACGACGTGAAGCATTCCTTCTATCACACCACCTCGGCAGAACGGATCGACGTCGCGATGGATGACGCGGGCAAGGTTACCGGCTGGCGGCATCGCTCCGTCGCGCCCTCGATCCTGTCCACCTTCGCCCCCGACGAAGGCAACATGCTGCCACTCGAACTTGCCATGGGGATGACCGACCTGCCCTTCGATCTGCCCAATATCCGGTGCGAGCACGGCAAGGCGCTCGCGCATACCCGGATCGGCTGGTTCCGCGCGGTGTCCAACATACCGCACGCATGGGCCATCGGCTCCTGCGTCGGCGAGTTGGCGCAAGAGCTCGGTAAGGACCAAAGGGAGATGTGGTTGGAACTCATCGGCGCACCACGCACTCTCGATCCGGCAGCAGCCGGGCTGCCTGACAACTTCTGGAACTATGGCGAGCCGATGGCCGAGTTCCCCATCGAAACGGGCCGGCTGGCAAATGTCCTCAATATGGCTGCCGACGGTATCGGCTATGGCGCCGACCTGCCCGAAGGTGAAGGTATCGGGCTCGCCGTGCACCGCAGCTTTGTATCCTATGTCGCCTGCGCGGCACGGGTAAAGGTAGCGGATGGTCGGATCACCGTGCCCGAAATGCACATGGCCATCGACTGCGGATTCGCCGCGAACCCCGAACGTATCGAAAGCCAGATACAGGGTGCGGCCGTCATGGGCATGACAGTGGCCCTGCATTCGGGGATCACCTTCGAGGACGGTGCGGTTCAACAGTCTAACTATTACGACTACGACGTGGTGCGCTCGGACAACTACCCCACGGTCGTCACCCATATCGTGCCGCATCCCTTCTCGGTCCATGCCACCGGCGTGGGTGAACCCGGAGTCCCACCGGTGTCCCCCGCCATTGCCAACGGGCTGTTCGCCGCGACCGGAGAACGGCGCCGCCATCTGCCCATGGGCGTGGACGCATAAAGCACACCGGACCGCGCCGTTTCACCACGGCGCGGTTTCAACAATCAATCCGCGCTAAAGTCTGATCCGGGAGTCGTCTAGACCGCCTGATCTGCTTCCGTCTGACTGCAACTCCCGCCAAGCACCAGGAACTCGGGGCTAACCGCTTCGATCACATCATCGGAATATCACCCGCATACTGTCATCCAATGACCTGACTTAGCCAGTAGCGGAGTCTAACATTGCCGCCATGTAAAAACGGCAACTTGGTAACGGGAAAAACAGCGATGACACCGAACCTGACCAGGCGCGGATTTTGCACCGCAATGGCTGGCGCCTCGGCTGCGCTTGCCCTGCCCGTAAGCGCATCGTCACCCATGCCTTTGACCGCGCGGACGGCCAAAGCACAGATCGCACCACCGCAATACGCGATGACCGATGTGTGGAGCTACGATGGCAAGATCCCCGGCTCGATCCTGCGCCTCCCCCAAGGCGGCCGAATGACGCGGCGGCTGGTGAATGAACTGCCCGTGCCAACCTCGATCCACTGGCATGGCATCCGTATCGACAACGCGATGGATGGTGTCGCCGGGCTGACGCAGGATGCGGTGCCGTCGGGCGAGATCTTCGACTACGATTTTACCACGCCGGACGCCGGCACCTACTGGTATCACGCGCATACCAACTCGATGGAGCAGGTCGCGCGCGGCCTTGCCGGTCCGCTGATCGTCGAGGAACAGGACCCGCCCGATGTGGACCGGGACGAGGTCATCCTCTTTGACGACTGGCTGCTAAACCCCGAAACCGCGCAATTTGCCGAGCCCTTCAATCACCCGATGATGCTGAGCCACGCCGGACACATCGGCAACCTCCTCGGTGCCAATGGGACGTTCGATCCGGTCCTGCCCGCCAGGCGACATGAAAGGCTGCGCCTGCGCCTGATCAACGCCGCCAACGCGCGCATCTTCGATCTGCGGTTGCACGGGCTTTCGGGCTGGACCGTCGCGCTGGATGGCATGCCGCTTGAGAGCCCCGAACCCGTGGACGGCGCGATCACTCTCGCCCCCGCCCAGCGCGTGGACCTGATCGTGGATGTCATCGCAGATACAGGGGAAGAAGCCGGCCTGCTGCACCTTGCAAATGACGACAGCTGGCAGGTGCTCGTCCGCATGCCCGTCACTGGAAAAGCCGCAGCCCATACGCGCGCAGCTCCCGTAGCCTTGCCCCCGAACCCGCGCATGGAGGTCCCCGGCCTCGATGCGGCGCAACGGCTCGAGATGACGATGGAGGGCGGTGCCATGCGCGGTATTATCTCGGCAAGTTACCAAGGGCGCGATATGGGCGGCCGCGAGCTGATGCAGAATGGTCAGTTCTGGGCACTTGCAGGACAGGTCGGCATGACAGAAACTCCATTCGCCCGGCTCAACATGGGCGAAACCGTCCGTCTGAAACTTATCAACAACACGGTTTTTGCCCATGCCATGCATCTTCACGGCATGCATTTCCGGCAGGTCCGCGCCAATGGGAGCCTGGGTCCGATGCGCGACACGATCCTGAGCCTGCCGAACCAACCGCTGGAAATTGCCTTTGTCGCCGACAACCCGGGCAAATGGCTGCTTCATTGCCACATGCTCGCCCATGCAGCTTCCGGCATGAACACTTGGATCGAGGTCGCGTAACCTGCCAGGCTGCGCAAAAGCCACACAGGAAGGAACCGGAATATTGAAGAGATACGTCATTCTTGCCCTCGCCATGGCGGGCAGCACCGCTATCGCGCATAGCGATGTGCAAGACCCGAATGTCCAGAAACGGATGGCTGGCATGAAGGAGATGGCCGCGCAGATGAAGACCCTCGGCGCGATGTCGAAAGGGCAATCGGCATTCGATGCAAGCGCGGCGAATGCGGCCCTCGCCGTAATATCGACACAGGCGGTACGCATCCCCGCGCTCTTCGAGATCAAGGCAGACGACCCGCAATCCGAGGCGCTGCCGCGAATCTGGACGGATCATGACACCTTCACAAACCGCGCACGCCGGTTGAATGAGGCGGCGGAAACCCTCACCGGGACCGTTCAGAAAAAAAGCGAACTTGGCCGTGCGATCAAGCAACTCGGTCGAGCCTGTCGCAGCTGTCACGAGACATTCAAGGAGTAATCCTCACCCTGCAGTCTTCGCTTCTGGGCCTAATCGTATTTTGCCACGCACAGCACCTTTCGAAGCGCCGAAAAGGTTAGCATGTGAAATTTGTCGCAATGCCCGCCGGTTTGGGCTTTCCCCCTTTCGTCCATGACTCTACGCTCCCCTGGGATGGTCCCGCGAAAGGTTGACTGGATGGATATTTCCGACAAGCGTGGGTTCGGACTGTTTGCCGCCTTGGGCACGGTCACGATCTGGGCGGGTTTCATCCTGATCACCCGCTTCGCCGTTCAGGGTACCTTCACCGTCGAGGAACTCCTCATCCTCCGCCTGATCCCCGGCGCGCTGCTGTTGTCACCGGTCATGTTCAGACTGGGCGTGCTGCCGCGACAGAAATCCTGGGCAAGGTCCGCCATCCTGATGGTTGGCGCCAGCGCGGTCTTTCCCTACCTCGTCTCGATGGGCCTCGCCTTTGCACCGGCATCCGATGGCGGCGCACTCGCGCCCGGTATGCTGCCCTTCTGGACGGCGCTGGCCGCTTTCGTAATCATGGGTGAAATCCCCGGACCACGCCGCCGCGTCGGACTTGTCATGATCCTTGTCGGCGCCATGCTCGTCAGTCTCTGGCAGATCGTTGCCGGATCAGAGGTCGACGCGTGGAAGGGACACCTGATGTTCCTGCTGGGATCGCTGCTATGGGCGATCTACTCGGTAATCTTCCGTCAAAGCGGGCTTTCCCCTCTGCATGGTCTTGTCATTGGCCTGTTCTGGGGTTCCGTCCTGATTGCGCCCCTGCTTCTCGCAACCGGCAACGTGACATTCTCGCGCGTAAGCCTGACCGACATCGCGGTGATGATCGTTCTGCAAAGCTTTATCATCGCGGTTCTGGCGATGTTTCTCTTTGGCTATGCTGTGCGCATCCTAGGTGCGGCCGAAACCGCGGCGTTCGGTGCGTTGACGCCAATCCTCGCCCTGCTCGGCGGCGTCGCCTTTCTGGGCGAAGCGGTCACGCCTCTGAAAATCCTCGGTGTCGCCTTGGTGGCTGCAGGCGTGTTCCTTGCTTCGGGCATTCTCAGCAAGCGACAGCCCGCCACCATTTCCTGATCCATCCCTAATCATTTGAAAGATCGCCCGCGACCCAATCGCGGGCCGCGCAACTGTGCGAACTTACTTCGGAACCGTGTCGCTTACCCGTACGTTTTGCCCCGAGCGCCGGGGCCATAACGATCCGGACGCGACCAGAGTTTTCACCAACAGTCGTATCTACTGTTTGTATCGAGAGGCTTCCATGAAAGACGCGAAACTAGACAAGGGCGGCGCACCCCGCCAGCAGGAAACAGACCGGGAGCGCACCATGACCACGGCGCAGGGCGCCCCGATTGCAGATGACCAGAATTCGCTCAAGGCAGGCTCGCGCGGCCCGACCCTGCTCGAAGATCACATCATGCGCGAAAAGATCTTTCACTTCGATCACGAGCGTATCCCCGAACGGGTCGTCCACGCGCGCGGCTATGGCGTACACGGTCATTTCGAACTGACCAAGGCGATTCCTGAACTATCCTGCGCCGACATCTTCCAGCGCGAGGGCGAAAAGACCCCTCTCTTCACCCGCTTTTCCACCGTGGCAGGTAGCAAGGGATCGCCGGATGTTGCCCGTGACGTGCGTGGCTTTGCTGTCAAATTCTACACGCAGGAAGGCAACTGGGACCTCGTTGGCAACAACATTCCCGTTTTCTTCATTCAGGACGCGATCAAGTTCCCCGACCTGATCCATTCGGTCAAACCCGCGCCGGACCGTGGTTTTCCGCAAGCCCAGAGCGCCCATGACAACTTCTGGGATTTTGTCTCGCTCTCGCCCGAGGCAACCCACATGACCGTCTGGGCCATGTCCGACCGCGCCATCCCGCGCTCCCTGCGCTTCATGGAAGGCTTCGGCGTTCACACCTTCCGCCTGATCAACGCCAAGGGGGAAAGCCACTTTGTAAAGTTCCACTGGAAACCGCGTCAGGGGATGCAATCCGTCGTCTGGAACGAAGCGCTCAAGATCAACGGCATGGACCCGGATTTCCACCGCCGAGACATGTGGGATGCCATCGACAGTGGCGATTATCCGCAATGGGATCTGGGCATTCAGGTGTTTGACGACGAATTTGCCGACAAGTTCGAATTCGACATCCTCGACGCGACCAAGCTGATCCCCGAAGAGGACGTTCCCGTCCAGATCATCGGCACCATGACGCTCGACAACAACGTCGAGAATTTCTTTGCCGAAACCGAGCAGGTCGCCTTCTGCACGCAGAACATCGTCAACGGCATCGACTTTACCAACGACCCGTTGCTTCAGGGCCGCAACTTTTCGTATCTGGACACCCAAACCAAACGTCTCGGCGGGCCGAACTTCACCCATATCCCGATCAACGCGCCGCGCTGCCCGATGCACCACTTCCAGCAGGATGGGCACATGGCGATGCACAACCCCAAGGGTCGGGCCAACTACGAACCTAACAGCTGGGGCAAAGATGGCGGGCCCCGCGAAAACCCCGAGATCGGATTCAAAAGCTACGAAGCACCGGTAGAAGCCCGAAACAGCGCACCCGTTCGGAAACCTTCGCCGATCACTACAGCCAGGCGCGGCAGTTCTTTATCAGCCAGACCGAGACCGAGCAGAACCATATCATTGCGGCCTATACCTTTGAGCTATCCAAGGTTGAACGCGAAGAAATCCGCCTGCGGATGCTCGGTCATTTGATGAACGTTCATGACGATCTCGCCTCGGGCGTCGCCAAAGGTCTTGGCATCGAAGACATGCCCGAACCCGCAACGCCCGCACGCGAACCGATCACCGATCTGAAACCTTCGGACGCGCTCAGCATCCTAAAGAACGCACCCGACAGCTTTGCCGGTCGCAAGCTGGGGATTTTCCTCTGCGAAGGTGCGGATGCCGGGTTGGTTAAAGACCTGAAAACCGCATTTGAGGACGAAGGCGCAAAGGTCGCGATAATCGCCCCCCATGTTCAGGGCGCCAAGCTCTCGGACGGCAAGATGATGGAGGCCGACGAAAAGATCGACGGTGGGCCGTCGGTCGTCTTCGATGCGGTCGCGATCATCCTCTCTGACGACAAGGCAAAGGATGTCGCTGCAATGAAACCGGCCAAGGACTTCCTCAGCGATGCCTATGCCCATTGCAAGTTCATCGCCCATGCCTCCGCCGGTCCGCTGTTCGACGCCGCAGGACTTAAGGACAAAAAGGACGACGGGGTCATGGATCTCACCACCGACAAGGCCGGGGATTTCCTTGAAGCCTGCCGCAAGCTGCGGTTCTGGCCGCGCGAAATGGCCTGAAGTATCAGAACGGGGCCTGCCCTGCCGGGCCCCGCTCTACCGCCTTGATACGGCACAACCATTGACGAAAAATCAGACGCGCTACCTGAAAAGTTCAACCTGTTCAGCAACGGTTTCAGGAGTCCCCACATGTCTGGCCCCACCTACCCGGGCAAGCCACGAACCATCGTGACTTTGGCCGGAGCCCTCGGCGGTTTCGCTGTCGCGCTTTACAACTATCTCACCCCGCTCACCGGCGTCAGCGGCACTTACGGGGCCGCTCTCGTCGTCCTCGCCTGTCTTCTCATCGCGATTGCCTGTGTGCTCGTCCAACTCAGCCATTCGACCGGCTGGCGCGGCTTTCTTCGGTTCATGATCGGCCTCGGTGCCGTTCTCACCGGGCTCGCCGCCTATTTCCTTCACGAATGGTGGCTCATCGTTGCGATGGTCATCGTCTTGGTCGGCTTGATCTACGACATCTCGGCGACGCGCCCGAAATCCACGGGAGCCCTCGCATGACTCGCCTGCCAACACTCTTCCTCATGGGCACCATGCTGGCCCTGCCCCCGGTCGCCTTTGCTCAGGAAACTCCCCAGCCTGAGGCCACGGAAACCGCCCCGCAAACCGAAACCCAGACACCCGAACCTGTTGATCGCTTCCCCGGTGTCGCCGATCCGATCCTGAGCACCACGACCCGCACCCGGTCCGACATTCCTCTCGTGCCTGGAACCGCCACATGGGATGGGTTCCACGGTCAGCTCAACGCGCAGAAATATTCGCCCCTTACCCAGATCACGACGGAGAATGTCGGCGAACTTGAAAAGGTCTGGGACATTCATACCGGCGATGTTTCCGACGGATCGGGCGACCTCACCGCAACCGTCTGGTCGGCAACCCCGGTCTTCGCCAACGATACGCTCTACATCGGTACGCCCTTCTATCGCATCCTCGCGCTGGATCCGGCCACGGGTGAGCAGAAATGGTCCTTCAGCACGGATTCCAAGCTTGAACCGCTGACCCAGCCCGCGCTCAAGAACCGCGGTGTCTCATATTGGGAAAACCCCGAGCCGGTCGCCGGCGAGACCTGCCAAAAGATCGTATATATCGGCACGATGGACGCCCAGCTCTTTGCCGTCGATGCTGATACCGGCGAAAAATGCGCCCGCTTTGGGGAAGACGGCGTGCTGGACATGAACCAGTGGAACACAGTCAACGACCGTTTCCCGCTTTCGCTTCTGCAACCGCCCACGATCACCGGCAACCACGTGGTGCTTGGCTGGGCCGGGATGGACTGGCAATATGCCGAGGCCCCTCCGGGCGCGGTTTTCTCGGTCGATCCGCAAACGGGCGAGCTGCAATGGTCCTTTGAAACCCTTCCCGAAGATATCCGCCGCCAGACCGGCACCGCCAACGTCTGGACGCATATGTCGGTGGATGAGGGGCTGAACATGATCTACCTGCCGGTTGCCTCGCCCTCGCCCAACTACTGGGGCGGCAACCGGACCGAGGAAATACCCTATGCCACCTCGACCACCGCGCTCGACCTCGACACCGGAGAGGTCGTCTGGTCGCGCCAGTGGGTGCATCATGACATCTGGGACTATGACATCAACTCGGCCCCGACGCTTATGGATATCACCGTCGACGGCGAAGACATCCCCGCGCTCATGCAGGCGACCAAGATGGGTTTCCTCTTCGTGGTGAACCGCGAAACCGGCGAAGATGTCTGGCCGATCGAGGAACGTCCGGTTCCCGGTGGCGACGGAACGGTTGAGGGCGAATACTACGCGCCGACCCAGCCCTTCCCGACCAAGCCCGCGCCGCTTCTCGACCAGTCGGAAAAACCCGAGGTCTGGGCAATCGCCGATGTCGTCGGCCTTGGCTCTTGCAGCAGGCTGTTCGACAACCTCTGGTACGAAGGCATGTATACGCCGCCCACTACCAAGGGCGAAGGCGTGCTGGCCTACCCGGATTCCGCCGGGGGCGTGCAATGGGGTGGCGTGGCCTTTGATCCCGAGAGCCAGACCGCCGTTCTCAACACCTCTCACGTGGTCCAGTACATCAAACTCTTCACCCGTGAGGATTACGACCAGCAAGCCGGTGGTTCGGGCAATGAAAGCGGCTTCTACCCGCAAGAGGGCGCGCCCTACGGCATGTCGCTGATGAACGCGATGAACTGGCTGGGCATGCCCTGCTGGGAACCGCCCTTCGGCGAACTCGTCGCCATCGATATGCATACCGGCGACGTGAAATGGCGCAAGCCCATCGGTGAATCCCAGAAGTTCGGGTTCTATATGCCCGAAAGCATGGGGTCTCCGACCATCGGCGGACCGGCAGTCACGAAAGGCGGGCTGATCTTCATCGGCGCGACGATGGACGCCAAGGCCCGGGCCTATGATCTCGCCAGCGGAGAAGAGCTCTGGTCCGACCAACTCGAAGCGCCTGTTGTCGCCAACCCCGCGGTCTATGAATATCAGGGCCGCCAGTACGTGGCTTTCGTCAGTGGTGGCAACTCGATCCTGAAACCCGCCGTCGGCGATCAGGTCGCGGTCTACGCCCTGCCGGATTGAACCGATACGACGCCCAGCCGCTTGGAAACAGGCGGCTGGGTCCCCGCGCCAGGTGCTGCCCTTCACGGCGCTTGACCTGCGACCCGCCTTCAACATTAATCGTTAACGGCGGATTAAAATTTCGCACAACATGTAACTTCTCGAACTCACCTGACCGCCAACGGCATTTTAAATTTGCGGACCAGCAAAGGACGTCAGCTGATGATCTTGAATGTGGCCAGCAAGCTCGTCTCGAAACTCGCGGGGATCGAAATCGAGGAAAACAAGGAACGCGACAATTTTATCAAGAAGTCGCTGGGCCTCGCCAGCGCCGGCATACCAATCGGGCGCGAACACGAACCTGCGGGCTATATCCGCTGGAAAGCGGAAACCAGCGACGGGTCCTTTCAGGGATCGGTGGCAGCGGCCGACGAAGACACCAAACTCGCATGGCATGAATATCTCTGGACCAACCGCGTTTCGGTCGACGAATGCGACTGGGAACAGGTGCGATGGCGGTTCTACAGCAACGGTCTCGTCTGCTTTGAATCGCGCATGTCCAATACCAGCGGCCGTCTCGACAATGGCGACGTACAGGGCCACCGGATCGAACTGCGTGAGAAAAGCGGCCTGTTGCTCGGCGTCTGGATCGCGGGGTTTTTCGTCCGCAAGGATCTTCCCATGCGCGGGTTCGCGAGCTCCTACGTCGATGAACACCAGCCGCTAAAGCTTCATTTCGCAGATCTCGGCGCAACCCAGACCGGCGCATGGGTCTGCCTCTGAAACCGCTGAAAGACTTTGGCCCTACCCGACCGTCTCGCCTTTTTGAGATGCGCGGGCAAGCGCCCGGAATTTCAGCAGGAACGGACACCGGGATATTTCAACCCGTCCCGCTCACCAGCCATTTCCCGCCGACCATCGATGTTCGGTCGCAATGCGCCAATGCAGCCCGGCACCCACAACCTCCTGACAGAGATTGATATTTTCTCAATGCACTGGGGCGACTCCCCACTGACCAAAGCGCCATTTCGCCGACACGGCCATTAGGGCGCAAAGCGCGACTCGTGTTAAAGTTGTGTCAGCGCCCTGTAGGGCGCGACTTCAGGTGCAAGGCACCGAATGCTTCAGGAGAGATTTCCATGAGCAAACTTCTTGTCGGTATATTGAGTCTTGTTGTCGGCCTGATCATTGGCGGGATCGGGTCCTCGGCCATGATTGGCGGCGCAACGGGCGTCGGACTTGCCGTCGGCCTGTCCTCGGGCATGTGCGCCCTCAGCCGCTCCGCTGTCGACGCCGGTTACCTCACGCCGGAACAGGTCGACGAGGTAATGCAAAACGCGGCAAGCACGCTGGGCGATATCGCCGGAACCGAGGGCGATGGCGGCGAGATCACCAACAGTACCGAGCGATGCGACGAGGTGCTCGCCAAACTGCGCGGCCCCGAACCGACTGCCCCCGCCGAATAGGTCCCACCCGCGAACGAACCGTGGTGAACCCCTGCCGGTCAGGAACCGGCCCTCGGATCAGGGCCGGCGCTGGGCATCAACCGGTATCAGGCGTCTTCGCGGGTCAGATCGGCAAGGGCACGGTTCAGCGAAGCGGCTTCCGCCTCGGCATACCGCTGATGCAGATCCACCACCGACGCACCAAGGTCGCGCTCGAACATGTCCCGGTTCGGATTGCCGCTGAACGCCTGCTGTGCTTCGTCGCCAAGGTTCGACTGGAAAATACCTGCCGCGCTGACCGGCAGGAAGTCTTCGTAAATGATCGGATCGGCGCGCAGAACGCCTTTTTCGACCAATGCCGCTGCATCCAGCGTCGCATCGCCTTCAGCCAGCGGTTTACCCGTCGCCGAATAGCGGAAATAGCCCAGCCCTTCGTTACGGATTCCGTCAAGGTCATCCGGGAAGGCCGCAAAGACCTCGGAGAGTTTCGCCATGTATTCCGCTGCGTTCGACCCATCCGCCTTGGGCGTGATGACCGCGCGGGTCTCAGCCAGAAGCTGGTCGTAAAGCGCCTGCCCTTTCGGTGTCAACGCCATGCCGCGCTGTTCGATCTCACCAAAACGCGCCGTATGGCTGCCCTCGACGGTGGTTTCGCCATCCGCATAGGTCACAGGCTCTTCCAGCGCCTTGAACGAGGTCTGGCGCAGCAGGATCGCCACCTTGCGCGGCGGTGGGCCTTCGATCACCGCCTTGGGCGTGATCTTCCACTCCGGCATCAGCCCCTGCACCTTGTCGATGTCCAGCGTGCGCGGCGTCAGGTGGTTGATATGCGGTCCCTTGAAGGCCACAACGTCAGCGACCAGCCGGTGCGCATCATGCAACCGGCGATACATCGCATGGCTCACGTTGGCCTCTGCATGCCAGCGGAAAGTCTCGAGCGCCTCGGCAACGAACGCCTCCGCGTCGGCCTCGGTCAGCCCGCCGTCAGCCTCTGCCTTTTCGACCAGCGCTACGCAACGATCTGTGTAGATCCGGCGCGTATCCAGAACGCTCTGCGCCTCGGCCCGCAGGTCTTCGTCCTCAATGAGGTCAAGCCGCAAAAGCGAGGTAAAAACCCGAAACGGATTGTGGCGCAACGCCGCGTCTTCAAGCGGGCGGAACGCGGTCGAATGCACCGGCACACCGGCAACGCTCAGATCGTAATAGCCGACCGGATACATGCCCATGACCGCAAAAAGCCGCCGCATCATCGCAAGTTCCGACGCCGTGCCCAGACGGATCGCCCCGTGACGTTCCTCGCTGATCCGGTCGAGCTCACCAAGATCCTGCAAGCGGGTTTTCTCGGCCGGGTCAGCGGCCAGCGTCGCGTTGTTCACCTCGCGCACAAGGTCGAGAAGCGTGCCATAGGCGGGCACCTCTTCCTTGTACATGGCGGACATTGCACGGGAAAACAGGGTGCGGATCGCATCCCGGGAAATCTTGGTATCGGACATCGCGGCATTCCATCTTGTCGATTCTGATTGCGTCTGCGGTATCAGGGATCGGACCTGAAATGAAATGCCCGATGTAACTATCCCCATGCGCTTCGCGCATCACAGCATGCCGAACGACTGTTATCTGGTCACGCCGCTGCCCGGCGGTGCTTATTAGAGCGTTCCGCCAGAGGTGCTGGTGCAGAAATCAGAAACGTTTCGCCGATGCCACAGGCATACCGACCAACAGGCGGCAAGCCTCATGTCAAAACGGTGACGGACCGCGCGCCTCAGCCGCGCCGGAAGATACGCGACAGCTCCGGCACATAGGCCGACCCTTCGCCAGCCTCGACCGCAGTGGAAATCGCCTGATGCACGCCATCCGCGATCAGGTGCTGTGCGCCCGCCTGCTCCGACATGGTGCGGTAATAATCGATATCCTTCAGCGCGTTGCTGACAAAGAACGGCAGCGCGTCGCGATTGCCATCGGTGATGAAGGGACCCATGCGCTGCAGCGCGACGCTGGCACCGCCGCCATTGGCAAGGATATCCACGAAACGCTGCGGGTCCACATCGGCATCCGCCGCCTGCGCCGCTGCTTCGGCGAGAAGGGTCATGAATCCGACCGATACATAGTTGTGCAGCAGTTTCAGCCGATGGCCGTTGCCCAGCGCGCCCACATGCTCCACCGCTTCCGTAAAGGAATCGAGCAACGGGCGGACCTTGTCCAGAACCTCTGCATCGCCGCCCACAAGCAGGTTCAGCGTGCCTTCATGCGCATGCTGCGCGGTGCGCGTCATAGGCGCGTCGAGGAACGCGCCACCCGCCTCGCGGACCATTTCCGCCATGCGCAAGGTCGATTCCGGCAGCGCAGTCGAGCAATCGACGACAATCGTTCCCGGACGCAGACCTTCAAGCACACCACCGGGGCCTGTGATGATCGCTTCGACCTGCGGCGAACCGGTCACGCAGAGGATCACCACGTCCGAGGCAGCCGCCACCTCCGCAGAGCTGGCGCAGGACTGCGCGCCAAGGCCGGTGATCTCGTCCACCGGCTGGTTGCCCGGATGGTCGAGGAAAGAAAGCGCGAAACCGCCCTTCAACACGTTGCGCGCGATTCCGTGGCCCATGAGCCCAACGCCGATAAGTCCTGTCTTCATGCCTGTTCTCCCTCAGTGGCGCAGTCGGCCACCCGTCCGGCGGGGTCCTACCCGCCGGGAATTCCGTGATGCGGCAGACCTAGCGAAAGCCGGACGCGGGGGAAAGGGAGGCCGCGCCAGCGGCATCGATATTTTTCGAGTCCATAATCCCGGGCACTCATCCGTGATTGGCCATGCTTGCCACCGCCAGCGCGGATTCCTGAAACGCCTCGCTCAGGGTCGGATGGGCATGGATCGTCCCCGCCACATCCTCGGCCCGCAGACCCGCCTCGATCGCCAGCGCAAAGCCCGAAACAAGCTCGGACACGCCCGGCCCCACCGCCTGCACGCCCAAAATCACATGATCACTTTCCCGCGCCACCAGCCGGACGAAACCTTCGGCCCGGTCCAGTGTCAGCGCCCGGCCGTTGGCACGAAAGGAAAACTCGCTGACCCGCGCGCCTTCGGCCTCGGACGGCAACAGGCCGACACTGACAATTTCCGGATCGGTGAAACAGACCGCCGGGACACAGGCGCGATCCCATGCGTTCGGCTCTCCGGCAACCACATCGGCGACGATCTCGCCCTGCGCCATCGCCCGGTGCGCCAGCATAAGCCCCGGCGTCACATCGCCAATCGCGTAGACCCCGCGCATCGAGGTCTGGCAGCGGTCATCAATCTCGACAAATTCCCCCTGCCGCCGGAGACTGAGTTCACCAAGACCCAGACCATCCACCGCAGGTTGCCGCCCGACGGTGACCAGCACCCGGTCGGCCTCCAGCGTATCGCTCGTCTCGCCGCTTTCCAGCGTGAGCTTGCCGTCCAGTTCATCCCATCCGGTAACCTTGGTTTCCAGTTTCAGCGCGATACCCAGTGCATCAAGCTGTCGCCGTACCCTCCGGGTCAGCTTTTCATCGTATTGCGGCAGGATCGCATCCGCCGCCTCGATCATCGTGACCTCGCTGCCCAGCTTGGCAAATGCCGTGCCCAGTTCCAGCCCGATATAGCCCGCGCCGATCACGGCCAGCCGCTTTGGTGGTTCCTCCAGCGCCAGCGCCCCGGTTGAATCCAGAATACGCCCGCCAAAGGGAAGCCCCGGTAGTTCAACCGGACGCGACCCCGTCGCGATCACAATGTTTTCCGCCCGCACGATCACCGGGCCGGTTTCGCCTTCGACCTCGACGGTCTTGCCATCACGGAACCGCGCCCAACCGGTAAGCGTCTTGACGCCCGACTTTTCCAGCAAACCGTCCACGCCGGAACAAAGCCGGTCCACCACGCCCTGCTTCCAGTCCTGCGTCTGGCCGAAATCGAGGCTTGGTGCCGAAACGCTGATGCCCTGCATGCCCTCGCCCGCCTGACGTACGGCGTCATGGTACAGCTCGGCCGCGTGGATCAGCGCCTTGGACGGTATACAGCCGACGTTCAGGCAGGTGCCACCTACGCGCCGCCCCTCGACAAGGATCGTATCGACACCCAGCCGCGCCGCCCGCGACGCGCAAATATAACCGCCCGGCCCGCCGCCGATTACCAGAAGGGAACATCTGAGTTCAGTCATCGCGCCACTCCATAAACAGCATCGCGGGTGTTTCCAGCAGGCTCTTGATCTTTGCCACGAATTCCGCCGCCACATAGCCATCGACCACCCGGTGATCGAAGCTGCACGACAGGTTCATCATCCGGCGCGGCTGAAAGCTCTGCCCGTCCCAGACCGGGCGCACCACCATCTTGTTCACCCCGACGATGGCCACCTCGGGGTGATTGATAATCGGTGTCGTCGCCAGCGCACCGAGAGGCCCCAGCGACGTCACCGTCAGGCTCGATCCCGACAGGTTCTTCGGCCCGATCCGCCGGTCCCGCGCCGCCTCGGAGAGCCGTTTGATCTCCCGCGCCATATCCCAAAGGCTGCGGGCCTCGGCATGGGCCAGCACCGGCACCATCAGCCCGCTGTCCGTCTGCGTCGCGATCCCGCAATGCAACGCCTCAAACCGGGTGATGACATCGGCCTCATCGTCATAGTGGGCGTTGATCTCGGGGTGATCCACCACCGCCTCGCTCAGCGCGCGCAGCAGGAAAGGCAGCACCGTCAACCGACCGCGATCCGCGCCGAAACGGTCGTTGAGCGAGCGGCGAAGCTGCTCCAGCGCCTCGACATCCACCTCTTCGATGATCGAGAAATGCGGGATACGGCGCTTGGCCAGCGCCATGCGCTCGGCGATCTTGCGGCGCACGCCGGTGACGCGGATTTCCTCCGTTCCGTGGCGCCGCACCAGCCCGCCGCCCTGCCGCATATCCGGGCCATGGGTGACGAAATCGTCCAGATCCTCATGCAGGATACGCCCCGCCGGGCCGGTTCCGCGCAGCTGCCGCAGATCGACGCCCAGCTCTCGCGCGCGCCCCCGAACCGAAGGCGCCGCCAGAGGACGGCCCGACGCATTCCGCGCCGCGACCGGCGCCGCCGTTCCGCCGCCATTCCGCCGGGGCCTTGGTGCCGGGCTTTCCTGTTTCGGTTCAGGCTCTTCCGGCGCGGGTTCTGCCGTCTGCTCTTCGGCTACTTCTGGCTCGGGGTTCTTTTCATCCGACGCCGGGGCAACCTCGACCGAAGCGTCGGTTTCGATCCGGATCAGCTCGCTGCCGATGGCCATGACCTCGCCGGTCTTACCACCAAGCCAGGTCACGCGACCGCTCACCGCCGCCGGAATTTCTACCGTCGCCTTGTCGGTCGTCACCTCGCAGATCGTGTCATCCTCGCGGATCACGTCGCCGACTTTGACCAGCCATTCCGCGATTTCCGCCTCGGCAATGCCTTCGCCGATATCGGGCAGCTTGAATACCTGCTCCGCCATGTCTCAGCCCTCCATGACTGTTGCGATGGCGCGCTTCACCCGCTCGGGACCGGGGAAGTAATCCCATTCCTGCGCATGGGGATAGGGCGTGTCCCAACCCGCCACCCGCAGCACCGGCGCTTCGAGCGAATAGAAACACTCCCCCTGGATCAACGCCGTCACCTCGGCCCCGTATCCCGAGGTCAGCGTCGCCTCATGCAGCACGATGCAGCGCCCGGTCCGGCTCACCGACTCCGCGATGGTCTCAAGATCCAGCGGCAAGAGCGTCCGCAGGTCGATCACCTCGACATCGACGCCGCTCTCTTCCACCGCCGCCAGCGCCACATGCACCATCGTGCCATAGGCCAGCAGCGTCGCCGCCGACCCTTCGCGCACGATATTCGCCTTGCCAAGCGGCGTCTGGTAATACCCGGTTTCTACCTCGCCCAGCGGATGCTTGCCCCAGCTTTGCGAGGGCCGGTCGAAATGCCCGTCAAACGGCCCGTTATAGAGCCGCTTGGGTTCAAGAAAAATCACCGGATCCGGGTCGTTGATTGCCGCAAGCAGCAACCCCTTGGCGTCCTGCGGATTCGACGGCACCACGGTCTTCAGCCCCGCCACATGGGTAAACAGCGCCTCGGGACTCTGGCTGTGGGTCTGCGCGCCGAATATGCCGCCCCCCGTCGGCATCCGCACCACCATCGGACAGGTGAACTCCCCGGCCGAGCGGTACCGCAGACGCGCCGCCTCGCTCACGATCTGGTCATAGGCCGGGTACATGTAATCCGCGAACTGGATCTCGACCACGGGTTTCAGCCCGAACGCCGCCATGCCCACCGCCGTGCCCACGATCCCCAGTTCGGAAATCGGCGTGTCGAAACAGCGCTGCACGCCGAACCGTTTCTGCAGCCCCGCGGTGCAGCGGAACACCCCGCCGAAATAGCCCACGTCCTCGCCCATCACCACGACATCATCGTCCGCTTCCATCGCCAGCGTATGCGCATCGCGGATCGCTTCGATCATCGTCATCCGCGCCATGTCAGTACCCCACTTCGTGACGCTGCCGCACCAGATGCGGCGGCATCTCGGCATAGACATCCTCGAACATTTC
The DNA here is from genome assembly GCF_052826185.1 of Heliomarina sp. Lineage (NCBI taxonomy): Bacteria > Pseudomonadati > Pseudomonadota > Alphaproteobacteria > Rhodobacterales > Roseobacteraceae > Heliomarina > Heliomarina sp. The sequence continues at coordinate 74,029 of NZ_JBRBUI010000016.1, read as the reverse complement.
GCGCGGGCTGGGCCGGTTGCCCGAATGCAGCGTGCCGATGGCCTCGGCCTCTTTCTGCGCCGCGATCACCCCGTCCATCACCTCCGCCTCGGCCTGCGTATGGCGTTCCTCGCTCCACAACCCCTTCTGGATCAGATGTGTCTTGAGCCGCAGGATTGGGTCACCCAAGGGCCATGCCGCGCCTTCCTCCTTGGGCCGGTAGGCCGCCGGGTCGTCCGAGGTCGAATGCCCCCCGGCGCGATAGGTCACATATTCGATCAGGGTCGGGCCCAGATCGCGCCGCGCTCGCTCCACCGCCCATGCGGCAGCAGCATGCACCGCAAGGTAATCGTTCCCGTCGACCCGCAGCGCGGGCAGCCCAAACCCGTGCCCCCGCGCCGCGAATGTCCCGGCACCGCCCCGCGCAATGCCCTGAAAGGTCGAAATCGCCCACTGGTTATTGACGATGTTCAGGATCACCGGCGGCTTATAGGTCGAGGCAAAGACCAGCGCCCCGTGGAAATCGCTCTCGGCCGTCGACCCGTCGCCGATCCAGCCCACAGACAGCTTGCGCTCCCCCTTGATCGCGGCGGCCATCGCCCAGCCCACGGCCTGCACGTATTGCGTCGCAAGATTGCCCGAGATCGAAAAAAACCCGTGTTCTTTCGAGCTGTAAAACACCGGAAGCTGCCGCCCCCGCACCGGGTCCGCCTCATTCGAATAGACCTGGTTCATCATGTCCGACATCGGATAGCCCGAGGCGATAAGCAGACCCGCCTGCCGGTAGGTCGGGAAATTCATGTCGCCCTTGCGCAGCGCTTTCTGGAAAGCGCAGGCAATCGCCTCTTCACCAAGGTGCTGCATGTAGAAGGATGTTTTGCCCTGCCGCTGCGCTTTCAGCATCCGTGCATCATAGGCGCGCAGGGTCATCATGTGACGCAGCCCCTCCTGCAGGGCTTCGTCGCTCAGCGAATCGGCCCAGGGACCAACCGCCTCGCCCTTGCGATTCAGCACCCGAATGATCGAAAACGCCAGATCGCGCATCTCCTGGGGGTTCTCACCGGGATCGGGACGCCGCACCTCCCCCGCACGCGGTATGTCCACATGCGAAAAATCGGGGGTGTCCCCGGGCCGGATGGCCGGCTCCGGCACATGTAGCTGCGGATCGGTTTCCTTATCCATCCTGACACTCCTTCTGAAGGTCGATGTACTGGGCCAGCCGGGCAAGCATCGTAGCCCGCATCGCCGGCTCTGCCGGGGCCAACGCGAATCCAAGGGCATAACGCCCGTTTCCCTGCGGCTTCAGCGACATTTCCGCCATTTCCAGCCCCATACGCCGCGCCGTAGCCATCACGCGCGCCACCTTACAAAGTGGATCGCGGCAGGAATAATTCAAATCCATCCCCGGCCCTCCTTGGAAAGACGATAGTTGGGCCGCGACAGAATGAGCTTTTGATTTCTTTGCCTCTTGCGCGTAAACGCAAAAGAATCTTCTGCAGGATGATCATTCCCAAAACGATGCGACCCGCCAAGCCACAGCCACAAATCGACCAGATCGACCGCCGCATCCTCAAGGCACTGGCCGAGGACGGGCGCATCTCGAACACGCAGCTCGCGCAGCAGGTCGGCTTGTCTCCCAGCCCCTGCTGGCAAAGGGTCCGGCGGCTCGAGCAACAGGGAATCATCGCCGGCTACAGGGCGATTCTCGATCACGAACAGCTGGGCGCCCCGGAAATCGTGATGATCGAGGTTGTTCTGGACCATCACGACGATTCGACACTCGATGTCTTCGAACGCACGATGGAACGCATGCCCGAAGTACTCGAGGTTCACCTGACCAGCGGCGAATACGACTACCTGATCAAGGTCGCGGTGCAGGGAACGCGCGGCTACGAACAGTTTCTACGTAAAAAGCTGTACCGCGTGCCGGGAATCCGGCATTCACGCTCCAGTTTCGTTCTGCGGTCTCTCAAGAACGTGCAGGCCTACCTGCCCGCGTCAGACTGACTGGTCCACGCGCGCGCAGGTCGAAACGCTGCCCACGAAACAATATTTCTGCGCCCCAAGGCCTTTTCACCCTTGACGCTCCCCGCTGAAATTGAGAGAGAGCGGCCCTGATATTAAGGGTCGCAGGCTCAACGTTTGTAAATCCTTCACATGATTCACCACCCGGAACCAATATCGGGTACCCGCAACCAAGGCGCTTTCACGCGCGCCGCAGGACAGGAGAAAGGCCATGAAGGTCAGAAACTCGCTCCGCTCGCTCAAGAATCGGCACCGTGATTGCCGCGTTGTGCGTCGCAAAGGCCGCGTTTACGTGATCAACAAAACGCAGCGCCGGTTCAAAGCTCGTCAGGGCTGAACCGGACAATCTGATTTGGAACGGGCCGCCTCTTGGGCGGCCTTTTTCTTTGCGTTCAGACTGAACCGGACAGGGTCTTATACCCTCAGTCAGACGCGCCCACATACCGGGTCACGAAACGGTGAATAATTTCTGACTGAAACGCTTGGAAATTCATCACCCCTCGGTTACTGATCAAAAAAGTCGGAAATAATCCACCACACGAAAGGACGACCGAACCATGCAACGCACCGCCCTGCTGGCCGCCCTCACCCTCTCCGCCATCGGCTCCACCGCCGTCGCGGATGAGCTCAATCTCTATTCCTCGCGTCACTACGACACTGATGAACGGCTCTATTCCGATTTCGAGGAACAGACCGGAATCACCATCAACCGCATCGAAGGCAACGCCGATGAGCTGATCGCCCGGATGGAAGCCGAAGGCGCAAATTCTCCCGCCGACGTGCTGCTGACCGTGGATACCTCGCGGCTCGAACGCGCCAAGAACGCAGGCGTTCTTCAGGCCACCGACAGCGACGTGCTCGAAGACCGCATCCCCGCCAGCCTTCAGGATTCCGACAACCAGTGGTTCGGTTTCTCCCAGCGCGGCCGGATCATCTTTTACGACAAGAACGAACTGACCGACCCGCCGCAGACCTATGCCGATCTGGCAGACCCGAAATACAAGGGGCTGGTCTGCATCCGTTCCTCCTCGAACACCTACAACCAGACCCTGCTGGCTTCGATCATCACCAATCAGGGTGCCGAGGCCGCACGTGAATGGGCCGCAGGCGTCGTCGAGAACATGGCCCGCGATCCGCAGGGCGGCGACACCGACCAGCTGCGCGGCATCGTTTCGGGCGAATGCGACATCGCGGTTTCGAACACCTATTACTTTGCCCGCGCGATCCGCACCGATGTCGAAGGCGTCAGCGACAGCCGCGATATGATCGGCTGGGTCTTCCCGAACCAGGACACGACCGGCGCGCATATGAACCTCTCGGGCGGCGGTGTCGCGGCACATGCGCCCCACCCGGAAAACGCGGTCAAATTCCTCGAATACCTGACCAGCGATTCGGCGCAGGTCTATTTCTCCGGCGGCAATGACGAGTACCCCGTCGTTCCCGGCGTCGAAATCTCGGATTCGGTCAAGGAACTGGGCGAGTTCAAGGCGGATGAGGTAAGCCTCTCCGATGTCGCCAAGAACATTCCCGAAGCCCAGAAAATCTTTAATGAGGTCGGCTGGAAGTAATCCACGCCCCTCAAGGCAACAGGTGACGCGGACCGAAAGGTTCGCGTCATTTTGCTGCGCGGCGCCCTGCGCTGCCGACACAGCTCTCCGTCCGGGCGATTTTCTTTTACCTCAGGTCAATTTTTCGCATAACATGTTCGCGCGTTAGCAGTTAACGGGCCCTATTGCCGCCCCGACGCCCGCCACTTCAACTTTGACGACCTGCATAGACTGGATGAATTGAAACGATGCCGCTCGCCTGCGTTCTGATTTCGGACATCACCGGCAGCACTCAAATCTACGAGCGCGAGGATAACGAGACCGCGCTCGGCTACATGCTGCCCGTCCTCGAACGTATGCGTGAGTTGATTTCCAGCAACGACGGCATCTGCGTCAAATCCAAGGGCGATGATACGATCAGCTTTTTCCCCACGTCGGAAAACGCCTTCAACGCCGCATGGGCAATGATCAACGAGGAATGGCATCTGGGCATGTCTGTCCACGCGGGAATCTATTTTGGCGAGGTTCTTCGACAGGACGCGGGGCTTTACGGCAGCGCCGTGAACACCGCTGCCCGGCTCGCCTCGCTCGCCAAACCCAGCGAGGTACTCGTAGGCGCCAATTGCATCGACGGCCTAAGCGACGACAACCGCGCCCGCGTCCTGCCGATCGGCGATCTGCACCTCAAGGGCAAGGAAGAGCCGACACAGGTCTTTGCCGCATCGGTTCATTCCATGGCAGCGACGACGATGGTCTTCGCCAAACGCCAGATAGAACGCCCCAGCCGGACCGAACTGGTCGAACTCACTTATGGCGGGCAAAGCTGGCGGATCAACGAGGGCGAAAAGCTCACCATCGGGCGCTCTTCGGACTGCGATATCGTCGTCGACTGTGCCTGGGTATCCCGCCGCCACGGTGAAATCTCGATCCGCCAGTGGCAGCTTGAATATGCCGATCACAGCTCGGCCGGCAGCATCGTCAAGGGCGCCGATGGCGGTGAAATGTCAGTCCACCGCCGCTCGACCATGCTGAACGGGGCCGGGACGATCATGCTCGGCGCGCATGGCATGGTGGACGACTCCTGCACCATCGGCTTTGTCGCGCATGACATGTCGATCCTCGCCGCCAATACCTGAGCCCCCATTGCGAAGCCGCCGCTTTCCCGGCACAAGCACCTCCGGCACCTAGATAACGGACTTCGCATGCGTCTCCCCCTTACCATTCTCAGCGGCTATCTCGGCGCGGGAAAGACCACCCTGATCAACCGGCTTCTGGCCGAGGGTCACGGGCTGAACCTGATGGTGATCGTCAACGATTTCGGCTCGGTGAATATCGATGCCGCGCTGATTGCCGAGGCAACCGACCAGACCATCGCGCTGACCAACGGCTGCGTCTGCTGCTCGATGGAGGCCGATCTTTTCATGGCCCTGAACGCGGCGCTGGACCGTAACCCGCGACCCGACCACCTGATCGTCGAGGCCAGCGGCATCGCCGATCCTGCCGCCATTGCTGCCGCCGCAATTGCAGAACCCGAAATCGGCTACGGCGGCATCCTGACGCTGGTCGATGCGCTGAACATCGACGCCCAGCTTGCCGATCCGGAACTCGCCCCTCAGATCAGCCAGCAGATCGCGGCCGGGGATTTGACGCTGATCACCAAGACCGACAGCGCCCATCCCGATTTGATCGCTCGTCTGAGAGACCTCGGCGCGCGCAACCCCGCGCCGCTCGGCGACGTACCGCTCGCGCCGCTGCTGTTTGACATCGTGCCCCTGCCGCGCAGCCCCCGCCCCGCGCCGCACCCGGCCTATGCCGCTTGGCACCACGACAGCGACACGCCAATCAGCCGCGCCAAGATGGGCGACCGCCTCGCCGCCCGGCCCGAGGGTCTCTACCGGCTCAAGGGGACGGTGTTGACGGACGACGGCGCCTACCGGATCCACGTGACCGGCCAGCACGTCGAGGCGAAACGCACTCGCGCCGAGCGCACGAACCTCGTCGGCCTCGGCCTCGCCAGCCGGATCGATGCGGCAGAGATCGAGGCGTGGTGGCAGGGCGGGACGGTCTAACCGGGTTCGCCGGATAAGGGGTAGGGCAGCGCCCGACCCTGGGTGGGCGCCGGAACCTCGCGCCACGCATACACCTCGCCAAAAGCGGCCCATTGCCTGCCAATCGCACCGTTGCAATGCGCCCTCCCGGGGGGTGGGTCGGGCGCGGCCCGGGCTTTCAGCCCGCGCCAACAGAAAAATTGCGCATAACGGCTCGGGCGCGCCCCTAATCTAACCTGTCGTGCAGCCCTGCAATAGAGTAACTACCGTCGCCGCCCCACCTGACGACAGATCAGGATCACCGGCAGCAACCCCATCGCGACGATCACCAGCGACGGCACCGCCGCGCCCTCCAGCCGTTCGTCGCTGGCCAACCGATAGGCCTGCACCGCCAGCGTGTCATAGTTGAACGGCCGCATGATCAGCGTCGCGGGCAATTCCTTCATCACATCGACGAAGACGATCAGCAGCGCCGTGAGCAGGCTCGGCGTCAGGATCGGCAGATGCACCCGGCGCAGCGTGCCCATCGGCGTCTGCCCCAGCGACCGCGCCGCCGCGTCCATGTTCACATGCACCGTGCTCTGCCCGCCCTCATAGGCCCCCAGCGCCGCCGCAAGGAAGCGCACCATATAGGCCCCGACCAGCAGCCAGATCGACCCGGTCACCAAAAGCCCGGTCGAATAATCGAACCGCGCCCGCATCCAGGCATCCAGCGCATTATCGAACGCGGCAAAGGGCACCATCAGCCCCACCGCGATCACGCCACCGGGCACCGCATAACCCAGCCGCGCGATATAGCCCGCAACCGAAGAAATCTTGCCCGGCCGTAGCCGCTGATAGAACCCGACGATCACAGCCGCGCCCACCGTCACCGCCGCCGCCACGCTCGCCAGTGTCAGCGAATTGGAGATGAACCCGATATAGCGCCGCGACAGCAGATCCTGCTCGGAATCGATCCCCATCGCAAAGAGCGCCACCGTCGGCACCAGAAAGCCAAACACCACCGGAAAGGCGCAGATCACCACCGACGCCCAGGCCCGCCAGCTCGTCAGCGCCTCGGGCGGCATGGTCACATGGGCCTTGCCCGCATGGTGATATCGCGCACGCCCGCGCTGAATCCGCTCGCTCAGCGCCAGCAGCAGGGCGAAACTCAGCAAACAAAGCGCCAACTGCGCCGCCCCGGCCCGGTCCGCCATGGAGAACCAGCTGGTATAGATGCCCGTGGCAAAGGTCTGCACGCTGAAATAGGCCACGGTGCCAAAATCAGCGATAGTCTCCATCACCGCCAGCAGCACGCCCCCGGCAATCGCTGGCCGCGCCATCGGCAGGCTGACCCGCAGAAAAGCCGAGAGCGACGAATGCCCCAGCGTCCGCGCCGCCAGAAACGCGGCCGAGCTTTGTTGCAGGAACGCCGCCCGCGCCAGCAGGTAGACATAGGGGTAAAGCACCAGCACCAGCATGGTCGCCGCGCCGCCCATGCTCCGGATCTCGGGGAACCAGTAATCGCGCGGCCCCCAGCCGGTCACATCCCGCAGGGTCGATTGAACGATGCCCGGATGATCCAGCAGATAGGTATAGGCATAGGCCATCACATAGGCCGGAAACGCCAATGGCAGCACAAGCGCGACCTCGAACAGCCGCACGCCGGGAAAGCGAGTCATCGTCACCAGCCAGGCCGACCCCACCCCAAGACAGAACGTTCCCACAGCCACCAGCAGCACCAGCACCAGCGTGTTCAGCGCATAGCGCCCCAGAACAGTGTCGATCAGATGCTGAACCGTATCGGTCCCGCCGGTCAGCGCCGCCAGCGCCACCGCCAGCATCGGCAAGAGGCAGGCCCCAGCCACCACGCAGGACGCCCAGCCCAGCAGCCTCGGCCCGGTTTCGCGCCGGTGGTGGCTGCCATGGTCGGCATATGATCGCGTATCGCTCAAACAGGCCCCCGGAGCAGATGGTGTCAATGTAAGCAAGGCACAGCGTGTAGCAGACAGCCCCGGTTAGGCAAGGGTCAGAGGCGATCACCAGCCGGCCTCAGCCGGACGGTATGCCTGCCGAGCCATATTCCAGCCACGCCCGCTCCTCGGGCGTAAGGCTTTCCGCCATCATCGCGTCATAACGCGCGATCTCATCACCGCTCAGCACATCCGCCCACTGGCCATTGCTGCCGCTGTGAAAAAACGCCCTGTCCGATTTGAAGAACCCCTTGCCGCCCGACGGAGCGAACCGCTCGGCGTTGGCCCTCATGTTGCCGAATGTCGCGGCACGGACAAGCTGCGCCATGGTCTCAGCACTGTGCGATATGTCCAAGAGTCCGGCGACCTTCGCGAAAGTCCCCTCCAGATCGCGCCTCATATCAGCAAAATGAAACAGGGTGACGTTGGGCCGGTCGGCCAGCGCGATAGCGGCACTGTAGTGCCGCAGGATATGGGCAAGCGGCGCCGCATCCATATCAAACCCCTCCGTCCCGCCGTCCAGAAACCGGCGAAAGGCGAGCCCGTCCGGATCGTCCTCGGGAAACCAATGAGCATAGAAGGTGATCGGCATGTTGTGCATATGCCTGCGGTTGGACAGATGCGCGTCGAGCGGATGGCGAAACACGCAGATATACTGTGCCTGATCGTCCAGCGGCAGCCCATCCATCGGCGTGTGGCTCTTCATGCTGCGCCGATGGGTCATCCCCTCCAGCCGCTCCACCACCTCCTCGAGGTCGCGCAGCCGGATATCGACCCATGGCATCCGGATCGACAGCTCTGTCTCAACTTCGGGGTCGCCGGAAAACAACAGGGCAATGATCGTCTGCATCCACGTGGTGCCGCATTTCGGCGGGGTCACCACGATCACGTCATCCGACCGGATCACTACCCTGTCCCAGCGCCGATTATCGGTAAGCGGGCCGAGGTAAAGCTTTCGCTGCGTCATTTCCGACCTCGTTTGCATGCGGCGGGATCAGGAGAAACGGAGCTCCTCCGTAAGGTAACACAAAACAGCGCCCGTGATCACGAAACACCGCAAGCTCTCTGCGCGGGCAACACGCGCAGGACGCGCCAGATGAGACTGCCGACAGCCAATGGTATCGAGTTTCGTCAACCGCATCGTGCGACAAACAGCCCGGCTTGGGCAAAAAGCCAGACGACAGCTCAACTCCAATCAAACCATGGCCGCCTTTCGGATTTCGCCTCCGCTGCGTTCAACAAAACAAACTTCTCCCACGGCGAAAACACGGCTCAAGCCATCTTGCTAAGACCGTCCCTGAGCGCCTTTGTCATACCCTGAGCTTCCATATGAAGCCGAAGTCTCTGATTAAAGCCATCCGGCGTATTGAGCGCCTCGATCAGCGGACCACACGCGGTCGTCGACAGGTTTGATGCCACCAACTCTCTGAGAAATGCTTCGCCCTGGGTTTCGTCCGCGACCCTTTCCCCAAGCCAGACCGCAGCATCGCTGACCATGCGCGCGACAGGGGATAGAACAGCCTGCGCGCAAAGATAGGCGGCCATTTCATCGGCATCCCGCACGGGATAAATACTGTTGCGTGCTCCGAAAATCTCCGTGACGATCTTGGTGTCCCCGCACATCATGATAGGAGTCCCGCCCCTTGCAATGCCGGGAAACGGCATCATCTGGGCAACCACGCGCGCCGGTCGAACCAAGGCGTCTGCCTCCTCAAGCGACGCACCGGCCATGAAACTTATCGCGACCTGTCCTTCTCGAAACGCCAGAGGTCCAAGAACATCTGGTGCGACTTCGGCCATCAAACCCAAGAACAGAACGTCGCTTGCATCCACAACCCCCTGATTGTCAGCGATCTGAACATTACCATGGGCTTCAGCGAGAGAAGATGAGTGATGAACGCTGCGCTCGGAAACAGTGATGTCGTGCCCATCCTCGGCAATGCCTTCCACCGCCGCACGGGCAATCGTTCCACACCCGATCACGCCAATACGCATGTCTTCCCTCCTAGTGACCTCACCCGAAATCGACCCTTGCGCGGATCGTAACATTCGTCACGACGGGCGCGGCGCGGGCCTCTCGCCATCCCGGAAAGAGGGTCCGCGAAAGGATCGAAAGGACCGATGCGACAGGGACGGCCCCCGGCGCGGTCCCCCTAGTCGTATTTCCGCTGATCCTCGATCACCAGCCCGTCATTCGGCAGGCTGCCCGGCGCGACCACCTCGACGATGCCGCGCATCTTCAGCACAGAGGCGACGGATTCGTCGTAATTGGTTCGCTTGTCGCTGGATTCGATCTGAACCGTCAGCGTATCCATCTCACCCACGCGGCGGGCGATCACCCGCGCCTTGGACACTTCGGCGTGTTTGGCGACCAGCGCGGCAACCTGTTCGGGGCGGATGAACATGCCCTTGACCTTGGTGGTCTGATCGGCCCGGCCCATCCAACCCTTGATGCGCATATTGGTCCGCCCGCAGGGTGAAACCCCCGGCATCACGGCGCTCAGATCGCCGGTAGCGAAACGGATCAGCGGATAGTCGTGGTTCAGCGTCGTCACGACGACCTCGCCCACTTCTCCCGGCTTCACCGGCTTGCCGGTGCCCGGGGTCACGATCTCGACGATCACCCGCTCATCGACGATCAGCCCCTCCATCGCCTCGCTTTCATAAGCGACATTGCCAAGATCGGCGGTGGCATAGGATTGCAGGCAGCTGATCCCACGATCCGCATATTCCTGCCGCAGCGACGGGAACAATGCGCCGCCGCCAACCGCCGCCTTGCTGATCTTCAGCTTGACGCCCATCTCCTCGGCCTTGTCGAGGATCACCTTCAGGTAATCGGGCGTCCCGGCATAGGCGGTCGTACCCACGTCCCGCGCCGCGGTCACCTGCAGTTCCGTCTGGCCGGTCCCGGCGGGCAGCACCGCCGCCCCGACCGCCCGCGCGCCGTTTTCGAACATCATGCCCGCCGGGGTGAGGTGATAGCCGAAACAGTTGTGAACGATGTCCTTCTTGCCGATCCCGGCGGCAAAAAGTGCGCGGCCAAAACCCCACCAGTCCTTGCCGATCATCCCCGGTTCATAGATCGGGCCGGGCGACTGGAAGATATGCGAGTATTTGTTGACGGCGTGCATCGCGAACCCGCCAAACGGCGGCGTCTTGGCCTGCGCCTTGGTCAGGTCCGACTTGCGCAGCACCGGCAGTTTCGACAGCTCCTTGACCGAGGTGATCTCGCTTGCATCGACATCCTTCAGCGTCTTGGCATAGCCGGGGAGGCTTTGAGCCTGCCCGATCTGTACCTGCAAAGCGCCGCCGATATCCGCCGCGCGCTCATCCTTGGACCGCGTCTCAAGCGTATCATAATACCCCGTCATGGCATCTCTTCCGTGTCAATATACCTGTTACGACCCGGACCCCGGGTCACTCAACATAACTCAGCTCAGCCATCTCTTGCGTCTACGATAGGACCGCACGTCGCGGAACGACTTGCGTCCTTCGTCCGACATGCCAAGGTAAAACTCCTTGACGTCGGGATTCTCGCGCAGGGCCTTGGCCGCACCATCCATCACTACGCGACCGGATTCCAGAATATAACCGTAATGTGCAAAGCGAAGTGCCACATTCGTGTTCTGCTCTGCCAAAAGAAACGTCACCCCTTCCTGCTCGTTCAAGTCCTTGACGATGCCAAAGATTTCCTCGACCAGCTGCGGCGCCAGCCCCATGCTCGGCTCGTCCAGCAGGATCGTTTCGGGGTTGGCCATCATCGCCCGTCCGATGGCACACATCTGCTGTTCCCCGCCTGAGGTATAACCCGCCTGACTCTTGCGGCGTTCCTTGAGACGCGGGAAATAGGCGTAAACCTTTTCAAGCGAGGCATTCTGCTCGGCCTTGCTGTCCTTGCGGGTATAGGATCCGGTCAGCAGGTTCTCCTCGATGGTCAGGTGCTCGAAACAATGCCGCCCCTCCATCACCTGAATCACCCCCTTGCGCACGATCTGCGCCGGGTCCGCGTGCTGCATCGGCTCTCCACGGTAACGGATCGACCCCTTGGTCACCTCGCCCCGTTCCGACGCCAACAACCCCGACACCGCCTTGAGCGTCGTCGTCTTGCCCGCGCCATTCCCGCCCAGCAGCGCCGTGATGCCGCCCTTGGGCACCTTCAGGCTCACGCCTTTCAACACGAGGATCACGTGGTTGTAGATCACCTCGATATTGTTGATCTCCAGCAGGGTATCCTGAAGCGTCTCTTGCGCATTCGCCGTATCGAGCATTCTCACAGATCCTCAAAATTCCAAGCCCCTCGCCGGGGTCAAAAAGGTGCGGCGACACGGGGCCGCCGCACCAGTCAGATCAATCGCACCCAGGTGTGATGTTGTTTTCCGACGCATAGGCCGAGGAATCTTCCTCGATCAGCGCGCTGATCACTTCCTGATCGGTGTCGATATAGTCGGTGATCATGTTCCACTCACCGGCTTCGGCATCCCATTGCGCCACCGCACCACGGCCGTCGCCGCCATGGTTTTCACAGGACGCCGCGAATTCCGGGCCGAAATTCGGCAGGCCCAGCGATTCCATCTTGGCTTCGTCGATCACCAGCGCCTCCATCCCGTCGCGCATCATCGCGGGCGTGATGTCCTTGGTGCCGTGGATCTCCTGCGCGGTCTTGGCGGCTTCTGCAGCCAGCATCGCCGCATACATGCCACGGTTGTAAAGCGCGGTACCAAGCTGATCGCCCGCACCAGCGGCCTTGCCCGCATCGACCACATATTTGCGCAGGTCATCGTAAAGCGGGTAATCGTCGCCAAGGTTATGGAAGGTCAGCGCCTTGTAGCCATCGGCACCGGCGCCCGCAGGCAGCACGTCATTCTCGGACCCGGACCACCAGATGCCGATGAAATTCTCCATCGGGAACCGGATGTTCACCGCCTCCTGAATCGCGACCGAGTTCATCACACCCCAGCCGTACATGATCACGTAATCCGGACGCTCACGACGCACCTGAAGCCACTGTGACTTCTGCTCCTGACCCGGGTGATCCACCGGCAGCAGCATCAGCTCATAGCCATGCTTCTTGCCAAGCTCTTCCAGCGTGCGGATCGGCTCTTTGCCGTAAGCCGAGTTGTGATAGACCAGCGCGATCTTCTTGCCGGACAGGTCGCCGCCGTTCTGCTCAAGCAGGTGCTTGATCGCGACCGAGGCCCCATCCCAGTAGTTGGCCGGGTAGTTGAAGATATTGCGGAACACTTCGCCGTTCTTGGCCGAGGTGCGGCCGTAGCCCATCGAGTGGACCGGGATACCATCCGCTGTCGCCTTTGGAATCAGCTGATAGGTGATGCCCGTCGACAGAGGCTGATACACCAGCGAGCCTTCGCCCTTGGTGGACTCGTAGCATTCCACGCCTTTTTCGGTGTTATAGCCGGTTTCGCATTCGATCACCCGTACCGGCACACCGCCGATCCCGCCGTCGCGTTCGTTCAGCAGGGTAAAGTAATCCTCGTAGCCGTCCGCAAAGGGAATACCGTTCGCGGCATAGGCCCCGGTACGATAGCTCAGCGACGGGAACACGAGGTCCGCCATCACCGGCCCCGCGGCCATCACGGCGCCCAGCGCCAGCGTCGTCAGTCTAAGTTTCATCGGGTCTTTTCCTCCCATGTGGTTTTGTCCGATGGTTCACGGGGTTGACCCCCGCTTGTCCTTCGCCGCCCCGATCGGGGTCGGCATGTGGTGCGGGGCTCGCTCCTCTCACCCCGCGCCCGCCCCCTAGTGGGGGAAGGGCCACAATCTCAGTTTCTCCTTGGCCACGCGCCAAAGCTGCGCCAGCCCGTGCGGCTCGAGGATCAGAAACGTGATGATCAGCCCGCCGACGATCAACAATTGCAGATGCGCCACGATGTCGGTCGGCCATCCCAGCATATCCGCCCCCACGACCTTGAGCACGACTGGCAAAAGCACGAGGAACGCCGCCCCCGCAAAGGATCCGAAAATCGAGCCCAGACCCCCGATGATCACCATGAACAGCACAAGGAAGGATTTCTGGATGCCAAATGCCTCGCCGACCTCGACCGCGCCAAGGTAAACCGCAAAGAACAGGGCCCCGGAAATCCCGACGAAAAAGGACGAAATCGCAAAGGCGGTCAGCTTGGCCCGCAGCGGGTTCACCCCGATGATCTCGGCGGCAATGTCCATGTCGCGGATCGCCATCCACGTCCGCCCCAGCGTGCCCCGCGTCAGGTTCCGCGCGATGATCGCCGATCCGGTAAGGAAAACGAGACAGAAAAGATAGGTCGCCCAGGCCTCGGTATTCGGTCCCGTCACCTCGATGCCGAACAGCGTGCGTTCCGGCGCGGAAATCTGGCCCGAGGCGGAATAGTTGTAAAACCAAGGCACCCGGTTGAACAGCCAGACAAGAAAGAACTGCGCCGCCAGCGTCGCCACCGCAAGGTAGAAGCCCTTGATCCGCAGGCTAGGCAACCCGAAAAGCACCCCGACCCCGGCGGTGATCAGCCCCGACAGGATGACGTGGAAAAAGATGTTCACATCCGGAAAGGCGGTCATCAGCTTGTAGCAGGCATAAGCCCCCACTGCCATGAACCCGCCGGTGCCAAGGCTCACCTGCCCGCAATACCCCGTCAGAATGTTCAGCCCGATCGCCGCGATCGCGTAGATCAGGAACGGCAGCAGGATCGCATTTGCCCAGTAATCGTTGATGACAAAGGGCACGACCAGAAAGGCCACCGCCAGCACAAGGTAATACCGATACCGGTCGAACTTGATCGGAAAGGTCTGGCTGTCCTCGACATAGGTCGAGCTGAAATCACCGGCTTCGCGATAGATCATTTGTCAGCCTCCTGCATTGGCATGGCGCCCCGGTTGGGCGCACGGGCAAACCCGATCTCCTCGCTGTGCCGCGCCAGCCAGATCCACGCCAGTACGCCCAGCCCGGCGCCAAAGGCCGCCAGAACCGCCGCCGTCAGCACCTGCCCCTCACCCGCCGTCAGCGCGAGATAGCCAAAGACCCAGAACCCCGACCAGGCCACCACGTTCACGATTGCTACCAGTTTGGCCATGCTCATACCCTCTCGATGATCTTTTCGCCGAACAGCCCCTGCGGCCGGAACACAAGGAAGACCAGCGCCAGCACATAGGCAAACCAGTTCTCCGTCGCCCCGCCCAGCGCAGGCCCCAGCAGGAATTCGAACAGCTTCTCGCCCACCCCGATGATCAGCCCGCCGACAATGGCCCCGGGGATCGAGGTGAAACCGCCCAGCATCAAGACCGGCAGCGCCTTGAGCGCGATCAGCGAAAGCGAGAATTGCACCCCCGACTTCGCGCCCCACATGACCCCTGCGACCAGCGCCACGAACCCGGCCAGCGACCAGACAAGCACCCAGACGAAGTTGAGCGAGATCCCGACCGACAGCGCGGCCTGGTGGTCATCCGCCACCGCGCGCAAGGCCCGCCCCTCGCGGGTGTACTGGTTGAAAGCCATCAGCGCGATCACCAGCACCCCGGCGATTATCGTCGCCACGATGTCGAGATTGTCGATGAAGAAGCCATAACCGAACATGTCATAGGTGATCTGGTCGATGGTCTCGTTGATTCCTTGGGGCAGCCCGACGTCGAGGGTCTTGATCTCAGACCCCCACATCAGATCCGACAAGCCTTCAAGGAAATAGGCAAGCCCGATGGTCGCCATGAACAGGATGATCGGCTCCTGGTTGACCAGATGCCGCATGACCAGACGCTGCACCAGCCAGGCCAGCACGATCATCACCAGCACGGTCACCAGTATCGCGAGCAGCGCGGGCACATGCCAGCCGAAATGATGCAGATCCGTGCCCAAAGTGGCGTTGATCAGATGGCTGAACGGCACCTGCCCGTCCATGATCCCGACCAGCGTGGCCGCCGCAAACAGGGCCATAACGCCTTGGGCATAGTTGAAAATCCCGCTGGCCTTGAAGATCAGCACAAAACCAAGGGCGACCAGCGCGTAAAGCACGCCGGCCATAAGCCCGTTCAGCGTGACCTCCATCGCGAATAAAAGCTGATCAGGCATCACACCCTCCCCCGCCGCCAAATTTCTTCACAGAAATTTCCCAAAAATTATGGAAAATTTTTGCCGTCTCACCCCGATCAGTCATGCGCCACCCCCAGATAGGCGTCGATCACATCCTGATTGTTGCGCACCTCGTCCGGCGGGCCATCGCCGATCTTCTTGCCGTAATCCATCACCACAACCCGGTCGGACAGATCCATTACCACGCCCATGTCATGTTCGATCAACGCGATCGTCGTGCCGAACTCGTCGTTCACATCAAGGATAAAGCGGCTCATGTCCTCCTTCTCCTCGACATTCATCCCCGCCATCGGCTCGTCGAGCAGCAGGATCGTCGGCTCCGCCGCTAAGGCCCGCGCCAGCTCGACCCGTTTCTTCAATCCGTAAGGCAGCCGCGCCACTGGCGTCTTGCGAATATGCTGGATCTCGAGAAAATCGATGACCCGCTCCGCCACTTCGCGGTTGGCCACCTCCTCATGCTCCGCCTTCCCCTTCCAGAGCATCTGCGACAGGATCGATGGCTTCATATGGGTCAGCCGGCCACACATCACGTTGTCCAGAACGCTCATCCCCTCGAACAGCGCGATGTTCTGAAAGGTCCGCGCAATGCCCTGCCGCGCCACCTCATAGGGTTTCATCTGCGGCCGCTGCGCGCCCTTGTACCAGACCTCGCCCTCCGAGGGCGTATAGAACCCGGAAATCACGTTCAGCATCGAGGATTTCCCCGCCCCGTTCGGCCCGATGATCGCGCGGATCTCACCCTCGCGGATGTCAAAGGAAATATCCTGGATCGCCACCACCCCACCGAACCGCAGGGTGATATTCTTCATCTCCATCACCACGCCGCCGATGGTGCGCCCATCCGCCGTCACGTAACTGTCAGCCGTATCCTTCACGCGCGACCTGCCCTTCTTTTCGTTCCAAATACGGCCGCCGGAGGCTCCCCCGCCCACCGCGCAACGCAGCATTCAACTGGCATGAAACCTCTCATTCCGCGGCCATCGACCGGGTCTTGACCGGCACCACCGCCGCTTCGCGGATCTCGAGCGTGGCCCGGATCGCCCCCTTGCGCCCGTCCTCATAGGTCACCTCGGTCTCGGTGCTGACCTTCTCGGACCCGTCGTAAAGTGCGGCGATGATATCGGCGAATTTCTCCTCGATGACGCGGCGGCGCACCTTGCGGGTGCGGGTCAGCTCGCCGTCATCCGCATCCAACTCCTTGTGCAGCACGACAAAGCGATGCACCTGGCAGCCCGCCAGCATCGGGTCTTCCGCGACCGAGCGGTTGACCTCCTCCACATGGCCCTGGATCGTATCCATGACCTGCGGATGGCGCGCCAATTCCTGATAGGACCCGTACCCGATATTATTGCGCTCGGCCCAGTTCCCCACCGCGCTCAGGTCGATATTGATAAACGCGGTACACTCCTCGCGCCCGTTACCAAACACGACGGCCTCAAGGATGTTTGGATAGAACTTCAGCTTGTTCTCGACGTATTTCGGCGCGAACAGGCTGCCATCGGCCATCTTGCCCACGTCCTTGGCCCGGTCGATGATCCGCAGATGCCCGGTATCCTCTTCGATGAACCCGGCATCTCCGGTGGCCACCCAGCCCTCGGCATCCTTGGTTCCCGCCGTGCTCTCGGCGTTCTTGTAATATTCCACGAAAACGCCGGGCGAGCGGTAGAAAACCTCGCCCTTCTCGTCCATCTTCAGCTCGACCCCCGGACAGGGTACCCCCACCGTGTCCGAGCGCACCTCTCCATCGGGCTGCGCGGTGATGAACACCGTGGCCTCGGTCTGGCCATATAGCTGCTTCAGGTTGATCCCCAGCGAGCGGTAAAAGTCGAAAATCTCCGGCCCGATCGCCTCCCCGGCGGTATAGCCGATGCGCACCCGGCTGAACCCCATTGTGTTCTTTAGCGGACCATAGATCAGCAGATCGCCCAGCCAGTACTTAAACCGATCCATGCCGCTCACCGGCTTGCCGTCAAGAATCGCCGGACCGACCTTGCGCGCATGCGCCATGCAGCGGTCGAACAGGCGCTTCTTGAACTTGGTCGCATCCTCCATGCGGATCATCACCGTGGTCAGCAGATTCTCGAAGACCCGCGGCGGCGCAAAGAAATAGGTCGGCCCGATCTCGCGCAGATCCTGCATCATCGTTTCGGCATTCTCCGGGCAGTTCACACAGAAGCCGGTCCAGTAACTCTGCCCCACCGAGAATATGAAATCCCCGACCCATGCCATCGGCAGATAGGCCAGCACATCGTCGCTCCGCACGAGGCTGTCGAATTCGACCGAGGCCCGCGCGCTTTCGATCACGTTGCGGTTGCTCAGCACCACGCCTTTGGGCTTTCCGGTCGTCCCCGAGGTGTACAGCATCACGCAGCGGCTGTCGTAATCCAGCTTTTCCTCGCGCGCCCGCAGGTCGGCCTCAAAGGTCGCCCGGTTCTCGCGGCCCTCCTCCTGCACCGCCCGATAGGCGTGCAGATGGGTATGGTCGTATTTCCGCAAACCCCGCGGGTCGAGGTAGATCATGTGCTCGAACTGGGTCAGCTGATCCTGGATTTCGATGATCTTATCGACCTGCTCCTGATCGCCGACCACCGCGAAACGCGCGCCGCAGTGATCCATCACATAGGCCATCTCCTCGGCGACCGAATCCTGGTAAAGCGGCACCGGCACCGCGCCCACCATTTGAGCCGCCACCATCGACCAGTATAGATACGGCCGGTTGCGCCCGATGATCGCGATGAAATCGCCTTCTTTCACACCGAGTTTCAGGAACCCCAGCGCCAGCGCTTCGATTTCCTCTTCGGTCTGGGACCAGTTCCACGTCTGCCAGATTCCGAATTCCTTTTCGCGATAGGCCGGGGCCTTTCCGAATTCGGAAGCATTGCGGTGAAGAAGCGCCGGCACGGACAACAGCCCCCCGACACCTGCTTGCGTCTGCGACAAGATATTTCCTCCCTCACCGGTCTTGTTGGTACCGGTCTCCGTCCCGCCACGCCCGGGTCTCCTCCCCCGGATGCGGCGAAAGTCACCCTTACCCCCAAGTTTTACCTGAAATTTACCCAATCCTTACGAATTGTAACAAGCCCCGGCTATTTCATCGTCCTTCCGGGCGGCATTTCCGCCCTCTCGCGCTTGCCCCTGCGTCCTGCCTCTTTGCCCCGGTCGATCCCGGTGCTAGCCATGACCCAAGGGGAGATCATGCCGACGCATCTGAGCGACCAGACCAACAAATGGATGATGACCGCCGGGCTGAACCTGATCGCCCAGGCGCTCTCGATCTATGACAGTGACCTGCGGCTGGCGATCTGCAACCAGCCCTTCCGCACCATGTTCAACCTGCCCGATCATCTCGTCACCCCCGGTGCGCGTTTCGAGGATACGATCCGCCATCAGGTGGTATCGGGCGAATACGGCCCCGTCGATGACATCGAAGAAGCGGTACGCCGCCGGGTCGAACAGGCCCGCGCCTTTACCCCGCATTACATGGAACGCACCCGCGCAAACGGGCGCACCATCTCGGTCGAAGGCTCGCCCCTTCCGCAGGGCGGCTGGATCACCGTCTATACCGACATCACCCGAACCAAGCAGATCGAAACCCTGCTGCGCACCCGGTCCGAGGCGCTCTCGGGCCAGCTTCTCGCCCATGCCGAGGAGCTTTCCGCCACCAACCGCGAACTCGCCGCGACCAATACCGCTCTCGAGGAAACCAAGCGCCAGCTGACCGAGATCGAGGCCCGCACCCGCACGACGATGGAGATGATGCCCGCGCATATCGCCCATGTCGACCGCGAGGGGTTCTATACCTATTCCAACCGGCGGCTCAGTTCGGTCATTCCGGGCTGCCCCTCGGACATCATCGGCCAGCATATCGCGAGCGTGGTCGGACCGGCGAACTATCAGCGGATCGGCCCCAAGCTCGACATCGCTTATGGCGGCGAGAACCTTACTTTTGAATTCACCGAGAACCGCGACTCCCGGCGCATCCGCGTGGCGCTCACCGCCGATACGACCGGCGGACTGTTCATCCTGTCGATGGACGTGACCGAGGAAACACAGGCCCGCGCCGCCCTGCAACAGACCCGCCGCCGCGCCATCGCGGCACAGGTCACAAGCGGGCTGGCGCATGATTTTTCGAACCTTCTGACGATCATCCTCGGCATGCAGGAAAAACTCGCCCGCATGGACCTGCCCGATCAGGCGGCCGAGCTGATCGCCGCCACGCGCACGGCGGCCAATCGCGGCGGCCAGCTTTTGAACCGCATCGCAGACATGACCGTGTCGCGCACCCTGCGCCCGCAGGCCACCGACCTCGGCGCACTTTTGCAGGAGCTGCGCGTGCTGGCGACGCCCAGCCTGCCCGGCCCGGTCTCGCTCACCATCCTAGATCACAGCCCCGACACGCTGATGATGCTCGATCCCGGCATGTTGCAGGATGCGCTGCTGAACCTGATCCTGAACGCCCGCGACGCCTGTGGCACCACGGGCAGGATCACGCTTTCGGCACATGTGGTCGGACGGACATGGCTCGAGATCAAGATCAGCGATACCGGCCCCGGCTTTGCCCCCGAAGCACTGGAAAAGGCGGTTGAACCCTTCTTTACCACCAAGGGCGGCGAAGGCTCGGGGCTGGGGCTGCCGATGGTCTATGACATGGTGAAACTGGCGGGCGGCGACCTGACCCTGAACAACACCGATGACGGGGCCGAAGTGACCATGCGCCTGCCCTATCACGCCGCGCCCTCGGGCACCGGCGGGCTGGCGTTGCTGGTCGAGGATGGCGAGGATCTGAGGCCCTTGTTCCGCGACATGCTGATGGGTCTGGGGTTCTCTGTTATCGAGGCCACCTCGGCAGACGAGGCCGCCGCCCTTGCCGCCGATCTGCCCGATATCGTGCTGATGCTCTCTGATATACAACTTCAGGGATCGGGCACCGGTATCGACCTGCTCGACCGGGTGCAGGGCACCGGCCTGCCCACCGTGCTGATGACTTCGCTCCCGCCCGACGATCCGCTGCACGAAGCCGCAAGGCTGCGCGCGCCCGTGCTGCGCAAACCCTTTGACGCCGAGCAACTTGCCGCCCTTGTCCTGCCGAAAGCCGACCGAAAATGACCACGCCTTCTGACACCGCCCCGCTTGTCACCATCCTCGATGACGAGGCCGAGATCCGCCAGATGCTGACCGAGGTTCTGGAAGAGGCCGGTTTCCGCACCCAGAGCTTTGCCCGCGCTCGCGCCTTTGAAGCGGCGCTGAAACATGTCACCCCGGATGTCTGCCTTGTGGACTTGTCGCTGCCCGACAGCGACGGTCTGGCGCTGGTCCACCGGCTGGCGCTGGAACGCGGCGCGGCGGTGATCATCATCTCGGGCCGGGCGCAGGTACAGGACCGGGTGACCGGGCTGGAACTTGGCGCCGACGACTATATCACCAAGCCTTTCGAGCCTGCCGAGGTCATTGCCCGCATCCGCGCCCGCATCCGCACCGCACGCCCTGCCGCGCCCACCGGCAATACCGCCGGTTTCAACGGCTGGACCGCGCATTTCGACAGCTACGTGCTTGAGGACGAGACCGGCGCAGAGACCCCGTTTTCCCATGCCGAGGCCGAAGTGCTGCGCATGTTCCTTGAAAGCCCCAAACGGCTGATCTCACGGGCGCAGATGCAGGAAAGCCTTGGCGGCGCGGCTGGCGAAAGTTTCGACCGGGCCATGGACGTCCGCATCTCGCGCCTGCGCACCAAGCTGCGCGAAGACCCCAAGAACCCGCGACTGATCAAGACGATCTACGGCGCGGGGTATATCTTTCTCGGGGATGTACACTGGCGGTGACGTAACCGGCGGCAGCGTCTGAAGCGGCGGTCGGATTTTGGATATTTTAAGACCCAAAGAAGAGGGATGTTTGCGCACCATCGATGCCGCAGCGCGGCGGTGTACAGGTTGTGCACAGGTGCTGCACCGGTGGTGCGCCCTCTACGCCGGGCCTATTGCTGCGCCGCCGCATGGGCGAGCACCTTCAGCCCGGCGACCAGATCGACCTCGGCGGTATCCTCGGCAAAGTCATGGCTGATGCCGTTGATCGAGGGCACGAAGAGCATCGCGACGGGCATCAGTTTCGAGACATTGGTGGCATCGTGCAGCGCGCCCGAGGGCATGTTGCGCCAGTTGCCGGGGGCCACGGTTTCTGCCCCTTTCGACAGGGCCGCACGCAGCGTTTCATCCATCTTTACCGGATCGAGGCCAAGCATGGGGCCGTAGGACAGCGTCATCCCACGCGCTTTCGCGATTTCCTCAGCGGTGTCGCGGATGATCTGTTCCATCCGGCCCAGCCGGTCGATTTCACCGTCGCGCCATTGCATGGAAAAGGTGACCTTGCCCGGGACAATAGAGGAGGCGTTCGGGTGCAGGCTCACATGGCCGATGGTCCAGACCGTCGACGGGGTGACCACGTTGCGGAAGCGGTCGTTGATCGCGGTGCTGAAGGCCGAAAGCGCCTGAAAGGCATCCTTGCGCAGATGTATCGGCGTGGTGCCCGCGTGGTTCTGCTGGCCTTCCATGGTGATGCGCATGTCGCGGATGCCCACGATATCGGTCACCACGCCGATCTGTTCGCCGCTGGTATCGAGTGTCGGGCCCTGCTCGATATGCATCTCGACAAAGCCGGTAAAGCGGGACGGGTCGACGAAATCACCCGCCAGATCGGCGAAGGCGGTGCGGGCCTCGGCAAAGGTCAGGCCGCCGTGATCGCTGAGCGTATCGGCCTTGTCGAGCGCAAGGTTGCCGGACCAGATGGCGCTGCCGGTGGTGACGCCGAACCGGCCTTCCTCATCCTCGAAGCTGACGACGGAAATCGGTGGGCCGCCTGCCTCGCGGCTGGCGCGGGCGACTTCGAGTGCGGCGATCACGCCCAGCGCCCCGTCGAGCCATCCGCCTTCAGGCTGGCTGTCGGAATGCGACCCCATCAGAAGCGAGGGACCCTCCGTCAGGCCAAATAGATTGCCCACCGGGTCGAAATGCGGCGTCAGCCCGGCGGCGCGCATCTGCTCGGCCAGCCATTTCCGGGCCTCGATGTCTGCCTCGGTATAGGCCGGGCGCACGACGCCTTTGCCGACGCCGGCGGCACCGATGCTGCGCAGGTGGTGAAGGTCTGCAAGGAAGCGGTCGGCATTGACGGGGATCATGGGAACTCCTTTGAGATGCGCCCCTCTCTGATAGGTTGGAAATGCGCATCTGTCGACCGCGCCGGCCCACCGCCACGACGAATGGTGCCCGGCCTGAATGGCAGAGCGCAATCGTCACAGGCAGAATGATGCGGCGTTTACTCCGCCGCCATCGTCTTCGCTGGTTCGACCTTGACCGCCGAGAACTTGAACTCGGGAATCTTGCCGTAAGGGTCGATGGCCGGGTTGGTCAGGATATTGGCCGCCGCTTCGACATAGGCGAAGGGCAGGAACACCATGTCCTCGGAAACCGCGCGGTCGGCGCGGGCCATGACCTCGATACTGCCGCGCCGCGTGGTCAGGCGCAGCATGCCACCCGGCGCGACGCCCAGACGGCGCAGGGTTTTCGGGTGCAGGGAACAGTTCGCTTCGGGTTCGACCGCGTCCAGAACCGAGGCGCGGCGGGTCATCGACCCGGTGTGCCAGTGTTCGAGCTGCCGCCCCGTCGTCAGGATCATCGGGTATTCCGCATCCGGCGCTTCATCGGGGGCGATCACATTGGCGGGGGTGAACTTTGCCCGGCGGCCTGCGCGCGGGAACCCATCGCCAAAGACGATCGCCTGCCCCGGATCCTCGGGCGAGAGCGACGGGTAGGTGACCGCGTTTTCGCGCTCCAGCCGCTCCCACGTGATATTGTCGAGGCTTTCCATGTTCAGCTTCATCTCGGCAAAGACCTCGGCGGGGCTGGTATAGGTCCAGCCCAGACCCAGACGTTTCGCCAGTTCTACCTCGATCCACCAGTCCTCGCGCGCCTCGCCCGGCGGAGAGACGGCGGCGCGGCCCATCTGCACCTGCCGGTTGGTATTTGTGACGGTGCCAGACTTTTCGGCGAAAGCACTGGCGGGCAGGATCACGTCCGCATAGTTCGCGGTTTCGGTGATAAAGATATCCTGAACCACGAGGTGATCGAGCTTGGCCAGCGCGGCGCGGGCATGATCCACATCCGGGTCGGACATGGCAGGGTTCTCGCCCAGAATATACATCGCCTTGATGTCACCCCCATGGATCGCATCCATGATCTCGGTGACGGTCAGCCCCTTTTCACTGGAAAAGTCACCCGAGCCCCAGACCTCGGTAAAGGCTCTGCGCACGCCATCGTTCGTCACATCCTTGTAATCGGGCATGAACATCGGGATCATCCCCGCATCCGAGGCGCCCTGCACGTTGTTCTGACCACGCAGCGGATGCAGCCCGGTGCCCGGGCGCCCGACCTGCCCGGTCATCAGCGCAAGCGAAATCAGGCAGCGGGAATTGTCGGTACCATGGATATGCTGGCTTACCCCCATGCCCCAGAAAATCATGCCGGCCCGCGCGCCTGCAAAGGTCCGCGCCACATCGCGCAGAACCTCTGGCTCGATCCCGCAGATCTCGCTCATCTTTTCCGGGGTGAACCCGCTCAGGTGGTCCTTTTCAGCCTCCCAGTTCTCGGTATAGGCCTCGATATACTGACGG
Source organism: Heliomarina sp. (assembly GCF_052826185.1). Lineage (NCBI taxonomy): Bacteria > Pseudomonadati > Pseudomonadota > Alphaproteobacteria > Rhodobacterales > Roseobacteraceae > Heliomarina > Heliomarina sp. The sequence continues at coordinate 49,745 of NZ_JBRBUI010000016.1, read as the reverse complement.
TCATAAAGACCCTCTTCGACGATCACATGCATGATCGCGTTCAGCATCGACACATCCGCGCCGGGCCGGAATTGCAGCATATGCGAGGCAAACCGCTTGAGCGCTTGCCCGCGCGGGTCCATCACGATCAGCTTGCCGCCGCGCTTGGTGAACTGCTTGAAATAGGTCGCCGCAACAGGGTGGTTTTCAATCGGGTTGGCCCCGATCACAATGGCCACATCGGCATTCTCGATCTCGTTGAAGGTCGCCGTCACTGCCCCGCTGCCGACGTTCTCCATCAGCGCCGCAACGGAGGAAGCATGGCATAGCCGGGTGCAGTGGTCGACATTGTTATGGCCAAAGCCCTGACGGATGATCTTCTGGAACAGGTAGGCTTCCTCGTTGGTGCATTTGGCACTGCCGAACCCGGCCACTTCGCGGCCACGATCGCGCAGACCATTGGCTGCGAAATCCAGCGCCTCGTCCCAGCTTGCCTCACGGAAATGGGTCTGCCAGTTCGCCGGATCGACGTTCAGCCCCTTGGCGGGCGCATCCTCACGCCGGATCAGCGGCTTGGTCAGGCGGTGGTCGTGGTGGATATAGTCGAAACCGAACCGTCCCTTGACGCAGAGCCGCCCCTCGTTGGCGGGCCCGTCAATCCCGTCGACATATTTGATCCGGCCATCCTTGACCTTGAGCGAGACCTGACAGCCGACCCCGCAGAACGGGCAGACGCTGGCAACCTCGCTGTCGTAATCGGCGCTGTCGCCCTGCTGGTCGGCATCCAGCACGGAGGCCTCCATCAGCGCACCGGTCGGGCAGGCCTGCACGCATTCGCCGCAGGCCACGCAGGTCGAGGCGCCCATCGGGTCGGCCATATCGAAGGTCGGAAAGGTATCATGCCCGCGGCCCGACATGCCGATCACGTCATTGACCTGAACCTCGCGGCAGGCCCGCACACAAAGCCCGCACTGAATGCAGGCATCAAGGTTGACCCGCATCGCCACGTGGCTGTCATCCAACAGCGGAATGCGCTCTTTCTCCAGCTTGGGAAAGCGGCTTTCAGACACGCCATTCGCCTCGGCCATGTCCCAGAGATGCGCCGACCAGTCATGCGCCACCTCGCGCTCGGGCTGGTCGGCCAGCAGCATTTCAACCACCATCTTGCGGGCACTGGCCGCACGGGCGGAATCGGTGGTGACAACCATACCCTCGGCAGGTTCGCGGATGCAGGACGCCGCAAGCGTGCGCTCGCCCTCGATCTCGACCATGCAGGCGCGGCAGTTGCCATCGGGGCGATAGCCCGGCGCCGGCTTGTGGCAGAGATGCGGAATCACAAGGCCGCGCCCATTGGCGATTTCCCAGATCGTCAGACCCTGCTCGGCCTCGATCTCCTGACCGTCCAGCGTGAACCGCACCTTGTCCGACATGATGGCATCCTCCGTATTCTGCCGAGTATAGAGCATGGAATGCCCCCGCACAGAGGATCAATCCCGACATTGGTCTCTCGTTTTGCGTCCTCTGTTTCCCATCGGAACCCCGGTTTCTTGATGCAAACGCGACAAACCCGACGAAACCTGCACCCCAATACACGGCCAAGTCTTTCCACCCCGTCAACATGGGCCTATGACAAAGCGGTAAGATACAGGCTCAATATCATGTCCCACATTACCCTTGTCCGTCACGGCCAGGCCAATACCGAGGCCCGCGACGAAATCTCCTATGACCGGCTCAGCCCGCTCGGACACCAGCAGGCCGCATGGCTTGGCGAACACCTGCGCGATTCCGACCAGTTCCACCCAAGGCTTTATTGTGGCTCACTGGTCCGACACCGCGAAACCGCCGCCTCGATGGGGCTGGGCGACGACATCACCCAGGATCCGCGCCTGAACGAGCTGGAATATTTCACCCTGTCGCGCCTTCTTGAAGAACAGCACGGCATCGCCCCGCCAGCAGAACGCGAAGGTTTTGCCCAGCACATGCCCCGCGTCTTCACCGCATGGCAGAACGGTGAAATCACCGATCCGCCCGAAACCTTCACCGATTTCGAAACCCGGGTCCGATCAGCGATCGAAGAGATCGGCAAGGGCGACGGACCGGCGCTGGTGGTCACCTCCGGTGGGCTGATCGCGATGGTCATGCGGCTGATGATGGGGCTCGACATTCCGGCGATGGCAAGAATGGCCCTTGCGATCATGAACACGTCGATGCATCGTCTGCATCCAATCGGGGACCAGCTCAGCCCGGTGCTGTTCAACGCGGTGCCCCATCTCGACCACCCGAAGAGACATTTCGCCCAGACCCATATGTAACGACCCCATATGTAACGACCAGAGGACGCCCATGCAGCTGCATTACGCCAAGGGAACCATCGCCATCGCCGTCGCCATCGCCCTGTTCGACGCAGGCATCGATTTCGAACCGGTCGAGGTGGATTTCCCGAATGCAGCCCAGACCAAGCCCGCCTTCCACGCCATCAACCCCAAGGGCCGCGTCCCTGCGCTGGTCACAAGCCGGGGCGTCCTTACCGAAACCGGCGCCATCCTCGACTATATCGCGGCGCTGCACCCCCGTGCCGAGCTGATCCCCGGCGATCCCTTTCAGGCCGCCCGCATGCGCGAGCTGATGTATTACATCGCCTCGACCGTGCACGTGGCCCATGCCCACAAGATGCGCGGCCCGCGCTGGGCCACCAAACCCGCCTCTTTCAGGGACATGGCCGAAAAGGTGCAGGAAAACATGACCGCCTGTGCCGACCTGATCGAGACCCACTACCTGACCGGACCCTTCGTCCTCGGCGACAGGTTCAGCCTCGCCGATCCCTATCTCTTCACCGCCGCCTCCTGGTTCCCCAAGGACGGCGTCGACCTCGCCCAGTTCCCCGCGCTCACGCGGTTCATGTCGATGATGGAAACCCGCGACAGCGTCCAGCAGGCCCGTCAGCTCGGCATGATCTGACACCTCGCCAGTCTGCCCCCCCGACGGGTCTCGGTACCGCGCCGCCCTTTTCAGACGTCCTTTTTCCTCTTGCCTGAAATACTCCCGCCGGAGGCACCCCAACTTTCCCAAAGACACCGCCGGGTCGAAAACGCGCCCAGCGATCAGGAAAACAAGCGGTAATAAATCCCGTCCGGCAGGAACTGCGCCAGCCGCAGGACCGAGGATATCCCCTTGGGAAAACCCTTCTTGAACCCGTCCGAATTCATATGCTCGAACATGGCCCGTGCCGCATCTTCCGGTTCCATCAGCGAGGGCATGTGGAAATCGTTCTTGTCGGTCAGCCGGGTCTTGATGAAGCCGGGGTTGACCAGCTGCACCTCGACATTGGTGCGCCGCAGATCCGCATGCATGCATTCAGCCAGCGACATTACCCCGGCCTTGGACGCCGAATAGCCGATCGACCCGGGCAGACCGCGATAGCCCGACAGGGATCCGGTGATGACAATATGGCCCGCGTCCCGCGCCAGCATGCCCGGCACCACCGCGCCCATCACCCGCATCAGCCCGGTGAAATTCACGTCTGCCATGGCCACGCCCTTGTCGACGTCCCATTCTTTTGCCTTCATCGGCCAATACGCCCCGGCAAGGAACACGACCCCGTCGACGTCGCCCACGGCATCGACGGCGGCTGTGACGCTGTCCATGTCGGTCACATCGATGGTCTGGATCTCGGCCCGGCCCGGCAATTCCTCGGCCAGCGCCTCGAGCCGGTCGGCCGAACGTGCCGACAGCAAAAGTGACACCCCGACGCGGCTCAGCTGATGCGCGAGCGCCCGCCCCAGCCCTTCGCTTGCCCCGATCAACCAGTACCGTTTGCCTTGCCAGTCTTTCATCGTTCCTACCTTGGTTTGCCTCGGGTTCCGGCGCGGCAGCAGCAATGCGCGCGCCCTTCACTCAGGTATTTCACACCCGGCTCAGATCAAGGCGCGACAGCAGAAGCATCGCCACCAGTTTCAAAGCGCAGGGGACAGCCGCATAGGCGAGAGTCAAAAGCCAGAGCACCTCTTCGCCATTAACCTCACCGGGACGAAAGCCGCTGTCCTCCAGCACCGGCAACAGCGACACGGCGGCAAAGGCCAGCGTGAATTTGGTCATGAAGGACCAGAGCCCGAACCCCTCGCTTCCCGAGGGCGCGACCCGCGCCATGCGCCGCGCAAACAGCGCCGGCAAGAGCGTCATATCCGCGCCAAGTGTAAATCCGGTGACAATGCAGATGACGCCAAAGCCCAACACGTCCCCGGTACCCAGCGGCAGAACGCAGAGAAAAGCCACGACCGCCAGCGCCATGGCCGACAGCAGAACGCGCTTTTCCCCATGGCGCTCGGCCAATCGTCCCCAGACCGGCGCCGAAACCGCCGCCGCAAGAAAGAACAGCACCAAAAGCGGCCCCGCCGCATCAGGCGACCCCAGGCGGCTTTCGACGTAGAACAAAAACAGGGTCGAGGTGACCGCCACCGGTGCGGCATTCAGAAAGGCCACGACCAGCAGACGCCGCGCCAGCGCATCCCCCATCACCGGGCCGAAACCCACCGACAGGTTCACCGCCCCGCTCTCCCATTCCGGCCGCATCGCCAGCGCGGCTACCAGCGCCAGCACGGCGAATCCCAGCGCAAAACCGGTAAAGGGTGCGTCCATCCAGTAGCCGAGCATCACCGGCGCCACCGCCGCCACGCAGACCCCAAGCAAGGCACCGGTCTCGCGCCAGCGCGCGGTCTGCAGATGCCCATGCGTGCCAAGGGATCCGGCCTTGGTCACGCCCTGCGCATAGAAAACAATGGTCAGATAGCTGAAGGCCGAAAACACCAGCGCCAGCATGACCGCGAACCAGATCAGCGGCGCAAACAGCGGCTCAACGGCGAAAAGCCCCCACATCGACAGCGCCAAAACGCCGACGGCCAGCGCGACCGATAACGCACGCCAACGCCGCAGCCACCCGGCCAGCTGACCAAGCATCGGGTCCTGCACCACGTCGAGCATCCGCAAGAGAAACAGAATTCCCCCAAGGCTCGTCAGGCTGACCCCATAGGCATCCACATAGAACTTGGGCGCATGGATGTAGATCGGCAGACCCGCCGCCGACAGAAGGGCCGCAAAGATCGCATAGGCCCAGAGCCGATGCCCCGTATGCGTCATCCGCGCGAGGCCTCCCGCGCCGGCGCCTCCGGCCGGTCGCGGAAACGCGCACCCTTCCACCAGAGTTTCAGCGCCTGCCAGTGAATCAGCCCCATGACCCGCCGCGCGCCCAGCGGGCGGCGCAGCATCATGCGCAGGATCGACAGGTTGCCAAGCGGTTGCCGCGTCCCGGTCAGCGTCGCGATCACCCCGCCGTCGCCACCCTCACGGGCATAATCGATGCGGATGCCGATCCGCTCGGGCCGGATATCGAACTGGAACTTGTAGCCGCCCTCGACCGGCTGAAAGGGCGAGACATGCATCGCCTTCCGCGCCTCAAGCGTGTCGCCATGAACGATAGGCGACAGGTCGGGCTTGTGGCAGATATAGGAATGCCGGTCGCCATAGGTATTCGTCACCTCGGCAATGACCACATTCAACGCGTCGTTTTCGTCATTACACAGCCAGAAGCTCACCGGGTTGAACACGTAGCCAAGGCTGCGCGGCTGCGCCAAAAGCAGGATGCGTTTCGGCTGTGGCAATTGAAATTCCGCCAGAACCTCGCGCACCCATTTCGCGCCAGAGCCTTTACCGGGCGCGCCGCCATGATCGCTGTCTTTCAGCGTCAGCAGGTTGCGCCCCTTACGTGAAAACAGGCCCGGCCCAGAGACCTCGGCCTCGGCATCCAGCAACAGGTAGTCGATCGCGTAACGGAATCCGTTTTCGATCGCGCCCTTGCGACCGTGCCAGGTGTGGCCTTCGATATGTTCGACCATGCCAGTCAAGCAGGAACGCTCCTATTCCGCCGCAATGCGCATGGCGTTGATCTTGGTCAATCCCGCCACCACATCCATCGCGCTCGACAATCCATCCTCGTGGAACCCGTTCTTGACCCAGGCCCCGCAGAACCATGTATTGTTCGAGCCGTTCACCTTTTTAAGAGCTGCCTGAGCTTCCAGAGCGGCCGCATCGTAAACCGGATGGCGCAGTGTCACGCTGTCATAGATCAGGTCTTCGCGGATCGGACGCCGGGTGTTCAGCGTCACGAAATGCGGATCGTCTTTCGGGATAGGCTGAAGCGAATTCATCCAGTAGGTCAGATCGATATTGTCCGACGGGCAGCGCGCGCTTTCGCTATAGTTCCAGCTGGACCAGACCTTGCGCCGTTTTGGCATGACGCTGTCATCCGCGTGCAGGGTGATCTCGTTCGGCTGATAGGCCACCGCACCAAGGATCGCGGCTTCCTGCTGGGTCGGATCGGAAAGCAGGCGCAGGCTGTCATCCGAATGGGTTGCAAAGATCACCTCGTCAAAGACCTCCCATTCGCCGCCCCAAGCCTTGATCTCGACGCCGGCGGGATGCCGGCGCACGGACTGCACTGGCGTACCCGGGCGCAGGTCGACTCCTTTGCGGCGCATTCCGGCTTCAAGCCGCGACACATAGGCGACCGAGCCGCCCTGAACCGTGTACCACTGGTGCTGGCCGGAGGCGCTCAGCAGGTTGTGATTGTCGAAAAACCGCATCATCGCCCATGCCGGAAAATCAAGGATCTTGTCCTTGGGCGTCGACCAGATCGCACCCGAAAACGGCTCGAGGTAATAGGAACGGAACCACGGACCCATCTTGAGCACGTCGAGCAGGTCGCCGGCGCTCAGGCTGCGATCTTCCGACACTTCAAGCGCGGTGCTATTGAACCGGACGATATCGCGCACCATCCGCTGAAAAGCCGGTTTCAGGAAATTGCGGCGCTGGGCGTAAAGCGTGTCAAGCGTGGTCAGCGCATATTCCAGCGCGCCGTCGTTGATCGACACTCCAAAGCTCATCTTGCTTTTGGTGATCGGCACGTCCAGCTCTTCGAACAGGGAAACAAGGCGCGGGTAATTCACCTTGTTGAAAACGATGAACCCGGTATCGACCGGCTGATCGCCATTGCGCCCGGCCATCACCGTCCGGGCATGTCCACCCAATCGCGGTTCGGCCTCGAACAGCGTAACCGCATGGGACTTGGCCAGCTCATAGGCGGCACCCATCCCGGAAATTCCTGCACCGATTACGGCTACTCTCTTGGGTGCACCGGCACCAGTCTCAAACGGCATATTCAGTATTGCTCCAAAGCACTGCGTCATAGGGCTTACGACGCCCGGATGCATTTGGATGTAAAAGAAAGAAATTTTTGTTGATCAGGCACCTGCAAGCCACATGGCCCTTCGTCACAAAGGTGAAAAAAATTCTCTGCCCCGTGATCCAAACCTTCAAAAGCGGCGTAACAGGACTATGCTGAATGTACGAGAACATAATTCTGAAAGCAGCGCGCTGCGCGTGCCGGTCCCGATGCCGGCCTTCCGCGTGGTGCATCCGTTGTCTGTGGGAAACCGTGCATTGAAGAGGAAGAACGCCAGTTCTGCGCCAAAGACCGACCCCGAAGCGCCGGACTGGGTCATGCTGATCGCCCGCATCCGCGACCATCAGGACCGGGCGGCTTTCGCCCGCGTGTTCCAGCACTTTGCGCCAAGGGTCAAAGCGTTTCTCATGAAATCGGGGGCCGACGCCACGCTGGCAGAGGAATGCGCTCAGGACGTGATGACGACGCTCTGGCGCAAGGCGCATATGTTCGACCCCTCCCGCGCGTCCGTTGCGACATGGATTTTTACCATCGCACGGAACCGCCGGATCGACATACTGCGCCGCCAGCGCCGTCCGGAACCCGAAGAGCTCACTTGGGGCCCCGAAGCGGAACCGACACAGGAAGACGTCCTGTCCCTTCAGGAGGAAAGTGAAAAGCTGCGGCAGGCGATCACCGATCTGCCTGACGCACAGAAAGAACTGATCGAACGCGCCTATTTCGGCGATCTCTCGCATAGCGAGATTGCCGCCGAAACCGGCCTGCCGCTTGGCACGATCAAATCCCGTATTCGTCTGGCGCTGGATCGCTTGCGCCACGCCATGAAGTGATTGAAACCATGACAGACAAGATAAAACATCACCTGAGCGACGACCTCCTGATCGCCTATTCCGCCGGCCTTCTGAACGAGGCGTTTTCTCTGATGGTCGCCACCCATGTTTCGCTCTGCGACACCTGCCGGGCGCAGCTTGAATCTTTCGACGCGGTCGGCGGTGCCATCCTCGAAGGCAGCGGCCTGCCGGATGTGCCACAGGTCGCCATGTCCCCCGACGCAATCGAGGCGATTTTCGCCACCATCGACCTTGCCCCGGCGCAGGAAAGCCGTGCCGCCCGCCGCAAGGATGACGTTCTTCCCGCGCCGCTGCAGGATTACGTCGGCGGCGATCTGGCCGCAGTTAAATGGCGCCCGGTCGGGATGGGCGTCAAGCAGGCGATCCTGCCCACCGCAAAAGGGGCCACCGCGCGGCTGCTCTATATTCCTGCAGGCGCCGCCGTGCCGGATCACAGCCACAACGGAACCGAGCTAACCATGGTGCTCAAGGGCGCCTTTTCGGACGAATATGACAGTTTCGGTCCCGGCGACGTGGAAACCGCCGATCAGGATGTGACCCATACGCCGGTCGCGGATATTTCCGAGGATTGCATCTGCCTTGCCGTCACCGATGCGCCGCTGAAATTCAAGGGTATCATCCCCCGGATGCTTCAGCCGTTCCTGCGGATCTGAGCCTTAGCGGTCGAGCTGGCCCAGCGGCACGATATTGCCCGCGTCCTGCTCGACCTCTTCGAAATCGAAATTATCCAGACGTTGCGCCCGGCGACCGGCTTTTTCGGCGCTGATGCGGATTTCCGACACGTCCTTGGCCGCCTGTGCGAAATGGCGGTCAAGATTGCCGACCCGTTCTCCCAGCCGGTCCACATCCTTGTGCAGCAGGCCCAGTTCCCGGCGGATCGCGCCCGCCTGTTCGCGCATCCGCGCGTCCTTTAGGATTGCCCGCATCGTGTTGAGCGTGGCCATGCACGTGGTCGGGGATACGATCCAGACCCGCGCCGCAAAGCCTTCCCGTACCAGTTCCGCGAAATTCGCGTGCAGCTCGGCATAGACGGCCTCGGACGGGAGGAACATCAGCGCCCCGTCTGCGGTCTCACCTTCAAGGATGTATCGCTCGGATATCGCCTTGATGTGGTTGCGCACCGTATTCCGTAGTAATTGCTGCGCTTCCTTGACCTGCTGCGGGTTCTCGGCCCGCCGGAGTGCCTCATAAGCTTCCAGCGGGAACTTGCTGTCGATCACGATCGGTCCCGGCGGGTTCGGCAGGTGGATCAGGCAATCGGCCCGCCGCCCGTTCGACAGCGTTGCCTGCAAGCGATAGCTGTCAGCGGGCAGCGCCTTGGAGACAATATCGTTCAGCTGGATTTCGCCGAAGGCCCCGCGCGTCTGCTTGTTCGACAGGATATCCTGAAGGCTCAGCACATCGCCCGACAGCTTGGTGATATTGTCCTGCGCCTTGTCGATCGTCGCAAGCCGCTCCTGCAACTGCGTCAGTGACGTCGCCGTGCGCTTGGAATTGCCGTGCAGGCTTTCCTGCATCCGCTCCTGCATTTCCGCCAGCGACCGGGCCGAGCGCATTGCGTTCTCGGCCAACCGGTCGTTCATCTGCTGCTGGACCGAAGCCAGCCGGGCCTCCATCGTCTGGATCACCTGCGTCTGCGCATTGGCCTGCGTGTCCGACACCATCTGCAAACCACCGCGCAGCTGGTCCTGTCCCTGACCAAGCTGTTGCACCGATTGCCCCAGCGCCGCCATCTGGCGCGACAGCGGCACGACAGCCGCCGCCGCCCGGCCCGAGGCGCGGATCGCAAAGATCAGAAGCATCAGCAGCAGCAGCGCGAAGACCCCGGCGGCCAGCACGGCTGGGTCCTGTTGTTTCAGCGTGGCGATCACCGCGTCGAGGCTCTCCATCAGGTTCGCCCGAACAGCCGTTCGATATCCGCCAGCTTTAGTTCCACATAAGTCGGCCGACCATGGTTGCACTGTCCGGAATGGGGCGTCGCCTCCATCTCGCGCAGCAACGCGTTCATCTCTTCGGCGCGCATCCGGCGGCCCGAACGGATCGAACCATGGCAGGCCACGCGGCTCAGGATCGCCTCAATTTTCGCCTGCACCATCTGAGAGGAGCCGACATCGTCCAGCTCATCCAGAATGTCCTTCAACATCGCCTCGGCATTGACCTCGCCAAGGATCGCCGGGGTTTCACGCACGGCAACCGCACCGCCGCCAAAGGGTTCGATGGTCAGCCCCATCCGCGTCAGATCGTCGGCAATTTCCATCAGCCGCGCGCAATCGCCCTCGGACATTTCGACAATCTCGGGGATCAGCAACGCCTGGGCCGCAACGCCGTTTTCAGCCATCTGACGTTTCAGCTTTTCATAGACCAGACGTTCATGCGCCGCGTGCTGATCAACGATGACCATGCCGTTTTCGGTCTGGGCGATGATGTAGTTTTCATGCACCTGCCCACGCGCCGCGCCCAGCGGACGCGCCTCGATCGGCTCTTCGGTCTCCACCGGTTCAGGCTCGACCACCCGCGCGCTGTAGCTTTCGCGCAGATCAGCGAAACCCCGTTCCGGTGCCGGAGCTGGAGCCGGGGCCTGCGCCGCATAGGACGCCCCGCGCGCCCCAAGCGAGGGCCTGTCCATCTGGTAGATGCGCGCGCCTCCGTTGGCAGGGGCCGGTTCGGGACGCATCGCGCCCAAAGTTGCCGAGGCGACAGTCGAGGACGCTCGATGCCCGGCATTCGCCAGCGCATGGCGCAGACCCGAAACGATCAGCCCCCGCGCCAGACCGGGATCGCGGAAACGTACCTCGGATTTCGCCGGGTGCACGTTCACATCGACCAGCATCGGATCGCAATCGATGAACAGCGCCGCCGCCGGGTGACGGTCGCGGCTGAGGAAATCGAAATAGGCCGCCCGCAGTGCACCGTAGAGCATTTTGTCGCGCACTGGACGGCCATTGACGAAAAGGAACTGCGCCACCGCCGCGCCGCGCGAATAGGTGGGCAGCGCAGCATAGCCGAACAGCCGCAGCCCCTCGCGCTCCGCGTCGATTTTCAGAGCGTTCTCGGCGAATTCCCGGCCCAGAACCCCGGCAAGCCGCCCCTGCAGCGCATCGAACAGATCGCCCGTCTCGGCATCCGAGCGAAACAGGCTGCGCCCCTCCTTGCCATCCGAAACCTCGTTCAGGTTGATGCTGATCGCCGGTTCGGCCATCGCGAGCCGCTTGATCACATCGGTGATCGCCTGCGTCTCGGCGCGGTCGGTGCGCATGAACTTCAGACGGGCGGGCGTGGCATAGAACAGGTCGCGCAGCTCGACCACGGTGCCCGCGCGCAGCGCGGCGGGCTTCACCGGCTCCATCCGGTTGCCGGATACGCGGATCGTCGCGGCCTCGTGGCCCGACGCGCGCGAGGTGATCGACAGCCGCCCGACCGCCCCCAGCGAGGGCAGCGCCTCGCCCCGGAAGCCAAAGGTGTGGATGTTCAACAAGTCCGAGCCGTCGATTTTCGAGGTCGCGTGCCGGGCCAGCGCCAGCGGCAGATCATCGGGCGCGATACCGCAGCCGTCATCGGTCACCCGGATCAGCGTCTTACCGCCATCGGCGATATCGACGGTGATGCGCCGCGCCCCCGCGTCGACCGCGTTTTCCACCAGTTCCTTGACGGCAGAGGCGGGGCGCTCCACAACCTCACCAGCGGCGATACGATTGATCGCGCTTTCGTCGAGCTGGCGGATGACCGGGCGAATCTCGCTGATATTGGGGTTCGTGCTTTGCATACCACCACACCTAGCATGGCGACCCGCGATTCTAAAAGAATCTTCCTGCGCAAAATCCCGCCTCTCCGACTGCTTGCCAAGGGGTCGGGCACATGCGACTCTCAGCCAAGCAATTAGCCGAGAGCCATCGATGCAAACCAAAGAGATGCAGAGCACCGCGCATCTGCCGCAACTCGCCGAAAAACGCAATCCCGGCATGGCACTCGACATGGACTGGGTGCGGGCCGCGCAGGCCAATACATCGGCCATCGAACGGCGCGCCGCGACGCTGCCGGGGCGACGGTCGGTCAAGAAGGACTATCAGGCCGCGTGGCTGCTCAAGGCGATCACCTGCATCGACCTGACGACGCTGGCGGGCGATGACACCGCGGAACGGGTGCGCAGGCTTTGTGCCAAGGCGCGCCAGCCGGTCGCGCCCGCGCTGCTCGAGGCGATGGACATGGACCCGATCACGGTGGGCGCGGTCTGCGTTTATCACGATATGGTGGAAACCGCGGTCGAGGCGCTGCACGGCACCGGCATCCCGGTCGCCGCTGTCAGCACCGGGTTCCCCGCCGGTCTGTCGCCCTTTCACCTGCGTGTTGCCGAGATCGGCGAAAGCGTCAAAGCCGGGGCCGCCGAGATCGACATCGTGATTTCGCGCCGCCATGTGCTTTCGGGCGACTGGCAGGCGCTTTATGACGAAATGCGCGCCTTTCGCGAGAGCTGCGGCGATGCCCATGTGAAAGCGATTCTTGCCACGGGCGAGCTGGGTTCCTTGCGCAATGTCACCCGCGCCTCGCTGGTCTGCATGATGGCGGGGGCGGATTTCATCAAAACCTCGACCGGCAAGGAAAGCGTCAACGCCACCCTGCCGGTGTCGCTGGTGATGATCCGCGCGATCCGCGACTATCAGGAGCGCACGGGCGTTAAGGTGGGCTACAAACCGGCGGGAGGGATCTCCAAGGCCAAGGATGCGCTGGTCTACCTGTCGTTGATCAAGGAAGAGCTGGGCGACGACTGGCTGGATCCGCACCTGTTCCGCTTTGGCGCCTCCTCGCTATTGGGCGATATCGAGCGGCAGCTGGAGCACTATGTGAGCGGCGCCTATTCCGCCGGGTATCGCCATGCGATGGGCTGACGCCTGGGGCAGAGGTCGGAATTTCCGTATTTGGGACGAGAAGAAGCCATGAGCGTTAAAGAAAGATTCGAGCGTATGGATTACGGCCCCGCGCCGGAAAGCGCCGCCGAGGCATTGGCCTGGCTGGTGGATCAGGGTGACCGGTTCGGCCATTTCATCGATGGCGCGTTTACCGCGCCCGGAGCCGGGTTCGAGAGCCGCAACCCGGCCAATGGCGAGGTTCTCGCCACGATCAGCCAGGCCACGCAAGGCGACGTCGATACGGCAGTGGCAGCGGCGCGCAAGGCACAGCTCGGCTGGGAGAAGATAGGCGGTCCGGGGCGGGCGCGGTATCTTTATGCGCTGGCGCGGCTGTTGCAAAAACATGCGCGGCTGTTCGCGGTACTGGAGACGCTGGACAACGGCAAACCGATCCGGGAATCGCGCGATATCGACCTGCCGCTGGTGCAGCGGCATTTCTATTACCACGCGGGCATGGCGCAGCTGATGGAAGAGGCGCTGCCCGGTCGCGCCGCCCTTGGGGTCTGCGGGCAGATCGTTCCGTGGAACTTCCCGCTTTTGATGCTGGCGTGGAAGGTCGCGCCCGCGCTGGCGATGGGCAACACGGTGGTATTGAAACCGGCGGAATATACTTCGCTTACCGCGCTGTTGTTTGCCGATATCTGCCGTCAGGCCGGGCTGCCCAAGGGTGTGGTGAATATCGTGACCGGCGATGGCGGTGTGGGCGAGATGATCGTGCGCTCGGACGTGGACAAGATCGCCTTTACCGGTTCGACCGCCGTGGGGCGGCGCATTCGCGAGGTTACCGCCGGGTCGGGCAAGGCGCTGACGCTCGAGCTGGGCGGCAAGAGCCCCTATATCGTGTTCGACGACGCCGATCTCGACAGCGCGGTCGAAGGGCTGGTCGATGCGATCTGGTTCAATCAGGGGCAGGTCTGCTGTGCCGGATCGCGGCTGCTGGTGCAGGAGAGCGTCGCCGGGCGGTTTTATGAAAAGCTGCGCGCGCGGATGGAAAAGCTGCGCATTGGCGATCCGCTGGACAAGTCCATCGACGTCGGAGCGCTGGTCGATCCGGTGCAGCTGCACCGGGTGCGCGACATGGTGGCCGCGAATACGGCGGGCGAGGTGTTTCAGGCCGGCGACGTGCCGGAGAACGGGTGCTATTACCCGCCAACGCTTATCACCGGGCTGGCCCCGTCGGACCCGCTGATGCAGGAAGAGATTTTCGGCCCGGTTCTGGCCGCCTGCACCTTTCGGACGCCGGATGAGGCCGTGCAGCTGGCCAATAACACACGCTATGGTCTGGCCGCGACACTCTGGAGCGAGAACCTGAACCTTGCGCTGGACATCGCGCCGAAACTGGCCGCCGGGGTGCTCTGGGTCAATGCCACCAACCTGTTCGACGCTGCCGCCGGATTCGGCGGCGTGCGCGAAAGCGGCTTTGGTCGCGAAGGGGGCTGGGAGGGGCTTGCGGCCTACACGAAATCCATAAGCAAGGTTTCGGCGCTGAAACATGTGACGCCATTCGAGGGCGAAGGCGGGCTGGGTGAGGAACTGGACCGCACCGCTAAGATGTATATCGGCGGCAAGCAGGCGCGACCCGATTCCGGCTATTCCCGGGCGGTACGCAACCGGTCGGGCAAGCTGCTCGGCCATGTGGGTCAGGGCAGCCGCAAGGACGTGCGCAACGCGGTCGAGGCCGCTGCCGGGGCGGCCGGATGGGCAAAGACCACGGGCCATCTGCGGGCGCAGATCCTCTATTACATCGCCGAGAACCTGTCGGCGCGTGCCGCGGAATTCGCCGCCCGCATTGACGCGATGATGCCGGGACGCCGTGGCGAGAAGGAAGTCGAGGCCTCGATCCAGCGGCTGTTCACCTATGCGGCATGGGCCGACAAGTATGACGGGCAGGTGCACGGGGTGCCGATCCGGGGCGTGGCGCTGGCGATGAAGCAACCGGTGGGCCTGATCGGCGCGCTTTGCCCGGACGAGTCACCCTTGCTCGGCCTTGTTTCGGTGATGGCCCCGGCGATTGCGATGGGCAACCGTGTTGTACTGGCCGCGAGCGAACCTTACCCGCTGGCCGCGACCGATTTCTACCAGATACTCGATACTTCGGACGTGCCGGGCGGCGTGGTCAATATCCTCACCGGTGCGCATGAGGATCTGGCAGCCCCGATGGCGGCGCATCTGAACCTTGACGCGGTCTGGAGTTTTTCGTCATCCGATCTCTCGGCGGTTATCGAAAAGGCGAGCGCCGGCAATCTCAAGCGTACGTGGGTGAATGACGGCAAAGCGCGTGACTGGTACGCGAACGACAGCGCCGAATGGCTTGCGCAATCCACCGAGGTCCAGAATATCTGGGTGCCCTACGGCGAATAAGGTCGGGGGCCATTTCGGCCCCCGCCGACGTCAGTTGCCGGCGGTCGCTTCCATACCCTCGGGCTTGCCGACAACCACCACATGCAGGTTCTCGGGGTCGAGGAACTCGCGCGCCACGCGGTTCACGTCGTCAAGCGTCACCGCTTCCATCTTGGCATTGCGGGTCGTGACATAGTCGATGGGCAAACCGTTCACCTGCATACTCACGAGGATGCTGGCGATCTGGCCATTGCCGTCGAATTGCAGCGGGTAAGCGCCGGTCAGATAGGTCTTGGCGTCGTCCAGTTCCTTCTGGGTCACGCCTTTTTCCTTCAGCTTGGTCCATTCGTCGCGGATCACCTGCACCGCCTCGGCGATGCGGTCATTCGACGACGACACGCGGCCCACATAGATCGGCCCCCATGTCTTGGGCGAAAGGTAGGAATAGACGCCATAGGTCAGACCGCGCTTTTCGCGCACCTCGGTCATCAGCCGGGATTCGAAACCGCCTGCGCCAAGGATCTGGTTCATCACATAGGCGGCAAAGAAATCGTCATCCTCGCGCGCCATGCCGGTCTGGCCAAAGACCGCAACCGACTGCGGCGTATCGAAATCGATCACCGTATTCCCGCCCTCAATGGCGACATCCGCAGGGCCGGGCATCGGCGCACCGGTTTCCGGCAGATCGCCAACAAGCTCGTCCAGCAGCGCCGACAGTTCCTCGGGGGTGATATCCCCGACCGCCGAAACATAGATCCGGTCCAGCGCAAAGACATTGTCAAAAGCGGTCTGAATATCCTCGCGGGTCAGCGCCGTGACCGTTTCGATTGTTCCGTCGCCGGAAGAGCCATAGGGGTGGTTGCCAAAGGCGATCTCGGAAAAGGCGTTCCCGGCGATGGTGTTGGGATCTTTCGCGTCTGACATCAGCCCGGAAATGACCTGAGCCCGCACCCGTTCCAGCGCATCCTCGTCGAAACGCGGCTCCATCAGCGTGGTGCGCAGCAGGGCAAGCGCCTCGTCGCGGTTCTCGCTCAGGAACTTGGCCGAGACGGATACGGAATCGTCGCTTGCGCCATAGCCGAAAGAGGCGGCGAGCTCTTCCTTGCGGCGGGCAAACTCACGCGCATCCAGATCGCCCGCGCCCTCTTCGAGCAGGGCCGCCATCAGGTTCGTCGCGCCGCGCTTGCCGGGTTCATCCAGCGAGGTACCACCGCGAAAGCGCAGCTCAAGCGCGGTGAAAGGAATTGAATGTTCCTCAACCAGCCAGGCGGTGATGCCTTTTTCCGAGGTGACTTTCTGAATGTCGATCTCGGCCCATGCGGGGACGGCGACGATCAGCAGGATCAGCGAGACAAAAAGACGTTTCATTGGGTCACCTCCGTATCCCGCATCAACCATCCGGTGACCGAGGATTCTTCGCGGAACAGGTCGCGCGCGGCCTGCATGATGTCATCCGCCGTCACCGCCTGAAGCACATCGGGCCAGTCCTGCACGTCCTGCACCGTCAGCCCGATGGCAAGGGCGCTACCGTAGCGCTGGCCGATCCCATCCACGTTATCGCGGGCATAGATCTGCGACGCGCGCAGCTGCATCTTGATCCGCTCAAGCTGCTCCATATCGACGCCGCGCTCCATGAAGGCGGCGAGAGCCTCGTCGAGAGCCGCCTCGGCCTCGCTCAGGCTGACCCCGTCGCTGGGCACGACGATCATGTCGAATGTTGTCTTGTCGAGCGACTTGCCATTGTAGAACGCCCCGGTCCAGACCGCTGTAGGGTTATCGAACTGCAGTTTTTCGGCAAGGAAGGACGTCGTCCCCCCGCCCAGCATCTCGGCCAGCACGGTCAGCGCGGCGGCGCGTTCCTGATCGCCCGGGTCACGTTCCGGCGCAAGGTACGAGCGCGAGACATAGGGCTGCGCAACCCGCGCATCCTTGTAGGTGAGCCGACGCGCGGCGGTCTGCGGTGGTTCGGTCGTTCGGATACGCTCCGGCAGGTCAGGGTTCGCCGGGATCACGCCATAGTATTTCTTGGCCAGCGCCAGCACCTCTTCGGGCACCACGTCGCCCGAGACCACGAGGATCGCGTTATTGGGCGAGTAATAGGTGCCATAAAAGGACAGCGCGTCCTCCAGCGACAGGGTCTCCATCTCGTGCCGCCAGCCGATCACCGGCGTGCCGTAGCGATGGTTCAGAAACTGCGCCGCGTTCATCTGCTCGGCAAAAAGCGAGCGCGAGTTGTTGTCAGTCCGCTGGTTGCGTTCCTCAAGGATCACGTCACGCTCGGTCAGGATGTCGCTCTCGCTCAGGCGGAGGTTCTTCATCCGGTCCGATTCCATCTCCATCATCAGCTCAAGCCGGTCGGCGGCGACGCGCTGGTAATAGGCGGTGTAATCATAGCTGGTAAACGCGTTGTCCTCGCCGCCATTGGCCGCGACAACCTCGGAAAATTCGCCCGATTCCAGATTGTCCGTCGCCTTGAACAGCAGGTGCTCAAGAAAATGCGCCACGCCGGACACGCCCCGCGTTTCATCGGCGGAACCGGCCCGGTACCAGACCATCTGCTGCACCACGGGAGCGCGGTGATCCTCGACCACGACGACTTCCATGCCGTTATCAAGGGTATAGGTCGTAACCGGCTCTTCGGCGGTTTCGCCAAAGGCAGGGGCAACCAGCGCAAAGACAGCAGCCAGTGGCGCGAGATGTCGCAACATGTTCGGACGTCCTTTCATGCGGTGTAGGCTGAACCTGTGTATCGCGATGAAAGGTTCAAGACACCTTGCGATTTTGTAATCTTTTCTCGTCGGATCGTGATGATCCGCCCGGGCTTACTCGACCGGCGGCGCGGTCGGCGTCATGTAGCCCGACGCGCGATACCGGCTGTTCATCTCGAACGGATCGATGGCTTCGCGGCGATAGGCCTGCTGATAGCGGTCCACGGGGAACAGGCGGATACGCGTACCGCGCGACTGGCGGCGACGGAATTCCGCGTCGGCGGCGGCCAGTTCGGTCCGGATGCTACCCGGGGTGCCATAGCGGTTGGCCTGCGCGATCAGCGCGCCATCGCCCGAGGGCACGGCAGTCTGGCCCAGCGTCGCCGGATTGCCGCCGAGAGCGGCGACCGCATCGGCCTTGGGATTGGGATCGACCCGGTTGCCCATGCCCGGAGTCGGTTCGGGCAGCGCGTTCAGATTGTCGGGAATCTCAAGTTCCTTGTTCGGCAGGATCAGGAATTCGTCCGGCCCATAGCTGTCCGAGCGCAGGTTCATCAGACCCTTCTGCGAGCAGCCCGACACCGCCAGTGCCACTACAATGATCCCCAGTGCTGTCCGCACGACGCTTCTCCTGCCAGTCCTTTGTCGGGGTTCTACCCCATTCCGCCGCTCAGGTCACGACACGTTTTTCGCGACCCTTCTTTCCGTTACGATCCCTTTTTCGCCGGCTTCCGGCGCGGGCTCGCACCCGGTTTGTCGCGATTGTCAAACAGGATCAACCCCGCCGCACCCGCAAAGATGAACACATCCGCGACATTGAAAACAAAGGGATTGTTGATGCCGCAGCAGGACATGTTCAGGAAATCGAGCACATATCCGTAAAGCAGCCGGTCGGCGACATTCCCAAGCGCGCCGCCGATCAGCAATCCGGCGCTGACCTGCATCCAGACCCCGCGCTGGTTGCGGACCACCCACCAGCCGACGGCCACGACCACCAGCAGCGAAAAGACGATCAGCACCCAGCGTGCGATTTCCGAATTGCCATCGAGCAGACCGAAATTGATCCCCCGGTTCTCACCATAGCGAAAAGTCAGAAGCGGCGGGAAAACCTCGATCCAGTGCCGCCGCGCAAGCTCCATGCCATGCACGACGGCGTATTTGCTGCCCTGGTCCAGCAGAAAGGCGACCAGAGCGGCCCAGATCAGCGCGGGCCTGCCCATCAGTGACGGAAATGCCGCATGCCGGTAAAGACCATGGCGATGCCTGCCTCGTCGGCGGCCGCAATCACCTCATCATCGCGCATCGACCCGCCCGGCTGGATCACGCAGGTTGCGCCTGCGGCGGCAGCCTCCATCAGCCCGTCGGCAAAGGGAAAGAACGCGTCCGACGCGACAGCCGACCCGATGGTCAGCGGCTGCGGCAGCTCCATCGCTTCGGCCATGCGCTCGGCCTTTTTCGCGGCGATCAGCGCAGAATCGAGACGGCTCATCTGGCCGGCGCCCACACCCACAGTGGCCTTGTCCTTGACGTAAACGATGGCGTTGGATTTCACGTGCTTGGCGACTTTCCACGCAAACAGCAGATCCGCCATCTGCTCATCTGTCGGCGCCTTCTTGGTGACAACCTTCAGGTCATCCATCCCGACATAGCCGGTGTCCTTGTCCTGAACGAGCATGCCGCCCGCTACCTGCCGATAGGTGGTGATCGGTGCCTTGACGTCGGGCAGTCCGTCGGTGGTCAGCAGGCGCAGGTTCTTCTTGGCCGCGAACACCGCCTTGGCCGCATCCGAGGCACCGGGCGCGATCACGACCTCGGTAAAGATCTCGACAATGGCCTTGGCGGTTTCCTCGTCCAGCGGCTGGTTCAGCGCGACGATACCGCCAAAAGCGCTGGTGCGGTCGCAATCGAATGCGTTGCGATAGGCCTCGATCAGCGTCTCGCCCCGTGCCACGCCACAGGGGTTGGCGTGCTTGATGATCGCCACCGCAGGGCCTTCTGCCGGATCGAACTCGGCCACCAACTCGAACGCAGCGTCGGTGTCGTTGATGTTGTTGTAGGACAGCTCCTTGCCCTGATGCTGTGTCGCCGTCGCCACGCCCGGACGGCCAGTACCGTCGGTGTAAAACGCCGCCGACTGGTGGCTGTTCTCCCCATAGCGCATGACCTGCTTGAAGGTGCCGGTAAAGGATCGGCGGCGCGGAGTCGCCTCGCCCAGCGCCCCCGCCATCCAGGTGCTGACCGCCGTATCATAGGCCGCCGTGCGGGCATAAGCGATCTGCGCCTGCTTCTGACGGAACGCATACGTCGTCGCGCCGTCCTGCGCGTCAAGCTCGGCCAGCAGCGCGTCGTAATCCTCGACATCGACGATGGTGGTGACGAAATCGTGGTTCTTTGCCGCCGCGCGGATCATCGCGGGGCCACCGATGTCGATATTCTCGATGCAGGTATCGTAATCCGCGCCCTTGGCGACCGTCGCCTCGAACGGATAGAGGTTCACCACCAGCAGGTCGATGCCGCCGATCCCGTGTTCCTTCATCGCCGCCACGTGGTCGTCATTGTCGCGCAGCGCCAGCAGCCCGCCATGCACCATCGGATGCAGCGTCTTGACCCGGCCATCCATCATCTCGGGGAAACCGGTGATCTCGGCCACGTCTTTCACCTCAAGCCCCGCCTCGCGCAGCGCCTTGGCCGTGCCCCCGGTGCTCAGCAACTCGACGCCGCGCCCGGCAAGCGCCTGGCCAAGCTCGACTAGGCCGGTCTTGTCCGACACCGAAAGAAGGGCACGTTTGACGGGGTGAAGATCGCTCATATCAACTTTCCTGAATCTGGCAGCAGTTGCGGCGGGGCATAGAACATCTCTGCGCCGGATAGAACCTCTGGAATGCACCGATCTGGCGGCTCTTTGCCGCTATCTGCCCCGAAATGCCCGGAAAAGCCGCGATCAGAGCTGGTACATCGACTCGTCGCGTTCCAGATCGCGCACCGCGATGGCCGTGTCATGCGCCTTGGACAGCGACCAGCGCACCCGCGTGGCATAATCCATCGCCCGCCCCGTCAGCACGATTTGGCGGCTGGCGCGCGGCTTGAGCCGTCCGTTTTCCAGATAGACGCTCGGTTCCAGCGACAGTTCGCATTTGCTGTTGTGCCGGAACACCCAGATCTCCCCGCTCTTGAGCGCCATCGACACCGCCGCGCCGCCCAGATCGACGGTCGCATCAACATCCGGGTGCAGATGCATCCGGATGGCAAAGGACAGGCCGGCCAGCGCCACCTTGTCCATCGCCTGATCGAACTTGCGCTTGTCGGCGGGCTCCATCGCGAGCAGCATGTCCTCGGCGACCAGACCGCGCCCGTCGTGCGACATTTCAAGCGTGCGCGCATGGGTCAGCCCGAACTTGCGCTGATAGCCATCATGCCCGCCCTGAAACCGAACCATCTCGGAATCTTCATCCAGCTCGTAGGGCACATGACTTGGCGTCTCGATCAGGTTCTCGACCGCCCCCGTCTTGCCCACGGGCATCAGCCGCCCGCTGGAATAACCTTCGAGGCAGAGCGTCGAATGCGACGGAGTCGCCCGACCCGCGCGGCGCCATTCCGCGCCGAATGATACGCCGGACCCGCAGCTGACAACCAGCGGCCGCCGCCCCGATGTCAACTCGAACGCCAATGTCGAGGCATGGGCATTATACGAGGCATCGCCCTTTGGCGGCGGGCTTGCATCGACGATCAGGCTGGTACGCCCGGCGCTCAGCCGCGCATAGCCCATCGACAGGCTCTTGGGATGATCCGGCTTGATATGGCTGGCCGCCAGCGCGTGATCCAGCCGCCCGTCCAGCCCGCGACCGCCGCCATGGAACCGAGCAAGACCGCCATCCGCATGGCGCAACGCGCGCAGCGTGGGGGCTATCCGCGCCACTGCCGCCGTATGGTGCTGCGGCGTGCCGCGTCCCGCCTCGTGCAGCGAGGCCGCCGCCCATGTCAGCAGAGTGAAGACATCCAGCAGTTCTTCGGGGTTGCGCGTCGGCAACCCACCCTGCTCATCGATGCGCAGCTTGCATTCCTGCGCCAGCGCCCTGACCGCCGGATCGGCCAGATCCTCGTGTCCCTCCAGCGCCAGACCCGCATAGATCAGCCCGGTCAGCGCCTCGAACCGTGGCAACCCCGGCGGCGAGGCATGCCAGCGTTTCGACAGGAACCACACCTGCTGCGCCAGAGCCCGAAAGAACGCGTCGCTTTCGGCACTGTCCTGCCCCCTCAAAAGGAAAATCGCGTGGTTGATCCATCGGATCACCCGCCGCCCGGTCAGCGCCGGGGTCCAGCCCGGCCCCTGTCCGTTGCCGTAATTGTCGATCCAGCCCCAAAGCCATTGCTGCGCTTTGATCCGCGCGGGCCCGTCGCCCACCGCCGCCAGATCGTCGAGCCATGCGAACCCGTGGCGTTCATCGTCGAAACCGACGGTGGGGGAATCGACCTCCCACAACCCGGTGTCGGGGCTTTCGACAAGATATCCGGCGAAAAGGATATTGCCCGCAATCAGCTGCCGCCCCTTGGCAAAACTGCCGACCGTGCGCGGCTCTGGCGACGAAACAAACCCCCGCGCCTTTTTCTGGCGCCGGCTCAGACGGGCATATAGCCGGTTCATGAACCGTGTTTTTCGGCCCGTCAGGGTCTCGGGGGTGAACATACGCTGCCTCTCACGCTCTTTGGCGTTTGACGGGCATGTTAGAGCGTCAAACGCTCCAAGTCACCGATATCTTTTCCGGAATTGCAAAACCGCCCCGCTGCCGTGGCGTTCAGCCCGCCTTGCGCAGACAAGCGATGTAAAATCCATCCATCCCGCCCCGGTCGGCCCAGAAATCGGGCCGCAGTCGCAACCCGCCCTCTTCCGTGACCCAGGAGGAATCGACACCGGGCACCATCAAAGCCTCGCGATCCACGCTCATGTCATCATGGGTTGCCAGCGCTTCTTCGACCTGTACCTCGCCCTCGTCCGGCAAAAGCGAGCAGGTACAGAACACCATCCGCCCGCCGGGCTTCAGCAGGCTCCACGCTTGCGCCAGCATCTGCGCCTGAAGCTCAATCAGCCCGCCGAATTCCGCTCCGTCCTTGGCATGGGGCAGATCAGGGTGACGGCGAATCGTACCCGTCGCGGAACAGGGCGCATCCAGCAGGATCGCGTCGTAGCTGCCCTCGTGTTCAAGCGCGTCACCGATCACCAGCTCGGCCTCCAGACCGGCGCGATCAAGGTTTTCGTGCACCCGCCGCATCCGCCCTTCGGATATGTCGAGCGCGGTGACCGTCGCCCCGGTGGCGGCCAGTTGCATCGTTTTACCCCCAGGTGCGGCGCACATGTCGAGCACGCTCTCCCCGGGCTGCGCCGCCAGCACACGCGCGGGCAGGGCCGCCGCCGCATCCTGCACCCACCAGTCTCCGGCGTCGTATCCCGGCAGCGCCGTCACCTGCCCCGCCTCGGCCAACCGCAGCGACCCGGTCGGCAGCTCGACCGCGCCGGGCAGATCGACCTTCGCCCCCGGCTTTAAAGTAATGTCCAAAGGAGCCCCGGCAAAATGCGCGCGCTCCATGCCTGCCACCGCTTCCGGACCCCACGCCGCGACCAAAGGCGAGCGCAGCCACTTGGGCAGGCGCGGGTTGCGCAGCGTGTCCCAGGCCTCGGGCGCGGTTTCGGCCATCTTGCGCAGCACCGCGTTGACCAGCCCCTTGAGCGCCCCGTGCCGCTTGTGCCGCGACACGATCTCGACCATCGCATTGACTACTCCATGCGCGGCCTCGCCCCCGGCAAGCTCCACCGTGCCAAGCCGCAGCGCGTTGCGCACCGTCAGCGGCGGGTACTTGCGCAGGTGTTTCTGCAACAGCCGGTCGGCCCGTTCGAGCCCGCGCATGGTTTCCGTCGCCAGCCGCTGCGCCCGGGCGCGATCCTGCGGCGACAGACGTTCCAGCGCACCCGCCGCGAGACATTCCGACATCAGGCGGTTTTCACCCAGTATCTGATCGAGAAGATAGATCGCGCTGCGCCGCGCGTCGGTCGTGGCATCGGTCAACCCTGCATACTCCTGCATCTTGCCCCCGGCGAAGGCCCGCATATATCAAGGGCAGGTGAGCAAAGGAAGAGAGCGATGACCGACAGCACCGAATCCCCGCGCAAGGATCTGCCGCCCGCCGCGCTGCGCGCCCTCGCCGAAGCCGAAGAACGCCGCAAGGCAGACGCCTACGAGCCTGACCTCCCTAAGGAACTTGGCGGTCGTGACGGCCCCGAACCCGTCCGCTACGGCGACTGGGAGAAAAAAGGCCTCGCCATCGATTTCTGAGCGCTCCGCCAGCCAAGGGCGCCAAAATTTTTCAAAAATTTTCGGTGTCATATCCGGGCGTCTCACCCTGCCTCGGTGCATCTGGTGATGCACAGGGGGTGTACAGGGGGTGTACGGATATCACCCCCCAAATTCACGGTTTCAGATTAAATTCCGCCGAATCGCCACTGCCCTTGTCCGAGGTGAAGCGGATCTTTTCTCCGTTCACCCGGACCTCTTGGCAGTTATACCCAAGATCGTCGCCGCCCCAGTTTAGGTCGCGGCAAAAATACCCGTCGCGCCAGCTCCAGCTACCGGTCACATCCCATGCGGCCCCGCGCCCCTTTATCGCCCCTGAAGGCGTGACCTGAAGGCGTATCAGCGGACGAGTCAGGGTCTTGCCCTGCACCACCTCGTTGAATTCGCTCAATTTATCTATCTTGGCGTATTCCGCATTTACCGGAACCGCGACAAGGCCGCCTAACAACAGGGCTGGCAGAAACTCTTTGAATATCCGCATGGCATACCTCCGAAATCGCCGGGATCTGTCAGGTAAACGCATGACAGCGCCAATCGGATCACTTTCGCGCGAAAGAGATCGGACCGGGGCGACAAGAAATCGCTAGGATTTTAGCGATAAGCCGGACTCAGAAGCCCAGCACATCCGCCATGTCATAGTGACCGGGTGTCTTGTCCTGCCCCCAAAGCGCAGCTTTCAGCGCGCCACGGGCGAAAACAAGCCGGTCGGTCGCGATGTGACGCAGGATGATACGCTCACCCGCGCCTGCAAAGATCACGTCATGTTCGCCCACGATGTCACCGCCCCGGATTGCCGAAAACCCGATATGCCCTTTTTCCCGTGCACCGGTGATCCCGTCGCGGCCCCGGTCGGACACGTCCGAGAGCTTGACGCCACGCCCCTCGGCGGCAGCCTCGCCCAGCATCAGCGCGGTGCCCGAAGGCGCATCGACCTTGTGGTGATGATGCGCTTCGACCACTTCAATGTCGAATTCCTCGTCCAGCGCCTCGGCCACGCGGCGCGTCAGCTGGGTAAGAAGGTTGACGCCAAGGCTCATGTTGCCCGCCCTTACGATCACCGCGTGGCGCGACGCCGGTTCCAGCTTGGCGATCTGTTCCTCGCTCATGCCGGTGGTGCCGATGACGTGCACGGCCCGCGCCTGCGCGGCCAGCGCGGCAAACTCCAGCGTGGCCTCCGGCGCGGTGAAATCCAGCACCGCCTGCGCCTTGGCAAAGGCTTCAAGCGGGTCATCCGTGACCGTCACCCCCAGCTCGGCAGCGCCCATCGCCGTCCCGATATCGCGCCCGACCCAGTCATGCCCCTTTCGCTCGACCGCGCCGACCAGACGCGCCCGGTCGCTTTCGCTGACCACGCGCACAAGCATCTGCCCCATCCGGCCCGATGCCCCCGTCACAACGATTCCAGGCAGGTTTGACATGATGATTTCCCTTCTTTTCGCCGCCAAAGGCTCGATAGCCTCTCTTGCCCCGCTTGGCAAAGCCGATCCGACGCCTTAGATCAGCAATCATGGGCAAGAACAAATTTCATGACGGTCCCGGACCATCGCAACGCCAACTCCGGGTCGGAGAGCTGATCCGCCGGACTCTGTCCGAGGTGCTGGCCCGTGGCGATATCCATGATCCGGAGCTGAACCGGCTTTCGATCACCGTGGGCGAGGTGCGCGCCTCTCCCGATCTCAAGGTGGCCACGGTCTACGTTCTGCCGCTTGGCGGACGGGGACAGGATGAGGTCGTCGGCCTGTTGGCCCGCAACAAGGCAGAACTGCGCCGGGTCGTGGCCAAGAAGCTCGCGTTGAAATTCGCCCCGGAACTGCGGTTCCAGCTGGACGAGACGTTCGACCGGCTGGACGATACGCGCCGCATCTTCGCGCAGGACGCCGTGCGCCGGGATCTCGACGACTGATGCCGCGCGCCCTGCCTGCGCTATTTGTGCTGTTGTTCGGCCTGGCCGCCGTGCCGGAGGCACAGGCCGTCGAATGCCGCGACGTGGATCAGGGCAGCAACCGCTACACCGTCTGCGAAGCAAATGCCGAAACCGATGAGCTGCGGCTGTTTCTCTATGACGAAGAAGGCCAGCCTTACGGCCAATTCGGCAATGTCGCCCAGAAGCTGGACCAACAGGGCAAGACGCTTGTCTTTGCGATGAACGCGGGCATGTACCATTCAGACCGCGCACCGGTCGGCTATTACGCCGAGCCGGACAAGGTTGTGCAAAACCTGATCCCCAACGCTGGCCCCGGCAATTTCGGTATGTTGCCCAACGGGGTTTTCTGCATCGGACAGAACCGCGCCGATGTCATCGAAACCATGCGGTTCAGCGAAACCCGGCCTGCCTGCGAATATGCCACGCAATCGGGACCGATGCTGGTTATCGATGGCGAATTGCACCCCCGGTTCCTGCCGGACAGCGATTCGCGCTATGTCCGCAACGGGGTGGGCACCAGCGCAGACGGCAAGCGGGTGGTCTTTGCGATCTCGCGCAACCGTGTGACCTTTCACGAATTCGGCAGCCTCTTCCGGGACATGCTGGACCTGCCGAACGCCCTCTATTTCGACGGTAATATCTCACGCCTCTACGCACCGGACTTTGGCCGCAACGACGCGGGTTTCGCGATGGGACCCATCGTCGGCATCGCCACGACGAACGGCGAATAACCCTGCGGCCCCCGGCCAAGAAAATTCGAATTTTCTTGCCAAAAATCTTTGGTAAGATTTTTGCATCCCCGACAGGATCGACCCGCCGCAGCGATCCATGTTGACCCCGCCCGCAAAGCTCCTGTAAGGCCCCGCTTCAACTTTCACGCAAGGAAAGCGCATGGCACGCAAAGGTCGCAACATCTCCGGTTGGCTGGTCATCGACAAACCTGCGGGCCCTACCTCTACCGCCGTGGCGAACAAGGTCCGCTGGGCACTCGGGGCGAAAAAGGCCGGGCACGCCGGCACGCTCGACCCGACCGCGACCGGGGTGCTGGCCGTCGCGCTCGGCGAGGCTACCAAGACCGTTCCCTACATCACCGACGCGCTCAAGGCCTACAGCTTTACCATCCGTCTCGGACAGGCCACGAATACGGATGACGCCGAGGGCGAAGTCATCGCCAGCAGCGATCTGCGTCCCTCGGATGAAGAGATCAAGCAAGCGCTCGGCCAGTTCGTCGGCGATATCGAGCAGGTCCCGCCGCAGTTTTCCGCCGTCAAGATGGACGGTCAGCGTGCCTACAAGATAGCCCGTAGCGGCGAGGAAATGGAGCTGGCCGCGCGTCCGCTCTGGGTCGAGGAACTGGTGCTGACCGATCGCCCGGATGCGGATCACGCGACGCTGGAAATGACCTGCGGCAAGGGCGGCTATGTCCGCTCCATCGCCCGCGATCTCGGGGCCGCGCTTGGCTGCCATGCACATGTGCTCAACCTGCGCCGGATCTGGTCCGGCCCTTTCAACGCCAGCGAAGGCCTGTCGATGGAACAGGTCGAGGAACTGGCCCATACCCCCGACCTCGACGCCTATATCCAGCCACTCGAACTTGGCCTTGCCGATCTGCCCGAGGTGAAATGCACCGCCGAAGGCGCCACCCGCCTGAAAAACGGCAACCCGGGCATGGTATTCGCCGCCGACACCGAATACGGCGATGAGTGCTGGGCATCCTTCGAAGGCAAGGCCGTCGCCGTCGGTATCTACAAGGCGGGCGAATTGCACCCGAGCCGGGTCTTCAACACCTGAGCCTAGCCGCGCGCATAGGTCAGCCCTTGACGGCACGATCTGTCCGCCCCATCACGCGTCCCATGATCACCCGAAGCCACACCAAGGGCGACGCCCCGTCCGTCGCCGTCTACTCCGATTGCGAACGCTACCGTTACAGCCTGACCCGGGTCTGGGATCCGGCGGGGGACAAGGCGCTCTTCGTGATGCTGAACCCCTCGACCGCCACCGAGGTCCAGAACGACCCGACGGTAGAGCGCTGCGAAAGACGCGCCCGCACGCTTGGCTTCGGCGCCTTCCGAGTCACAAATATCTTTGCCTGGCGCGATACTGATCCGCGGTTGATGCGGGCGGCGGCAGATCCGGTCGGTCCGGAAAACGATGCCGCGATCCTGGAAGGCGCTGCATGGGCGGATCGCATCATCGCCGCCTGGGGCACCCATGGCGCGCATCTCGCGCGCGGCCCCGAGGTCGAACGCCTGCTGCGACAGACCGGCATGCCGCTCTTCAATCTCGGGCTTACCAAGGAAGGGCATCCGAAACACCCGCTCTACATCGGTTATTCAAAACAGCCCGAACCCTGGGCGTAACGTCTCGAGGAATAAACCTTTGCCATTACCGTCGATTCGCCCTATACGCCCCCGGTCTGCGGTCCGCCGCAGATGACTTCTCCACGGGCCTGAGCTGGACGACATCCCGGCCTGCGCCATTCATATCAACCTTAACCAAGGAGATCCCGATGTCGATCACAGTCGAAGACAAAGCACGCCTGATGAAGGAATACGCAACCAAGGACGGCGACACCGGTTCGCCCGAGATCCAGGTTGCCATCCTCAGCTCGCGCATCGCCACCCTGACCGAGCACTTCAAGACCCACAAGAAAGACAACCACGGTCGTCGCGGTCTGTTGAAGATGGTTGCCCGCCGCCGCAAGCTGCTGGACTACGTCAAGGGCAAGGACGAAGCACGCTACAAGGATCTGATCACGCGTCTCGGCCTGCGCCGCTGATTGCAATCAGAACTTTCAAGTTCGAAAGGGTCGCTATGGCGGCCCTTTTTCTTTTCAGGCGCCGGATCTCAGCCCTGCATGTCGCTCCAGCACGGAAGCAGGTCACCCGACGCCGGCCGCGCATGATAGACCGCACGCGCAATGGCCCGCGACAGGCAGAGCGCCGCCGCATGCCCGATCTCGGCCAGCGCCCGGGGGTCGTCTCCAATCGGCTGCGCCCCCGTCGACATCGCAAAGACCAGATCACCATCGCCGGGCGTATGTGCAGGCACCGTGGCCCGGGCGATGCCATCATGGGCAGCCACCGCCAGCCGGTTGCATTGTGCCTTGTCCAGATCCGCATCGGTCGCAACGATGGCAATGGTGGTATTGGCCCGTTGCGACGCATTCTCACCCGAGGCAAGCCGCGCCTTGCGACTGTCAAGCGTCCGACCCAGCCCCGACGCTGGATCCGTACCAAGGCCGCCAAACTCCCCGTCCACCTCGAATGGCGCCGCCCAGAAGTGACGGTCGCCGGGCGTCGTGACGCTTCCAACCGGATTGGCTGCCACCATCGCCCCTACGGTGATGCCACTCTCCAACACGAAAGAGGCCGACCCGAGCCCGCCTTTCAGCATCGCTGACAAGGCCCCCGTTCCTACACCGGCGCTTCCCAAGTCGAACGTCTCCGACGCTTTGTCGAAAGCCTCGCGTCCCAGACATCTATAAGGATTTTCACGCCACCCTTTATCGCCCCCGTTCAACAGGTCGAAAATGATCGCCCCCGGCACGAGCGGAATGACCGCCGAGCCGATCTGAAACCCCCGCCCCGCCGCACGCAAACCGTCTACCACCCCCGAACAGGCATCAAGCCCATAGGCCGACCCGCCGGACAGTACCAGCGCGTCTACGCCGGCCACGGATTTATCCGGTGCAAGCAAATCCGTCTCGCGCGTTCCCGGCGCCCCACCCATGACATGAACAGAGGCCACAAAGGGCCGGTCCATGGTAACAACCGTTGCCCCGGATTTCAGCGCATCCTCTTGCGCACTCCCTACCAGAAGTCCCTCGACATCGGTGATCAGGTTCTTGGGTCCCGGTTTCATCTTAATCATCTTTCCTTCAGAGACTTATTGCGCCGCCATGGCACAATTTCCGACCCATTGAAACAAGGGGCTCCGCCCCAGCCGGGCTACGCCCGACTTCCCCGGAGTATTTTTAGCAAGAGAAAGAAAGGAAATATTAAGGATCCGAAGTCATCCTGCATGTGCGGCACAGGCGGGAGCGCCGATGGCCGTGCAAGGGGAAGAGCGGAAGCGACTTCCTGGGGGACATCCATGGTGTCCCCCTTTTCCTTTTGCCGGAAATACTCCGGGGTCCGGGGCAGAGCCCCGGCCTAGCCTGTCATCACTGTATGACTGCTGAATCTTTGTCTGACGGTAGCCGGTTAGCGGGTTAGTCTCGCGCCACCTGACCTCGAAGCGCCTTGATTTCCCCGCGGCGCGTCTTGGCGTCGAGTCTGCGGCGCACAGAACCTTTGGTCGGCTTGGTAGGAATGCGCTTTTTGGGCTTGGTCTGCGCCTGGCGAATCAGGTCGCTCAACCGTTCGCGGGCGATTGCGCGGTTGCGGGCCTGGCTTCTTGTTTCGTCACACTGGATGACGAGGGCGCCGTCCCTTGTCCATCGCCTACCGGCGATGCGGCGCAGTCTTGTCTTGATCGCAGGCGTCAGGTTGGGCGACCGCTCTGCCTCGAAGCGGAGTTCGACGGCCGTCGAGACCTTGTTGACGTTCTGTCCGCCGGGGCCGGAAGAGCGGACGAACTGCTCCGTCAACTCCCAGTCCTCGATAGCGATGTTATCCGTAATTCGCAGCATTGTGCCACCATAGGCATTCAGATCGGGATCAAAAAGGGCCGCCCGGTTGCCGGACGGCCCTTATCGAAAGTTTTTCGGAGGTTGGGTCAGTCAGACCTCAGTCACCTTCGGGTTGGCGCTACCGCCAAGGGTTGCCTCAGCTGGCAGCCTCCCGAATTGTTCCGACACCACTCTCCAATACCTTTCTAGACACTGGATCACCTCCTTTTCCGTTGTTGAAACCTGTCTTCATGCTGCCAGAGGATAAATTTCAGTCAAACAAAATCTCTAGCCCAGAGCCAAAATCGTGGAAATACCGCCTAAAAGTCAGGCAGCTCGCGAATCCCTTCATTTCGGCTTTGACCTGTGGATTTGACCCGTTAACGTCATCCTGCTGACGCGCAATTTCGCGGTTTTGCAGCGCATTCATTTACCAGGGGGCATTATGGCTTATACTTTTACCGTCGATCTTCAAGCCGAGAGCACTTACTACACGGCATATTCCATCACATGGCAGGGGATCATCGCGCGCACCCTGCGCGGATCGCTTGAGACGTCTTCGTCCGGAGGCACGCATACATTCACCGACCGCTATTCGGATCTCGAGGTGGTGGTGAAAAGTGCGGGCGGTTTTGTGACATCGATTTCCGCGACCGGCCCCGTGCCGAGCAATGGGTCAACCTCGAATGCGGATCTCTTCGACATGGTCGTTGAATCCGGCGCGATCGCAACGGACGACCTGATCGACGCCTTCACCTTCTACCATGAGAGCAGCGGCGAGGACAGCACGCTGAAATCGCTTTTTCTGGCGGCGACCTACGACATCACGACAAACAGCGTCACGGTCTCTCACGACTTTGGCTGGGTCGGGCAGGCCCTGATGGGCGGTGGCGGCGACGATATCTTCCGGCTCGACAAGGATGGCTACCACTACATCTATGCCACGGGCGGGGAGGATATCTACAACGCCCCGGGTGAATACGACGAAATCACCTATTCGAATTTCAACGGCGGGCTGGTGATGACCAAGGACGGGTCGGACCGGCTGATCGAGAAATCCAACGGCGATATCGATACCCTGTCGGGCGTCGAGTCACTGTATGGGTCGAACGGAAATGACAACTTCAACGTCGGTCTCGGGGATTTTTCATTCGTCATGTACGGCGGCGATGGCAACGACAAGCTGGGCGGCAGTAACGAGTCGAACCTCCTGAGCGGCGATGAAGGCAATGACAAGCTCAAGGGCAAGGGTGGCGACGACGTGCTTATTGGCGGTGGCGGCAATGACAAGCTCATTGGCGGCGGCGGGGATGATATCCTCTTTGCCAGCACCGGTACCGGATATGCTTACGAGACCGAAAAAGACAAGATGAAGGGCAACGGCGGCAAAGACCTTTTTGTCATCGAGACGCCGTACAATTCCACCTATGTGAAAAAGGGTGTGGCGATCATCAAGGATTTCGAGGACGGCACCGATTTTATCGGCCTGGTGGGGCGTGATTTTGGCGTCTACGATCCTTCGCTTTATAATAACCTGACCTATGATGAGCTCGTCTTCAAGAATTCGAAGAAAGGCGCCGTGATCGAGCATGAAGGTGACAAGATCGCTATTTTGAAGAACGTCGATGCCGACGACCTTTCGCGGGACGATTTCGTCGAAATGGTCGGTTATGATTTTGCGGTGGTGCTGACAGAGGACTTCTACGGCGGGTATTTCTACTAACGAAACACGGCAATCCGCCGCCCCGCGCTCACGTGCGGGGCGGCATTTTTCAGGCAGCCGCCGGCTGTAGGCGTCTTACGATCAGACGGAACGGGATTAGCGCGATCAGGGCCAGCGACAGCTTGACCAGCCAGTCGGCAAAGGCCAGCGACACCCAGAGCGGCACAACCGGACCAACGCCCAAGAGCGGCAGCGGCTCTCCGGCCCAGGACACGTCATTTGCGGGTTCGATCCAAGTAAGCGCAGCAGAAAAGGCGATCGAGAAGAACAGGATCGTATCCACGGCCGAGCCAACCAGAGTCGAGACCAGCGGGGCGCGCCACCACTGACCGCCGCGCAGCGCGGAAAAGATCGATACGTCAAGCAGTTGCGCTACAAGGAAGGCCGAGCCGGACGCGATGGCGATGCGCAGCGTAACCAGCGGGCCGAATTCGCCCATGATCTGCGTGCCGATCAGCGAGCAGATCACACCGACGACAAAGCCGCAGAGCACGACCATACGCGCGGGCTTTTCGCCGTAGACGCGGTTCATCACATCGGTGACGAGAAAGGCCAGAGGATAGGTGAACGCCCCCCATGTCAGCCATTGGCCGAACAGGAACTGGACGAGGATATTCGAGGCCACGACAATGGCGGCCATGGCGATAACGCCGGGGAAATAGGTGCGAAGCATGTTTTCAGCCCGTTTTTACAAGGTTGCGGCGACTTGGCCGTGCCAGATGGCAAAGCAGCGGCGCTCGTAGACCGGATTCGGCCCCGTGGCAAGCCTTGTTGCCGGGCTTACTGCGATTTCAAAACGCCCACACATTGCTGCGGCAGGTCGGCCAGCACGTATTCCCGGCGCGGTTTCGGCGCGGGCGCATTCGGATCGCGCGGCTTGGGCGGCGGCGGGCTCAGGATATTGTTCACCCATTGCTGCGCATCCGCACAGCCATCGCCCTGCGGGGGCGGATCCTGATTGACGCAGCCGCGCATCCCCTTGGGGCAGGCAAGGCGCACGTGGAAATGATAGTGGTGCCCCCACCATGGCCGGATCTTGTTCAGCCATTTGCGGTTGCCCTTTTCATCCTTGCACATCTGCACCTTTGCGCCGGGAAACACAAAGATCCGCGCCACGCGCGGGTCGCTGGCGGCTGCCTTGAGCACCTCGTGATGGACGCGGCTCCAGCTGTCATTGACATAGGCGCCCTTGGCCCGCTGCATCGAGATCGACGAAATGTTTTCGCGCTCGGACCGGGTAAGGTTCAGGCGTGAGGGCGGCAGCATCCAGATGTCTATATCAAGACCAAGCTGGTGACTGCTGTGCCCCGAAATCATCGGCCCGCCGCGCGGCTGGCTGATGTCTCCGATATAAAGCCCCTGCCATCCCGGTTGCTTGGCCGCGAAAGCACTCAGATCCCGGATGAAATCAAGCGTCTCGGGCTGGCCCCAGTTGCGGTTTCTCGACAGGCGCATCGCCTGCCATGTCGGCCCGGTTTCGGGCAGTTGCACCGCCCCGGCCATACAGCCCTTGGCATAACTGCCATAGGCGGCGGGCACCTGCCGCGAGGGCAGCGTTTTGGCCCCGAACAACTGCTTGGCCAGCGGTTCAGCCGTGGCTGGCAGGGCAAAACTCACGATCAGGGAAAGTAGGGCGGTCAGGCGGGCTAGGCGCATCAGGTCTGGTCTCCTTCGGCTTTGACCCAGGCTAGCAGAAACAACCCGAGGACGAAAAGCCCGATGACAGGCGAAACGCCAAGTCGGGCGCTTTGGGTTGCGGCAGTGGTCACGCCAATCAGCGTCGGCGCGATAAAGGCGGTCGCCCGGCCCGACAGCCCGTAAAGCCCGAAATTCTCGGTCGGGTAATTCGGGTCGGTGTGACGTACCATCAGCGACCGGCTGGCCGATTGCAGCACTCCGCCCAAACCGCCGATCAGCACGCCGCAGCCAAAAAAGATGATATCCGGCACCAGTGAACCTTCGGTCAGCGCAATGCCAAAGATCTGCTCTCGCGACATGCCGACGATCAGCACGCAGACAAGGATCAGGATCAGGATCGACCCGATGATCACCGGCTTGGGCCCCAGCCGTTTATCCAGCTTGCCACCCAGCCAGGAAAACAGCGCCGAGGAGATCAGCGAGATGATACCAAATACGCCAATCAGCGTGATCTCCCAGTCCAGCACCAGCCGCGCATAGACGCCACCGAACCCATAAAGCCCGTTCAACGCGTCGCGGTAGAACATCGACGAGCCCAGGTAAAACCCAAGGCTACGCCGCGCCCTGAGTTTTGAAATCGAAACGATAACCAGCCGGACGGCCCCTGTAATCGTCGCCCTTTGCCCGGTGCGCGGACGTTCGCGGAACCACAGGAAGTAGGGAATCATGAACAGCGCGAACCAGATCGCGGTAAAGGGACCGACCGCACGAGTGCCTTCCATTTGCCCGGCATCCAGCCCAAAGATCGGATCGAGCCCGGCCAGTGTCTTGCCGTTGCTCTGCTCGACAAGCAGCACCAGCACGAGGATCAGCGCGACCAGCCCGCCGAGATAGCCAAAGGCAAAGCCCGAGCCGGAAATCTCGCCAACCTCCTCCGAAGTACCGAGATCGGGAAGCTGCGAGTTGATGAAGATCAGCGCAAATTCCGCGCCGACGAAGCCGACTCCAAAGGCGAAAACGATCCACCAGATCGCCTGTCCATCCGGCTCAAGCCCCCAGAGCGCTGCAGCGCCGACGAAATACATAAGCGAGAACATAACGATCCAGCGCATGCGCCGACCGGAGATATCCGCAAGCGCCCCGATGACGGGCGCGCAGAACCCGATAAAAAGCCCGCTCACGGCAAGGCAAACCGACCATGTGGCCTGTGCCTGCGCGTCTGCCGCCTTTTCATCAAGCCCGCTGCCCAGATAGAAATCGGCAGCCACCCCCGCAAAATAGGGACCGAAGATGAACGTCACCAGCAGCGTATGAAAAGGCTGGCTTGCCCAGTCAAAGAACCACCAGCCCCAGATGCGCTTGCGCCGCGAAATCTTTGCCATAACCGCCCCTTAATGATTTTTTTGCGATAAGACAGCGAACCGGCGCGCCGATCAAGCACCTCTGACCCTTGCTCTTGTGGGCAAGTGCCCTT
The DNA here is from genome assembly GCF_052826185.1 of Heliomarina sp. Taxonomy (NCBI): domain Bacteria; kingdom Pseudomonadati; phylum Pseudomonadota; class Alphaproteobacteria; order Rhodobacterales; family Roseobacteraceae; genus Heliomarina; species Heliomarina sp. The sequence continues at coordinate 14,014 of NZ_JBRBUI010000016.1, read as the reverse complement.
AGGTGGGAAAAAACCAGCGGAGAATACGGCCATGATGGCGATTTACGGACCCCTCCAACTCATTCTGAGCGTCGTCTATTTCGTGATGATCGTGCACATCATCATGAGCTGGCTGATCAATTTTCAGGTTCTGAACCTCAATCAGCAACTCGTCGCGCAGATCTGGTACAGTCTGAATCGCCTGCTTGAACCCATCTACCAGCCGATCCGCCGTATCCTGCCCAATACCCACCCGCTCGATCTGGCGCCACTGGTGGCGATCATCATCGTGATTTCCCTGCGCGAATACGTGCTGCCCTCGATCTTTGGCTTTATCTAGGATCGCGGCGACGAACCACCGCATCTAGCGGTGAATTTCGGCCTAACCCGATGATGTGGTGGTAAAACCGGCAACGGACTCTTGTTCACTGAATCTTAGTGTGGGAAAGTGCCCTCTAAGAGCAGATAAACAAGAACCCATACGAGGCCCCCACCAATGCCCGACGCCAAGGCGCTGTTGCGCGACGTCTTTGGATTCGACGCGTTTCGCGCCGGTCAGGAAGAAATCGTAAACGCAGTCGCTTCGGGGCGGAACGTGCTGGCCATCATGCCCACGGGCGGCGGCAAATCGCTTTGCTTTCAACTGCCCGCCCTGCTGCGTGACGGGGTTACCGTTGTCATTTCCCCGCTGATCGCGCTGATGCGCGATCAGGTCCGCGCCCTGCAAGAGGCGGGGGTGAACGCCGGGGCGCTGACCTCGGGCAATACGCCCGAAGAAACCGATGCCGTGTGGGAGTCGCTGGAACGCGGGGATCTCAAACTTCTGTACATCGCTCCCGAACGGCTGGCCGCCGGTGCCGCGCTGGGAATGCTCCGCCGTATCAACGTGCGCCTGATCGCCGTGGACGAGGCCCATTGCGTCAGCCAGTGGGGCCATGATTTCCGCCCCGACTACCTGCGCATCGGCGAACTGCGCCGCGCGCTCGACGTGCCGCTGGCCGCCTTCACCGCGACCGCCGATCAGGAAACGCAGGTTGAAATCGTCGAAAAACTTTTTGACGGTGAAGCGCCAGAAAAATTCCTCCACGGCTTCGACCGCCCCAATATCCACCTTGCCTTTGCCGCCAAGAACAGCCCGCGTCAGCAGATCCTGAGCTTTGCCGCCGCCCGCAAGGGCCAATCCGGCATCGTCTATTGCGGCACCCGCGCCAAGACCGAGGCACTGGCCGATGCCCTGCGCAAGGAAGGCCATAATGCCTGCCACTACCACGGCGGGATGGAGGCCGAGGATCGCCGCATCGTGGAAACCCGCTTTGCGCGTGAGGACGGTCTGATCGTGGTCGCCACGGTCGCTTTCGGCATGGGCGTGGACAAGCCCGACATCCGCTGGGTCGCCCATGCGGACCTGCCCAAATCCATCGAAGCCTATTACCAGGAAATCGGCCGCGCCGGGCGCGATGGCGGCCCTGCGGAAACGCTGACGCTCTACGGCCCCGACGACATTCGCCTGCGCCGCTCGCAGATCGACGAAGGCCTTGCCCCGCCTGAACGCCGCGGCGCGGATCACGGGCGGCTCAACGCCCTGCTTGGGTTAGCCGAGGCGCTGGAATGCCGTCGCCGCAAGCTGCTTGGCTATTTCGGCGAGACCGCTGAACCCTGCGGCAATTGCGATCTGTGTGACAGCCCGCCCGAGGTCTTCGACGCCACAACTGCCGTGCGCAAGGCGCTTTCGGCGATCCTGCGGACCGAGGAATGGTTCGGCGCAGGCCATCTGATCGACATCCTGACCGGCACCGAAACCGACAAGGTTCTGGCCCGCCGCCACGACCAGCTGCCGACCTATGGGGTGGGCACCGATTATGACCGGCGGCAATGGCAGGCCGTGTTCCGGCAGATGATGGGCCATGACCTCGTGCGGCCCGATCCGGAACGCCATGGCGCGCTGCGGATGACCGATGCCGCCCGCCCGATCCTGCGCGGCGAGGCCGAGATCACCCTACGAAAGGACGTGCTGAGCAAATCCGCCACCCGCCGTCCTGCCGTCCGCGAACTGGTGAATGAAGAAGACGCGCCGCTGCTTTCCGCGCTCAAGGCGAAACGCCGCGCGCTGGCAGAAAACGCCCGCGTGCCCGCCTATGTCATCTTTACCGACAAGACCCTGATCGAAATGGCGGAAACGCGGCCCGCTACGCTCGACCAGATGGCCAAGATCAGCGGCGTGGGCGCCAAAAAACTGGAAAGTTATGGCGCGACCTTCCTCGAAGTCATCACCGGTGCGAGCGAGGCCCTGCATCCAGCACGGCGCAAGCTGGCCGGTCGCTCGGCGGGATCGGTCTATGACCGTCTGCTCGAAGTTCAGGCCGAGCTGAGCCGCGGCGAAACCGGTGCCGACAAACCGCTGAGCTGCTCGGCATCAATGCTCGCCAAGGTCGCGCAGATGCGCAGCGACGATGAAAGAACGCTGGAAAAGCTGCTGGGCGAACGCCGGGCGGAACGCTTTGGCGCTGCTTTCCTCGACGTTCTGCGCATGGCGGGCTGAGCGCCGGAACATCGCCGGTTGAACCTACCGCTCGCCGGGGCTATGCCCTGCGCCGGGGAACAAAAGTGGGGTAGACATGCTTGTCGTGATTTCTCCGGCGAAAAAGCTGGACTGGACCGCGCGCGACGTCGAAACGACAACGCCCGCCTTTCTGAGCGATGCGAATGCGCTGGCCGGGACCGCCCGTGACCTGACGCAGAGCGATCTTGAAAAGCTGATGCATATCAGCCCCGATCTGGCCAGGCTGAACGTCGAACGCTTTCGCGATTTCAGTGACGCGCCCGATGATGAGGAAACCCGTCCCGCCGCGCTTGCTTTTGCGGGCGACACCTATCAAGGGCTTGAGGCCGCCTCGCTCGACCCTGATGAGATGACCTATGCGCAGAACCACCTGCGGATCCTGTCGGGGCTTTACGGCGTGTTGCGCCCGCTGGACGCGATCCAGCCCTACCGGCTTGAAATGGGCAGCCGCCTGAAAAACCCGCGCGGCAAATCGCTTTATGACTATTGGGGCGACACGATCGCCAAGGCGCTGAACGAACAGGGCAAAGCCACCGGAAGCGAAACACTGATCAACTGTGCCAGCCAGGAATATTTCGGCGCCGTCGACCTCGACGCGCTGCAACTCAAGCTGATTACCCCTGTCTTCATGGAAGAAAAGAACGGCACCCCCAAGATCGTCAGCTTTTACGCCAAGAAGGCGCGCGGCGCGATGGCCCGCTACATCGTGCAGAACCGCCTGACCGATCCGGCGTCGCTCAGCGATTTCGACGCGGGCGGCTATGCGTTTTCCACCGAGCTGTCATCCCCGGACAAGCCGGTATTCGTGCGTCCTTCGGTCACCTGATCCGGGGCCGGAGGTTGCGCGTCCGGTGGTCGGAACGCTTCGATCCGATCCTGAATAGCCTTTTTCGTCAGTGGCTTGGTCATGAACTGATCAAGCCCGTGTGACAGGATCTCCTCGGCATCGCCCTCGATTGCATGGGCGGTCAGGGCGATGATCGGCACATGCCTGTCACCCCCGGCCTCGCGCTTGCGGATTTCGCGCGTCGCCTCACGCCCGTCCATCGTGGGCATTGAGATATCCATGAAAATCAGGTCGGGTTCAAACTCATCATAGGCTTCGACCGCCTCGGCCCCGTTATTGGCAAAACGAAGCTCGACGTTCAGATGCTGGACCATTTTGCGAAACACCAGCTGGTTGGTCCTGTTATCTTCGGCTGCCAATACCCGCATCCGGCGGGCTTCGACCACAACCGATGGCGGCGGCGCGGTTGCAGGTTGATCCTCGGCGCTTTCATCGGGTTCGGGTTTAGCCACCGTATCACGGCCCTTCATCGTCTCGGCGATTTCGGAAAGCCGGTCAAAGAGTGCGGCCCGATGGTAGGGTTTCTGCAACAGCCCCTGAACATGAACAAAGGCCGGATCGTTCTGTGCATAGCCGGGGTTGGAACTGAGCAGAAGGAACGGCGTGTGAATTTCTTTCTCGCAGCGCAGTGAATCGGCCAACTCAAGGCCGTCCATGCCGGGCATGTTGTGATCGCTGACCACGAGGTCGAACCCGTCGCCTGCCTGTTCCAGCGCCTCCGCCCCGGACTGGCAGGCGGTGACCTGCAGGCCAAGCTGGCTCAGCTGCTTTTCAAGGATCTCGCGCATCAGCTCATGGTCCTCGACGATCAGCACCCGTTTAAGGCAATCCGGCAGGCGCGGCGGATCGACGGCGGTCTCTTCATCCAGGTCGAGCGTCACCTGGAAGCCGAAACAGCTCCCTTTGCCCTCGGTACTGTCGACCCAGACCTTGCCCCCCATCAGGTTGATCAGCCGCCGGGATATGGCCAGCCCCAGCCCGGTGCCTTCGAACCGGCGATTGCTTGCATCCTCAAGCTGGTTGAACTCGCCAAAGACGTGATCGACCTTGTCTGCCGGGATACCGATGCCGGTATCCTCGATCGAGACATGCACATCGCAAGTCCCGGCCTGGTGATCCGGCACGCCCGTCACTCGGATCACTACATGACCCTGGCCGGTAAACTTGACCGCATTGCCAAGCAGATTGGTCATCACCTGCCGCAGCCGCCCCGCGTCGCCGACGAACTTGGTCGGCAGGAAGACGTCGAAATCAGCCGCCAGCGCCAGCCCCTTGCTCTTGGCCTTCGGGGCCAGCAGCAGCACCAGCTCGTGAATGCAGCGTTCAAGATCAAAGGCTTCCTGTTTGAGAACCAGCTTGTCCGCCTCGATCTTGGAATAGTCGAGCACGTCATTAATGATCTCGAGCAACGCCTCGCCGGAGTTGCGGATGGTATCCGCATAAAGCCTCTGCTCCTCGGTCAGGTCGGTATCCGAGAGCAGCTCGGCCATGCCGACCACCCCGTTCATCGGCGTACGGATCTCATGGCTCATATTGGCAAGGAACGCTGATTTCGCGCGGCTTGCCTGTTCCGCATGGGCCCGGGCCGCTTTCAGCTCCTGTTCATAGCGGACGGTGGCGGTCATGTTCTGCGCCAGTGTCACCACGTCGCCGCTCTTGCCGCGCTGGTCGGTCAGCTTGAAGTATTCGCCGTTCCACCAGCGCAATGTGATCGGTTCGGGGCGTGGCGATTCCCAGCGCATCGTCATCATCGCCCGCCATTCCGCCGGGCGCAGATCCTGCGTATCAACCAGCCCCTCATCGGTAAGCAGTTGCAGGATGCGGGAATAGGGAATGCCCGGCGCGACCTCATCCAGCCCGCCGAAAACCCGGAAATAGGCAGAATTGGCACCGATCATCCGCCCGTCGGCATCGAAAACGGCAAACCCGTCCTGAATCGTCTGAAAGGACTCCCAAAGCCGTTGCTCGGCGATCATGACCTTGCGGTTGGCGACGGTCAGGTCAGATTTGACCTTTTCATTTTCAACCCGGACCGTCGCCACCTCGGCCTGGGTTTCGCCGATGCGTTTCGTCAGCGCCAGCGCATGGCGGCCCAGCTTTCGGTTGGCGGCGGAAAGCTCGGCCTGCTTGAGCTCAAGCATTCGTTCCGCCGCCAGTCGCGCACGGCGTTCCTCGGCAAGTTTTGTTGCAAGGCTCATGGCCTTATCGCTCCGCCCCGATCCTGAAATGCATCACACAAAGCGCAGCATCGGGCGCTCAGGTGAATATGGGCTTAAACGGGATGTGACAGCACGGGTTCTTGCCAGTGACGCTCTTAAATGCGACCCTGAAGTGTATTGGAATGGAGATATTTTTATGATGCGTTTCGCCAAACTCATTTTGATTGGCTTTCTAACGATTTTGTCCCTGACAGTGCCGGCCACGGCGCAATCCCTGATTCCGGATTTCCGCTATTTCGCGACCCGCGATACCGATTTCTACGGCGCCGATCTCGACAACCTGTTCGACACCGATCTGCCAAGTTGCGTTCGCGCGTGCTCCGCCAATACCGAATGCAACGCTTTCACCTTCAATACACGCTCGAACGCCTGCTTTCCCAAGCGTGGCGTCACCGAACGAAGCGCCTTTGCCGGTGCCTTTTCCGCGGTCAAGCTGATCAACAGCCCGTCGGTCGTCCGCGCCGGTGAGACACGCCGGCCTGCGCTGGCTTTCCTTGGCGAAGAAGATCTGAGCCGCGCCCTGCTGCAAGGCCGCGAACTTGGGCTCGGTCACGCGGGCAATGGCGAAGATCTTGAAACCATGCTCTCGAACGCCCGCGACCGCCGTGCGCAGGGCAACACGGTGCAGGCGATGGCATGGACCGGCGCGGCGCTTGCCCTGTCGGACCGGGCCGATCTCTGGAACGAATACGCGCGCCTGCTGCTGGATATTGAAACCGATAACCGCAACGACCGGCGCAACTACCAGACCCGCGCGACCAGCGCTGCGATCAACGGCTATCTTCGGGGCGAAAACGAAGCGGGCCGCGCCACGTCGATGGCAACACTGGCCGAGGCGCTAGAGGCGCTCGGGCGCGGGCGCGACATGATTCCGGCGCTGCGGCTTGCGCTCAGCGAACAGCCCCGCGACGACATCAGCACCACGCTTGACCGGGCCGTCGGGCAATACGGATTCCGCGTGACGGATACCTCGGTTGAAAGTGACAGCGCCACACCGCGCATCTGCGCCCAGTTCTCTGAACCGCTGGTGAAGGCGGGTGTGGATTACGAACCCTATGTGCAGACCGGCGATGCTACCCTTGTCGTTCAGGTCGAGGATGCGCAGCTTTGCGTCGACGGGGTGGAACATGGCCAGCGCTACCGCCTCACCCTGCGGCAGGGTCTGCCCGCCGCCAGCGGCGAGACCCTCGCCAAATCGGTCGAGGTCACGCAATATGTCCGCGACCGCTCGCCCGGCGTCAGCTTTCCGGGCCGCGCCTATGTGCTGCCAAAATCCGCCAGTGCCGCCCTGCCGGTCGAGACGGTCAATACAGGCAAGCTCGACCTGACCCTGCGTCGCGTCAGCGACCGCAACCTGCTGCGCACCATGCAAGAAGAATATTTCGGCCGCCCCCTGTCGCAATGGCAGCTCGAAAGCTTTTCCACCGATATAGCCGAAGAGATCTGGACCGGCACCGCCGAAGTTCAGAGCGAGCTGAACCGCGACATGACCACCCGCCTGCCGATGGGCGAGGCCATCGCAGGTCAGGCTCCCGGCATCTACGCGCTGACCGCCCGTGTCAGTGGCGTCAACCCCGATGACAGCCCCTCGGCCACGCAATGGTTCGTGCTCTCCGATCTGGGGATATCGACAGTATCCGGCACCGACGGGCTGCATGTGTCCCTGCGCGGATTGTCCGACGCCCAGCCCCGCGAGGGTGTAACACTCCGCCTGGTCTCGCGCGCGAACGCAGTGCTGGCGACTGCCACCACCGACGCCGACGGGATGGCGCGCTTCGAACCCGGCCTGACACGTGGCATGGATGCCGCCGCCCCGGCCCTGCTGCTGGCCGAGGATGGCGACAGCGACATGGGGTTCCTGTCGCTTACCGATCCGGCCTTTGACCTGTCGGATCGCGGGGTTGAGGGGCGCGCGCCCGCGGGCCCCGTCGACGTTTTCCTGACCACCGACCGGGGCGCCTATCGCGCCGGCGAAACCATCCACGCGACCGTTCTGTCGCGCGACGCCGAAATCGCTGCGATCGAGGGCCTGCCGCTGATCGCGATCCTGACCAGACCCGATGGGGTGGAATACAGCCGCCAGATTTCGGACGGCGGGTATCTTGGCGGCCATGTCTTCGACTTTCCGACCGGCCCCACCGTGCCGCGCGGCACATGGCGCCTTACGATCCGCACCGCCCCCGATGCGGAACCGGTGGCAAGCCAGACCCTGCTGGTCGAGGATTTCATCCCCGAGCGGATCGACTATGACCTTGCCCTTGCCGACGGCCCTGTCCGGCTCGGCTCTACACCGACCCTGACGCTTGACGCACGCTACCTCTTTGGCGCGCCCGGTGCCGACCTGACCGTCGAAGGCGAAGCGATACTGACCGCCGCGACTGAGCTTGAGGGCTGGCCCGGCTATCGCTTTGGCCGACATGACGAAGACAGCTCGCCCCGCGCGCGCTATTTCTCGGGCGGACTCACCGATGCACAGGGCAAGGCCAGCTTTCCCGTCGAACTCCCCGACCCGGCCAGCGCCGAACGGCCGCAGGAGTTGACCATCATTGCCCGCGTCGCCGATGGCGCGGCCCGCCCGGTGGAACGCCGCCTGACCGCTCCAGTGCTGCCCGACAGCCCTGTTATCGGGATCAAACCCCTGTTCGACGATGTTCTGGGTGAAGGCCAGCAGGCACGGTTCAACCTGATCGGCCTTGCGCCCGATCTGTCCCCGCAGGCGATGCAGGTCAAATGGACCCTGAACCGCGTGGAAACCCGCTATCAATGGTATCAGCAATACGGCAACTGGAACTGGGAACCCACAACCCGCCGCACTCGCATCGCGACCGGCGAAGCCAGCCTAAGCGACGTGCCGCTGGAACTGGCCGAAACCGTGGACTGGGGCGAATACGAACTGATCGTCGAACGCATCGATGGCACTTACACGGCCAGTTCCGTCAGCTTCTCCGCCGGATGGTATGGCGGCGACAAAAGCGCCGACACGCCGGACCGGCTGGAAATGTCGCTCGACCGCGCGGATTACACCATCGGCGACACCGCCATGCTGCGGCTGGTGCCGCGCGCGCCGGGCACCGCGCTGATCTCGGTCGTTTCGAACCACGTGATCGCCCGGCAGGTCGTTGAACTTGCCGAGGGCGCCTCGACCGTCCCACTGGAAGTGACCGAAGACTGGGGAACCGGTGCATATGTCACGGCCACCGTGTTGCGGCCGATGCAAGAGACGGGTGACCAGACGCCGCCCCGCAGCCTTGGCATTGCCCATGCGGCCATCGCCCCCGGTGACAAGCAACTGGCCGTCTCCATTGACGCACCCGATGTCGCAAGACCCCGTCAATCGCAGACCGTAAGCGTCACCATCGCTGACGCGCCCGAAGGCGAAGAGGTCTGGCTGACGCTGGCCGCCGTCGATCTTGGCATCCTCAACCTGACCGGATTTGATAGCCCCGATCCCTCTGCCTATTACTTTGGCCAGCGCCGTCTCGGGGTCGAGATGCGGGATATCTACGGTCGCCTGATCGACCCCGGCAATGGCGCGATGGGCGTGGTCCGCTCGGGCGGCGACGCGGATCAGGGCGCGCGGCTGCAATCGCCCCCGCCAACGCAGGACCTCATGGCGCAATTCTCCGGCCCGGTGCAGGTCGGACCGGACGGCGCGGCAGAGGTGACAATCGACCTCCCCGCCTTCAACGGTACCGTGCGCCTGATGGCGGTGGCATGGTCGCGCGATGCGGTCGGTAAGGCCGAACGCGACATGACGGTCCGCGATCCGGTCGTGGTGAATGCCTCCGTCCCGCGTTTCCTCGCGCCCGGCGACGAGAGCCGTATCCTGCTGGACGTCACCCATGCCGATGGCCCCACTGGCCAGATGCGGCTGACCATCGAAAATATCGGCGAAGGGCTGAATATCGGCACCGCTCCGGCACCATTTGATCTGGCCGACAAGGCCAAAGCCTCCTTTACCGTGCCGGTCAGCGCCAGCACCGTTGGCGATCCGAGCTTTGACGTGGTGCTGACCACGCCCGATGGCACGATCCTGCGCCAGACCCTGCGTCTGCCAGTGCGGGCGAATGACCCGGTCATCTCGCAGACCCGCCGGTTTACCCTCTCTGCCGGAGATGCCTTTGAGTTCACGAGCGACGTCTTTGCGGAAATGAAGCCCGGCACCGGCAAGGCGATGATCTCTGCCGGTCCGCTGGCCCGGTTCGACGCGCCCGGCCTGCTCGACGCGCTTGACCGATATCCCTATGGCTGCACCGAACAGGTGACCTCGCAGGCGATGCCGCTGCTCTACCTGTCATCGGTGGCCGAGGCGACCGGGCTTGGCACCGCCGCCGACATCGAAGACCGTATTGATGCGGCCATAGCCCGCGTGTTGACGCGGCAAAGCCCGAACGGCGCCTTTGGTCTGTGGCGCGCCGAATCCGGCGACTTCTGGCTGGATGCCTATGTCGCCGATTTCCTTAGCCGCGCCCGTGCCGAAGGTCATAGCGTGCCAGATATCGCCTTTCGGATGGCAATGGATAATCTTCGCAACCGGGTAAATTACGCGCCCGATTTTGAAAACGGCGGCGAAGACATCGCCTATGCGCTGCTGGTCCTCGCCCGTGAAGGCGCGGCGGCCATGGGTGACCTGCGCTACTATGCCGATGTGAAAGCCGACGATTTCGCCACACCGCTGGCCGTCGCCCAGATCGGCGCCGCGCTTGCCGCCTATGGCGACCAGACCCGCGCCGATGCAATGTTTACCCGCGCGGCCAACCGTCTGGCGCGGACAGATAACGATGCCCCGGTCTGGCGCGCGGATTACGGCACCACGCTGCGGGACAGCGCCGCCGTTCTGGCGCTGGCAACCGAAGCGGGCAGCACCGCCGTCGATGCCGAGGCGCTGACCATCCGCGTCACCACTTCTCCCGAGAGGCTCTCGACCCAGGAATCCGCGTGGTCGCTCATGGCGGCAAAGGCGCTGATCGACCGGCCCGGCGGATCGGGCCTGCGGGTCAATGGCGCGCCGGTGAACGGCCCCTTTGTCGAAATCCTCGAACAGGACAGCGCGGATAGCCTCTCGCTCAGCACCGAAGACGGGCAGGCGACCGAGATCACCCTGACCACCTCGGGCATTCCGATCACCCCGCCCGATGCCGGTGGCACCGGCTACAGCATCGAACGCAGCTTCTATGATCTTGAGGGCCAACCGCTTGACGGTGACAGCTTTGCTGTGGGCGAGCGTTTTGTGACCGTTCTGAGGGTGACACCATTCGAAGGGGCCGAAGCGCGGCTGATCGTCGACGATCCGCTCCCCGCCGGTGTCGAGATCGACAACCCCAACCTGCTGCGTTCAGGCGATATCGGCGCGCTCAGTTGGCTTGACCTCTCAGAAGCCGAGCACAGCGAATTCCGCAGCGACCGCTTTGTCTTTGCCGTCGATATGCGCAACACACGTCCGGTGACGCTCGCCTATATCGCGCGCGCCGTAACACCGGGAACCTTCCACCATCCCGCCGCCTCGGTCGAGGACATGTACCGCCCCCGCTACCGGGCCCGCACGTCCACCAGCCAGATCACGGTTTCCGAATGACCGGGCTCGCGATGGCAAACTGGCGACGGCTCGACCATAACGGGACCGACCGCTGCACCCTGTCGCGGCTCGACCACGGCTGGATGCTGAGCGGGCAGGCGAAGTGGCTGGAGAAAGAGATCGAAACCTCTCTGATCTATGCCGTGCGCTGCGACGAGGACTGGTCGACTCTCTCGGCCGATGTCGTCGGCTCACGTGCGGGGGACAGTATCAAAATCCGCATCCAGCGCCATGCCTCTGGCTGGTTCCTGAACGACAAGCCACAGCGCGCACTTGATTTCGCCCGCGACATCGACCTCAGCTTTACCCCCGCGACGAACCTTCTGCCGCTGCGCCGCTTGTCCATCGACAGCCCCGCGCCGATCAACGTCAGCGCCGCATGGCTTGTGCCGGAACTGGATGCGCTGAAGCCGCTAGATCAAAGCTATGCGCGCACCGGCCCGGAGCATTTCGCCTATTCCTCACCCGGTTTCACCGCCGAGCTGAAGGTTCACGACAGCGGCTTTGTCCTCAGCTATCCCGGCCTCTGGGAAGGTTGGGTCGATGCGTAATCCCGCGCGGCTACTTTTTGCGGCCGTGGTGCTGCTGGGGATGGCAGGGGCCGGCCGGGATGCCTTCGACCGCTGGGTCGATGCGACCGTCCTGCCTCCGGTGCTTGCCGAGACCTCGCCAGAGATACGAGACCGCAACGGCGTGCTGCTGCGCGCGTTTCAAGTGGGTGACGGCCTCTGGCGCTTGCCGGTGACCGCGTCCGAAGTGGACCCTGCCTATATCCGGATGCTGGTCCGCTACGAGGACCGCCGCTTTGCCAGCCACCGGGGCGTCGATCCGCTGGCCCTGCTGCGCGCTTTCGGACAGGCTATCGCGAACGGGCAGACGGTTTCCGGCGGCTCGACCCTGGCCATGCAGGTGGCCCGGCTCATCGAAGACGGCCCGACTGGCAGATGGGCTGGCAAGCTGCGCCAAATGCGTGTGGCGCTGGCCTTGGAACGGCGGCTGGACAAAGATCGCATCCTCGATCTCTACCTGACCCATGCGCCCTTTGGCGGCAATCTCGAAGGCATTCGCGCCGGAGCGCTCGCTTGGTTTGGCAAGGAACCCAAACGCCTGACTTCAGCGCAGGCGGCGCTGCTGATCGCCCTGCCGCAATCGCCCGAAAGCCGTCGGCCCGACCGTCACCCCGACGTGGCGCTCGCGGCCCGCAACCGGGTGCTCGACCGGCTCGCAGGAGAGGGTATCTTGCCACGCACCACTGATCGCGATGAAGCGCTGCCCGACCGCCAGCGTCCCTTCCCGCAACTGGCCGCGCATCTGGCCGACCGCCTGCGCGATGGTACCCTGCGCCTTGACCTGACGTTGGACGCGCAAATTCAGTCGCGCATGGAGGACCTCGTGCGTGATGCCGCCCGACGCGCCGGCTCTCACATCTCGGCGGCGCTGATCGTCGCCGATCATCAAAGCGGCCGGGTTCTCGCTTCGGTCGGCTCCCCCGGTTACAGCGGCGCGGCGCAGCGCGACGGCTTCGTCGATATGACCCGCGCGATCCGTTCACCCGGCTCGCTGCTGAAACCGCTGATCTACGGGCTGGCCTTCGATCAGGGCTTGGCGCATCCCGAAACCCTGATCCACGACGGTCCCGTCCAGTTCGGCACCTATGCGCCGCAGAATTTCGACGGCCAGTTTCGTGGCGATATCCGCGTTCGCACTGCACTGCAGCAATCGCTGAATATCCCGGTGGTAAAGCTCACCGACGCGCTCGGTCCGGCGCGGATTACCGCTGCGCTCGAGCGCTCTGGTGCGAACCTGCATATCCCGGGAAACAAGCCCGGACTCGCTATCTCGCTGGGCGGACTGGGCATCAGCCTGCATGATCTCGTACAGCTTTATGCTGCACTCGCACGCGGTGGAGAGGCCGTTTCGCTGCGCAGCGAAGAATCTATGCCGCATCGCAGCAATTCGACCCGTTTGCTCTCTCCCGAAGCGGCTTGGCAAGTCGGAAACATCCTTGCCGGGCTGCCCCCTCCCCCCGGTGCGCGGGCCGGGGTACTGGCCTACAAGACCGGGACCTCCTATGGGCACCGCGACACTTGGGCGATCGGTTTTGACGGACGTCATGTGATCGGCGTCTGGATGGGCCGCCCTGACGGCACCCCGGTTCCCGGTGCCTTTGGCGGCGATGTCGCCGCGCCGGTTCTGTTCGAGGCCTTCGGTCGACTGAAACCCGAATTCGACAGGCTGCCACCACCCCCGCCCGCCACACTCATCACCCATAGCGCTGATCTGCCCGCGCCGCTGCAACGCTTCCGCGCGCGCAGCGAGGTCTTTGAAAGCGCGGATCGTTTCGAGTTGGCCTTTCCGCCGGATGGCGCGCGTCTGCCGTCCGGCAACGGGGGCGTGACCATCAAGCTGCGCGGCGGCGTGGCGCCGTTCCTCATCCTCGCAAATGGCGCGCCGGTCGCCCGCGAGCAGCACCGGCGCGAGATCGAGATACCGAGCCCGGGCATCGGTTATTCGACGTTCACCGTCACTGATTCAAAGGGAGCATCCGACCGCATAACCATCCGACTGGACTGAATTTCATCGCAAATCCCGATTTAATCGAACAATATCTTGCAGAATTTTCACAACTGCCACAGTTAAGGCAGAAATTGTTTACCCAAGGAGAACCGCCCATGCGAACCCGCGCCGCAGTCGCCGTTGAAGCCGGCAAACCGCTTGAAATCATGGAGGTGAATCTCGAAGGTCCGAAGGCGGGCGAGGTTCTGGTCGAGATCAAGGCCACCGGCATCTGCCATACCGACGAATTCACCCTTTCGGGCGCCGATCCCGAAGGT
>NZ_JBRBUI010000015.1:0-15494 GCF_052826185.1 Heliomarina sp. | reverse complement strand
GGCTTGGCGGTCATGCCGGTGCTTGCGACCAGTTCTGCAATTTCGCCGTCCGATACACTCTTGGCGCTGTCGAGAATAGTCATCCGTCCATTGATCACGTCGAACGCAAGATGTTCGGCCCCGCCGATCTTCGGGCCGACCACCTTGTTCAGGATTGCTACCTCCTCGGCGCAATCGAGGCCGGACACCTGAAAACTGCGCCCGCCCGCTGGCGCGGGGGTCGCCGGAACGGTGTCGCCGCACGTTCTGGCGCTCCCGCAGCAGCTGCCGCCGCTTGTCTGGGCATCTTCGGCGTGATCGTGGTCGTGACGATGGGTGTCGGACGGCATGAATGGACCTCTGGATTCGGGTGCTTTACCATGAAATAGCCCCTACAGTAGCTAGAGCTTCAAGAGCAAAATACGGTGGTATTTCAGTTTGATTTATTGCTAGAGGATGCGGTGACCGGCTCCATCACGCCTTGAGGCATGAACAGCCGCTGCAAAGAAAAACAGACATGAAAGGAAGCTTGATGCGGGTTTTGATTCTGAAGCAAAAAATGATGGTCGCAGTGGCGCTGTCGCTCACGGCCGGGTGCGCAGTCCAGCCGACTGGACCGGGCGACGTGGCAAAACAGGGGGGCAACGTTCCCGAAGCCGTGATTGCAATGGCTGCCCCGGATCAGGATGTTGCAACTGCGCGCTTGGTACCGGAAGACGGGTGCTACTGGTACGAACACAGCGGCCCCGTAGAAACAACCTTGCTGCCGCTGCGCACGGCGAACGGCAATCGTATCTGCACCCCTCGCGAAACTTAATTACGTTTGCCGACCGCTGCTTGGCTTAGCTGCGGGCAGTCACGCTGTCCTCCGCCGAGTAAAGATAGGCCGTAGAGCCGGTCTCGACGTTCGGGTAAAGGTCATTGATATGGGCCATAACCATCCGTACGCAGCCCGAACTTGCGCGGCCACCGATACTCCGTGGGCTCGGAGTGCCATGGATGCGCAGAAGGGTATCGCGATCCCCGACGTAAAGATACAGCGCCCTTGATCCAAGCGCGTTTTCCGGTCCCGGTTCCATGCCATCGGCAATGTCAGCATAAAGTTCGGGGTCGCGATTGATCATGCTCTGTGTCGGTTGCCAGTGCGGCCACCTGACCTTGCGCTTGATTGTATAGACACCCGGCTCGTAGAGGTTCCCCCGCGCGATCGCCACGCCGTAGCGCATCGCGGTTCCACCCTCTTCAATGTGGTAGAGATATCGTGCGACCGCGTCGACATGGATATCTCCCGGCACGAGACCGGCCTTCGCGACCACACGTTGCGGTAGGAACCGCGGGTGCAATCCCCATGGGTTGGAAGTCTCGGCAACATAATCCTGAGGCGTCACCTGTGCGTCCCATTCAGCCTTCTGAGCCTCGGTGGGCCAAGTGTCGGCAAAAGCCATACCGGGACCGGTCACCGAAAAAAGCGCCGTTGTTGTCTGAATGAAGTGTCGTCTTGTCAGCATTTTGTACCCTTTCGGTTCCCGCCGGCGATTGATGGCAAGAACGGTATGTGTTCTCATTGAATAGATAGGACTTCTAGTGGCTAGAGGTTCAAGGGCAAATTTTCGTGAGCAAACATGCGATCCTGGCAGTTTCCAGTTTGCTTGGGAGGAGAAAACTGCTCGCACGATACCTGGTCCGAAGTTGCGCAGCGACACTTCGTGAAATCGCAGATTGTCTGGAAATTTAGGCACAGCGGCTTCGATATCGCGACCATGAGATCGGGAGCGTCACGGCACACGGAACTTACGCCACTCGCAAATACTACGATGCCATCTCCGGCTCTCATTCCGTTATTTCGCCCCGTAAGAACGCAAAGCTTGGATGGAGATCATAGCTGTAGCGGCGGCTCGTAATTAGGCCATACGGGCATCGCAGTCTCTGGGCTGTGCGCTCTGGCGACAATGGAGCGGTTATCCCCGCCGAAGCCGCGCCGAGACGAAGATGCAATGTGTGAAACTGCTTGGTCAGCCGCTCATCGCGTCGGACTTTGGCCGCCATGGTGCGAAGCTTCAGTTCCGCTTAGCAGTCGTCAACAGCTACACCGCCCTTGGCATCCCCGTCACAGAAGCTTTGGAATAAGTCCGTCCGGAGAATGGTTAACACCGCCTATCAGCCTATTTGTAGAACATTGCATCGAGGACCCCTCGATTGGTAAGTTAAAGTCTAAGGTCAACCCGCTTACTTCAACGGCAACCACCCGACTATGACCGCTGGGAAAACGCCGCGAACAGCGCAAGCGTCCGTTCGCTGACATGGTGCTCGATGCCTTCGGCATCGCGTTCAGCCGTCTCGGGGTCGAGCCCGAGGCTCAGGAGAAACCGCAAGACGATCTCGTGGCGGTGCCTGCATTCCTTGGCGAGCGCCCGGCCTTCCTCGGTCAGAAATACCGAGCGATACTTCGCACGGGTGATCAAGCCGTCCCGCGCCAGACGGCCAAGTGTTTTTGCGACCGTCGGCGCAGTCACGCCCATCCGTGTCGCGATATCGACCGGCCGGGCCTCGCCGTTCTCGTGGATGAGTTCGGCGATCAGTTCGACATAATCTTCCGCCACTTCGCTGCGCCGCGCTTCGCGCACACCGATGAAGGCCTCGGCGCGGGATTCGACCGCACGTGCCTCTGCCTCGGTTGGATCAAGGTTCTCATCATCCGTCATGCCGTCACCCTCGCACGATCGGGATTGACTCGTAAAGCCTAAGCGATGATTATTAGCCGAAGCTAACTTTTTGCGCCGGGACTTTGGCCTGCGTGTCATCTGAGGGGACAACGTCCATGCCTGTCGATACCAGCAAGCGAGGGCGCGATGTGTCGTCCGCCGTGGAGACATCTCGGCCCACAGCGCCACCTGCGATGGTCACGGAGCCAGTATCGGCGTCGCGACGCGCGTTGTTGGTCGGCGGTCTGGTGGCTGCCGGCGGAGCGGCCGTGGCCGCGAGCCGCGCGCAATCCCAGGCAACGCCCGACCCGATGGCGGGGCATGCTATGCCCGGCGGGGCGGTCGATCCGTATTCGGCCCATGACAGTGGCATGGCGCATGGCAACATGACGATGGTCGGCCAGGTCGACCACGCCCGGAACGGGTTCGACCCGACGGCCATGCTGACCGACTGGGAGATCGGTCGCACCGAAGTCCTGCCGGATGGGCGCACGTTGCGAACGTTCGAGGTGGACGCCATCGACGTGGAGATCGAGATCGCTCCCGGCGTTTTCTTTCCCGCCTGGACGTTCAACGGCCGCGTGCCAGGCCCCGCCCTGCGAGCGAAGGAGGGCGAACGACTGAGGATCGTCTTTCGCAACCTCGGGTCACACCCGCATTCCATGCATTTTCACGGCATTCACTCGGCGCGAATGGACGGCGTTCAAGGCGCCGGGCTGATCGATCCGGGCGAGGAGTTCGTCTATGAGTTCGATGCCAAGCCCTTCGGCTGTCATCTCTATCATTGCCACGCGCTGCCGCTGAAACGGCACATGCACAAGGGCATGTACGGCCTGTTCGTGGTCGATCCAGATCCGGCGCGCCACCCCGAATTTGCGGCCGTTGCGGCGTCGCGTGTGCTGGGCAGCCCGGAAAACGCCGAATGGCAGGAACTGGCGATGGTGATGAACGGCTTTGACACCAATTTCGATGGTGAGAACGAGGTCTATGCGGTAAACACGGTCGGCCAAGCTTACATGAACGCGCCGATCCGGATCGACAAGTCGCGCCCGGTACGTATCTACCTCATGAATGCGACCGAGTTCGATCCGATCAACTCGTTCCACCTGCATGGGAATTTCTTCGACTATTACGACACCGGCACCCAGCTCACGCCGACCCTGCGCACGGTCGATGTGATTATGCAGTGTCAGGCGCAGCGCGGCATCCTCGAGTTCAGCTTCGCCGATCACGAGGATGGGTTGTACATGTTCCATGCCCACCAGGCCGAGTTCACCGAACTTGGCTGGATGGGCTTTTTCGACGTGCGGGAGGCCGGAGCATGACCGATCAGACCCAACACAGCCGCCCGCCGAAGACCCGCCTGCTTCTGGTGCTAGCGCCACTGGCTGCCATGCTGGGCGCCTTTGTCTGGATTGCGTCGCTCGATCCCCTTCGCGGCTTCAATAACGGCGCGCCCCCGGTTGAGGCGCTGACCGTCGAACGGACGATCCTTGACGGGTCGGGGATTTCGCTCAGGGTGCGCGCCGGCGGATCGGAAGCAATGGTGGTCGCGCAAGTCGCAGTGGACGACGCCTACTGGACCTTCACGCAGGAGCCCGCGGGGCCGATTGCCCGGGGCGAAGCGGTCTGGTTGCGAATTCCCTATCCGTGGGTTCTCGGCGAGGCCCATCACGTCAACCTGCTGACCAACACGGGCGCGACCTTCGGGCATGAGATCGGGGTCGCCGTCTCGACGCCAAGTCCCACCTGGGGGCAACTTCGGCTCCAGGCGGTGATCGGGGCGATCGTCGGCCTTTTGCCGGTAGCGCTTGGCCTGATGTTCTATCCGGCCATGAAGGGCGTCGGGCGAAGGGGAATGAACTTTCTGCTGGCGCTGACGGTCGGGTTGCTGGCCTTCCTGCTGATCGACACCATATCCGAGGCACTGGAGCTATCGGCAGAAGCGGCCGCGATATTCCAAGGTTCTGCCATGGTCTGGCTGTCGGCGCTTGCAAGCTTTCTTCTATTGATGGCTATCGGGCGATGGCGCGGCAATCCGGAAGGCATCGCGCTTGCGTTCTACATCGCCCTTGGGATCGGGCTTCACAACTTCGGCGAAGGGCTGGCAATCGGCGGCGCATTCGCCGCCGGATCGGCGGGGCTTGGAACTTTCCTCGTCCTAGGCTTTGCCTTACACAATGTCACCGAGGGCATCGGCATCGCCGCCCCGATGCTTCGTGCCCGGCCGAACCTTTGGACGTTTGCCGCCCTGACCCTGCTCGCCGGTGGCCCGGCCATCCTCGGAATGTGGGCGGGCAGCCTTGCCTATGCGCCGCAATGGTCGGCACTGGCACTCGCCGTCGGAGCGGGTGCGATCCTGCAAGTCATGGTCGAGGTCAGCGCCTACCTTGTCCGTCAAAACGCCGACAGGCAGGCAGCGCTGATGTCACCAGTCGTACTGGTCGGGTTTCTGGGCGGCATCGCATTCATGTACGCGACGGCAGCATTGATCAAAATCTGAGCGGTGATCGGCTGTTTCGGCCTCATGGGGCGGTCGCCCAGCTCGATAAACTGACCCCGTCTGTCCACGGGGAGATCGCTATTTTCGTGCCTCAGTTTGTGCGCCCAAGAGACTTATTCTTTCGTGATTTCAAAATGAAGAATTTGAGGCTAGAGGGACTAGAGGATCCACCTGGATATCACAGATAGGTGAAAACACTGCAAACCCATCTGACCACTATTGCTGAGCCGCACGTCGAAATGTACTGTCTCATATTTTTGTTCTGTCACAATTCTGGGCCTCCGTTAAACCAGCAACAGATGCTACACACCAAAACGAGTGCTTCTTTAGATGTGTTTCATGGCATGGCCCGCCACATGCGGAAACACTCCGTTCCGGTCACCTCGCAGATTAGACCTTGTGCTTCCATCCAAGCAAGGTTGCGCTGGACGGTGCCGCGGCTGGCACCGGTCAGGGTCTCGGCTATTGGAGCGGAGACGACGGGCCATTCGGTCAGCACCGCGCGCAATGCTGGTGGTGTCTTGCCAGAAAGCGGGGCCATCATGGTTTCCGCCCGCGCTGACCATGCCTGGATGTCGTCGAGTTGCCGCATCGCGGTCAGGCATGCTATTTCCATATCGGCGTTGCGACGTCAATCGCCAGCGCACCTCTTCATCACTATCGGCAACGGAGTCGACGCCATCATTTTCCATCGATATCTGCCGCACAAGTCTGTGAACTCTATCTTTAGATTAAGGGCAAGAATATCGGAGCTAAAAGCAAAATCTCATATTTAGTAGGGGCAAAGGACAGCCGTTGATCTCGTTGAATTTCTCATCTCACAAGTAAGGGCTACGTGACACCAGATTTACGTGCGTCTCAGAGAAACCCAATACCGAGCTCAAAGCCTTTTCCACATGGCCAATACAAGATGAACAATTCATCTTTTGAATGCCGGACGTGAATGACTTTTCGCTTTCGATATTGAGACCTCTTGCTCCGGACAACTACAGAGATAGAGGGTCCAGCAGGTGGAAGGTCAAGGAATTTAAGGTCCGATTTCACAATCGTCGTCCGTTTCACTCGGGGACGAGGGCTGCAATCTTTTCAAGAAGGGTGCCGCGCTCGATCACACCGGGGATTATTTCATCACCCAATACGAACGTCGGCGTTCCAGTTATACGCAAAGCTTCTGCCAGACGCAGAGAGGCAGCAATGTGATCGTTCACTAGGTCTGATTGCATATCTGTTTTCAAAACTTCGAGATCGAGCCCCACATCGCCTGCAACTTCCATAACGCTTGCTTCAAAGGCTTGTCCGTTCAATGCCATCATTGCCTCGTGAAACTGCTGATATTTACCTTGGTTTCTCGCGGCAAGTGACGCGCGCGCTGCAATTTCGGAACCGGGCCCTAGGATCGGGAATTCACGATAAACAATGCGGACATCCTTGCTTGTCTCCAGCACGGCTTTGACTTCAGGTGCTGCGCGGCGGCAATATCCACAGTTATAGTCAAAAAATTCGACTAGCGTGACGCTACCATCCAGATTTCCGAAGATAGGAGCGTTCTGTTCGAAGTCGTCGCGCAATTCAGTTAAAGCTGTAGACTGCGCTTCAACAAGTGCTGCATTTTCACGTTCTTGTAGGATTGAAAGCGCTTCGATCAGAATTTCGGGTTTTTCCAAGATCGCTTCAAGCGCCAGACGCTTAATATCTGCCTCATTGAGTTCTTGCGCGGCCACAGTAGTGAAAGAAAATGCTGCGAAGACTGTTGCAAGTATAATTTTTGACAGGTCGCGTCGCGCTAGTGACATCTTAAATTCTTCCTAGAAAGTTGCGGGGTACAGGATCACACGCGTGTCCAGCGGAACCATATCATAAAACTGGACAATCTGATCGTTCACCAATCTGGCGCATCCGTTTGAAACGGCACGGCCAATAGTGCTTGGGTCATTAGTGCCATGCACACGCAAAAAGGTATCCCCGCGTCCCGGTTGAAAGAGGTAGAGGGCCCGCGCGCCTAGAGGGTTGCTCAGACCGCCAGGCATTCCATTCCGAAACGGTCCATATTTCTTCGGTTCACGACGCAACATGCCCGGGGTCGGTGTCCAGCTGGGCCATTCTTTCTTTGCCCCCACATAGAATTCACCTGCCTCATAAAGACCCGGACGACCGATCCCGACGGTGTAGCGAATTGCAGTATTATCGGGTTGGGTCCAGAACAGGGCAAACTGGCTTGGAACAACATGGATTTCGTATGGAGCGGAGCCCTCTGGAATGCTCACTACTTGGGGTAAATACTCCGGCGGTAAATCATACTTTGGCAGCACTACATGGGCTGAAACTGGCTGACTGGTCAAAGCGCCAGCAGCCCCGGCGGCAAGGAGGAATTTTCTTCGATTCATGAAGCTGTGGCTTTCGAAAGGTGAACGTTGAATGAACGCCAGTACACGAGAAAAGACTTTAACAAGTCATGCTAAGTGCGCGATCAAAATAATTTCACTTGTGTTCCTACCTCAGCCAAAGCGAACAGTTCTTTGATATGTTCGTTGTAAAGGCCGATGCATCCGTTCGACGATTGGCGGCCAATTTTCCGCGTGTCCCCCGTTCCGTGGACGCGGTAATATTGCCATGAAAGGTAGAGGGCGTGTGTGCCCAAGGGGTTGTCAGGACCGGGTGGAAAATAGTCTGGCCAATCCGGGTTGCGGATCTTCATCGAAGGAGTTGGGCGCCAGCTTGGTCCTTCCACTTTCTTGATAACGCTAGTGTATCCGCGTTTTGTCAGTTCTTCGGATTCCGGAACGCTCGACGGATACAGCTTATAAACACTTTCATCCTCTGACCAATATTGCACCGCTCGGGAATCAATGTCGCACAGGATTGCACCGTGGTTTAGATTTTCGAAGTGATCCCGCCAGTTTGAGGTGCTGAAGGATGAAATATTGCGGCGCACTGGTGGTGTACCAAGTGGTGCTGTGGTTTGCGCGGTTGCAACGCCTGCTCCTAGGAACACCCCACTTGCGGCCGCACCGAGCAGCGCTCCGCGACGTGAGAAAGATGAGTCTTTAATTAGCTTCATGATCAACCCTTCGGTCATGCCTCTTTCGTCTGTTTACAACCTTCACCCACTGGAGCTTCAAGCGATCAATTGTCACAAAAACGTGAGACGAACAGCGAACGAACGCTTTGGGCTGGAAAAGCCCTGTAGCATTCGAACGGAAAGTGGCTTAAACGATCATCTGGGGCGGCGCTAAAGCGTGGCAGGTCAAGCCTGTGTCAGCCTCGACAAATGACCTATACTAAGTCAGCTTTCCACATGCGACATCTCCCGTGCCCCGCCACCTCGCGGATCAAACCGCTTGCCTCCATCCAGGCGAGATTGCGCTGAACGGCGGCGCGGCTGGCTCCGGTCATGGCCTCAGCCATCGGGGCGGAGACCAAGGGCCATTCCGTGAAAACCTTTCACAAGGCAACCGGTGTGCGGCCAGATAATTGCGCTGCTCATCCCATCCAACCAGCGGGCCAAACGTTCGGGTGGCAAGCCCGAAACGCGCACCCCCCCGGCCCCAGCCATAGCGAGCGGCGCGAAGATGGCACCGCTTCCATCGCTGGTCGCGACCCTGGACGCGGTGACGGTAGCTTCGATCTGGTCGCCGTGGCGTCCGAGGCCCGCCAAGCTCCACAGGTTATACCCCATGCACGCCCGTGTGATCGGGTGGAGACCCTTTGCGGCTGCCATGAGGTCCAGCCACCCACCCGCGCGATCCTCGAAACGCTCAGCGCTGTCTCCAGTGTTCTCGGGATCGCGACGGTCCAGGAAGGCGGCCAAGTCAGCTTTCGGCCCAGGACCGCCTGTTAGGCGCCGAACAGCCCATGCAACTCTTGCCAGTGCATTTAGGTCATCCTGTGCACCTGACAGCCGCATCGATATCCAGAGCGCCAGACGATCAGAACTCACCCGATCCCCTGCGAACCAGCTGAGGTCCGCTGCCTCAATAAGAGCAAGGCGATGCCGCCAGCCTTCCGGGCCACGCAGCAGCCAGTCATCCAGAGCTCCCAAGCGTCCAGCCACTCTTGCCAGTCGCGCAGCGTGAACGCCTTCTGCTTTTGCCCAGACTTCGACGACAGCAGTGTCGGGCGGTTCCGCCCGTGGCCCTGGAGGCAAATCATCCGGTTCTTCTTCAAGTAACCTACGCAGAAACCAGAGATCGTCTTCGTGAGCCTCTTCATCCTCCTGGATGGTGATAAGGGGTTCGTCGTAATCATCGGTAAAAGTAGAGGCTTGCGTCTTCATGTGCACAAAAAGACTGATTTCTTGCACATTACCCAAGCGTTTTTTTTGGCAGCTGCCTGCGCCCTTTATATAGTACGCGCACTCGACTGCCGGCGGAACCTCTCAGTTCGCGCACAGCGCAAGGAAACCAAGGGATTGTGGCCCAGCCCGACGAGAGAACGCTTGATTGCATTCGTTTACAAATGGTCGTTTAGTAACGGTATATGAAATTGCAAACGGCCGATTTTCATGCCCCTGATAGGCTATGCGCGCGTATCCACAGAGGATCAGACCCCCCTGCCCCAGTCTGAGGCCCTGCAAACTGCGGGATGCGTCGAGATCTTCGAAGAGCACGCCTCAGGCGGCAATCGTGCCCGGCCGGTGCTTGCCCGCTTGCTGGAGCGCATTAGCAAGGGCGACACGCTGGTTGTCGTACGGATCGACCGGCTCGCACGGTCTCTGTCGCACCTTCTCGAGGTGATCGAACGGTTGGAGGCCAAGGGGGCGTTCTTTCGTTCCATTCAGGACCCGATCGACACCGGATCCCCGCAAGGCAAGTTCACGCTGCAGGTTCTGGGCGCCGCGGCCGAGTTCGAGCGGGCGCTGATCCGGGAACGTACCAAGGCGGGGCTGGCGAGCGCCCGTACCAAGGGCCGGGTCGGCGGGAACCCTGGACTGCGGGCCAAAGACCCTGCTGCTCTTCGCAAAGTACGGCTGGCGCGACAAGACGGCTACATGGAGCATCTGAACGAGACGGCACAAGATTGGGTTCCCCATGTGCGCCGGTTGCGACCCGACTTGGCCTGGGAAGACGTGGTGCGCATCATCAACGGCCCCTTGCCCGAGGCGCGTCGCTGGACCCAAAGCCGTCTCTTGCGCGCTGTGAAGGCCTATGTCGGCGACGGCTTCCTGCCGGCCGAGGTGCTAGCCCGCGCCGGGCGCCGCGAAACCGACGACCGTCTGCCCGCCATCGTCGCCGGCATCAAGGGCGCGGACCCCGACATCACGCTTCAGGCGATCTGCACCCGGCTGGAAGCGATGCGCGAACGCACGCCTCGTGGCCGAACAAGATGGCAGCCGTCTTCTGTGAAAATGCTGTTGGAGCGGGCGGAACGACTTGGCCTCATGCCGTACGAATCGAGCCAAAATCAGATGTAGCTTCTGACCCGAATCCAAAAAATTTCACCGGGAGAAAACTCCGCAGGAGGCAGAAAGTGCCATTAGTTGCTTGGGGTTAGCTGCTAATGTGCCAACTCAACTGAGTAGCGGTTCGATTTGGTTAGATCTGCATTTAATATATCTATATCAATGACTTGCTGAGTTTTTTACACGACAACACCTATAGGTGCTGTGGATAACTTTCGCACTACATTTAGATTCTTCTTGCCGGACTCACTGGATCGTGGCATTCCCATTCTGACGGCAAAACGCGTCAGACACGCTGTACACCGTCAGAATGACTAAGAGCCTCAACAGTGGCCGAGAGTGGGCGGCAGGACATGGATGATCGTAACATTGGATACACGCAAGGCATAGGCTCTTCCGATATCGGAGCATTTGCCGACAATCTGGCTGAGTCTTTGGATCGCCAGATGAAGATCGCTTTCGAACCCGAAGAACGAAAGTCCCTACGCCGCTTCAGTTCCACCGAAGTCGCCGGCCTCCTGCGCGTAAGCACATCCAACCTGCGCAACCGGCACAAGGACGGCAGCTTCCCGGAAGTGCATACAGACAACCGCGGACACCGGTTCTACACAGCCCAAGAGATTGATGAGTTGCGCGATGTTCTTGGACGCACTGGAAAGAACGCAGAAAGCTACCGCCCAGGTCGACGTGATGGCGATCGTCTCCAGGTGATATCCGTCGTCAACTTCAAAGGCGGTTCATCAAAGACTACTGCAACGATTCATCTTGCGCAAAGGTATGCCTTGCGCGGTTACCGCGTGCTGGTCCTAGACCTCGATCCGCAAGCAAGTTTGACCACGTTTTTCGGCTTTCGGCCCGAGCTTGAGTTCGCCGATGGCGGCACAATCTATGATGCTTTGAGATATGAGGACCAAGTTCCTCTCTCGAACGTCATCCAAAAGACCTACTTCCATAAGCTCGACATGGTGCCCGCCGGTTTGATGCTCTCGGAGTATGAAACCGAGACCGCAAACGCTCTCGCCCGTCGCGTACAGCCCATCTTTGCAGAGCGCCTCGCCTTGGCGCTTGAAGAGGTTGAGGCAAACTACGACATCGTCCTGATCGACTGCCCGCCTCAGCTTGGGTTTCTAACCCTGACTGCGCTGGCAGCCTCGACGGGGCTTTTGGTTACCGTGGTACCTGGCATGCTTGACATCGCATCCATGAGCCAATTCCTGAAGCTTGCTTCAGAAACGGTCAAGGCCGTGGAGGAAGCCATCGGTCGGCGTGTCACATGGGATTTTGTCAAGTTCCTGATTACCAGATATGAACCGTCGGACGGTCCGCAGACCCAAATGGCAGGCTACCTGAGATCAATTCTGGCAGGTCAGGTCATGACAGAGCCGATGCTGAAGTCTACGGCGATCTCCGACGCGGGGATGACCCAGCAGACCGTCTACGAAGTCGATCCAAGCCAATTCATCAGAAAGACAATTGATCGCGCCCTGACCAGCGTGAATGGCGTTGGCGATGAGCTAGAGCAGACGATCCAAATGGCATGGGGGCGTCGCTGATGGCCCGAAACATCTTCAACCAGCCTCCAAGGAATGAGACGGAGAGCGGAGCCCCCTCCCCTACCCCGCCAAAAGCGGCAAAGCTGCCGGGATCTGTTGGAGGATTGCGCGACTCTTTGCGCGAGATCACAGCAAACTCGATTCGCGATATCGAACCCGATCAGATTGACATGGATGGGCTGCGCGATCGGTTGGTGCTGGAAGATTCCAGTATCGATGAGTTGGCCGAGAGCATTCGCAAGCATGGCCAACAAGTGCCCATCATGGTCCGTCCATCAGCCCAACCGGACAGATACCGCATCATCTACGGCCGCCGCAGGCTTGCGGCGATCCGTAAGGTCGGTGGAACGGTCAAGGCAATTGTTCGAACCTTGGACGATGACGCATCTCTGATCGCTCAAGGCCAGGAGAACAACCTCAGGCTTGATCCGTCTTTTATAGAAAAGTCTCTTTTTATCAAAGAGATGCAAGAATCCGGATACAAACCCGGTGTCATTCAAGATGCTCTAGGTCTGACCCGGCAAGGCGTATCCAACCACAGGGTCGTCATGGATCAACTGCCAGACGGTTTTGTTCAACTCATCGGGCCAGCACATGGGATCGGACGACGGCAGTGGGGTGATCTAGCTGCCTTGTCGGTGAAGGTAGATTTGGTGGACATCGCCAAAGAGGCGCTCGCCGCCCTGCCCGACGACACTCCTAGTTCCGAAAAGTTCCAAGCGGTCTATTCGGCTTGCTCGAGCAAAGCACGTAGCGACAAGAAGCCGCCCAATCGTGGGCTGACTTCGGTCATCAATGATGAGAACGGCAGTTCATTGGGCACGCTGACAATCGATGAGAAGGCGATCGCGCTCAAGGTCACCAAGAAGGACAATCCAGAATTCGGCCGATGGCTCGAAGAGCACGCGGAAGCTACGCTTTTGCAACTCTTCGTACAGTGGCGGAATGAGAGAGGCTCTGGGTCCTAACCCAGGCCACACAGAGCAACACGAGCAGAGGAGAAAAGCGAAGACCCGATAGAAAAGAGCCCCCCAAAGTTTCCCCTGGAGAGCCCTCATCATCTGATTAGCATCTTTGATGTAGCAACCTCCAGCATACCGGTCAAGAGTCACCGATTCGGTGGACTGATATTTTTTGCCTTTTTCCGCGAAAATTCGAGGAAAGAGACGGGGAAGTTGTGGGCCGAACGGTCGTCGTGAACAAGCCATGGCATTTACAAAACTCTCGATCGAAGCCGCAGGTGCTGATGCAACCCGCGGCTCATTTCCCCCATCTGAAACCGACGTCTGGACCATCTTCAGGGCCTTGAGAGATGCACGCAGCGTGTTTGGTCTACGTCCTGGCCACATACAGACACTTCAAGCAATGCTCAGTTTTCTGAAACCTGGCCATGGCGAAACGGTTTTTGCGTCTAACAATTCACTTTGCCAGCGCGTTGGCGGAATCGACGAACGGACACTCCGGAGGCACATCAACCGCTTCGTTGAACTCGGATTCATCAAGCGCAATGACAGCTCGAACCGAAAGCGCTACCGCGTTCGCTCATCCGGCGGGGAGTGCATCAGTTATGGATTGTCTCTCACCCCCCTGCTCCAACGTGCGAGCGAGCTTATAGCCATCGCGCAAGAGATGGAGAATAACCGGCGAGATCGGATATTTGTCCGCAAACAGATCCTTACAAAGCTCGCCCATTTGGAAGAGCACGATCCTAGCAACGCATTCATCAACCACGCACGGAAAGCTCTACGCAGGAAGCTGAGCCTCCCCGAATACCACGCTCTGCTCGCCAATACAGATGCAGAATACCAGAGTTTGACTACCCCGGATGACCCGCCTGAAACTATGGAATTGCCCGCCAATGACGGACAAACTGTCCGGCATCAATCTAAGTCTGAAGAAGAAAAAAAAGATTTAGATAGCAACATAGGCCTTGAGGCCCTGAAACCAGACTTGCTGACCTCAGTCTGCGATCAGGCGACATCGTTCTCCACAAAGAGACTTAGAAACTGGTTGGACATTGAAAACCATGCTCGAACACTTGCACCCATGATGGGCATTCACCCAGAGACTTTCGAGAAAGCCAAGAATGCTGTAGGAGCTCCGAAAGCGTCATGCGCGATCTTCATCATGCTACAGCTTGGAAAACGCATCAGGGATTTTGGAGCGTATTTTCACAGTATCACCCTGGGTCAAAGGCAAAACCAATTTGATCCATTAGCTTTGATCAAGCGACTGTCCGAAAACAATGAGCGAACTGTCTAATGTCCACCGCGGTGGACTTCGAACGAGAAGCGGCGCTTGTGGCAACCAAAACTGTCCAAACGCACCTAGCGGCGCGTGGTGGTTCTTCAGTTTATCTCAGACCAGCAGATGTCCACCGCGGTGGACAAGTGACACACGAGCAAGCCTTGATGAAAATCTGGCCGCCCATGGAAGAAATCGGCGGCCAGGCATTACACCCTAAATGCCTAAAGTTATTGTGGGAGGTCACCGTCTCCAAAGAGGTTTGGAAAGAGCCGCTCTCGATAATCCAACGGAAACGCCAACCGAACTGGCGTCTTCGGCGAGGCGGAAGTCAAGTATCCGGCGGCGGTCAGTTTACTCAGCGTGTTGCGAGCAGTACGCTTGAATGTCTTGAGGACAATCTGCGCATCGCCTCGTTCCAGTGCCCCATGCCGAAGAACCGCCGAGATCAGTTCCGGTGCGCGCTTGTCATCGATGGTATCTGCAACAAGACGACGATACCGTTCGTCCAGTCCGCCAAGATCGAACAATCTTGCTGAGAAGGTGATCTGGTCGAGCGTCACCTTTAGGAACCATTCACTGAACGTCTTCAGTGCCGCTTCTGACAGGTTGTCGCGGTCTCCGCGGCGTGGACTGTCGGCCAGATCCATCATCCGTTTGTACTCGCCCCGACCGGTTAGCCCGCGGGCCAGCCCACGTGATACGGACCAGAGCCCTTGGCCACCAATCCCCGCTGTGAGGGCCATGGCATGAGACATCAGTCTGCTGACACGGCCGTTACCATCTGGGAAAGGGTGGATGTAGTTGAGCCGGTGATGTGCAGAGGCGATCGCGATGATCCGTCCGCTCGAAGACCGCGCCGCAATCTGAAATCGTTTGTCGAAATGGTCAATGAATGCCGCGACCCGCGACGATGAAGGAGGTAGGTGGCGCCCGACCGCAACTTCCCGATCGTCATCCTGGCGCATGCGTCCCGGAACGATGGGCTCTTGTGTGCCGTCGGGATGTTCGATGACCCGAAACTCATCCGGCATCTCGTCGTAGAAGCTCTTATGGACCCAAGTCAGGAATTCGACGGATGTGGGGCGGGGCAGGGTGCCCTTGCGATGCATCTC